>DASSOK010000028.1:0-50619 GCA_035700665.1 Marmoricola sp.
GTCGATGCGCATCGGCTGGCTACTCCGCCTCGGCCGCGAGCAGGCCGGGCCGGTCGTCGACCACCAGACGACCGCTCGCCACATCGACGTCCGGCACGAGGGCGGTGACGAACGGGAAGAGCACCTCGGGTGGCTCGGCCCCCGAGGTGGTCGAAGGGCGGATGTGCAGCAGGTCGTGGCCGCCCGTGTGCGTCACGGCCGTCACGGTGCCGAGGACGGCGCCATCGGCGTCCTCCACCCGGAGACCCACCAGCTGGTGGTCGTAGAACTCGTCGGGATCCTCCGGCGTCTCGTCCGGGTCGATCGGGCGGGTCAGCTGCGTCCCGCGCGCTGCCTCGGCCTCGTTCCGGTCACCGATCTCGGCGAAGCGGACCAGCAGCCTGCCCTGGTGCGTGCGGCTGGCGACGATCGTCAGCGTGCTCCGCTGGGTGCCCTTCCGGGCGTCCAGGACCGCACCTTCGACGAAGCGCCGCTCCGGCTCGTCAGTCCGTGGTTCGACCGACACCTCCCCCTTGATGCCGTGCGCCCGGCCGATCCGGCCGACCACCACGTAGTCGTCTTCCACACTCAGTTCCTGTCCTGGCAGCACAACGGGCACCGCTCCCCACGGGGAGTCGGTGCCCATTGTGGCGTGCTGGCTGGTGCCTCGATCAGCGACGACGGTCCACGTCCACGAAGTCGATCCGGGCACCGCCCCTGCCGGCGAGGGCCGACAGGACAGTGCGGAACGCCGTCGCGGTGCGGCCGTTGCGGCCGATGACCTTGCCGAGGTCGGAGGGGTTCACGCGGACCTCGAGCAGCGAGCCGCGGCGCAGCTGCTTGTCGCGCACCTGGACGTCGTCCGGATGGTCGACGATCCCGCGGACCAGGTGCTCCAGCGCCTCGGCGAGCATCAGGAGTCGGCCTTGTCGTCGCCCTCGGCGGCCTTCTCGGCCTCCGGGGCGTCGGTGCTGGTCTCCTCGGCCGGCGCGTCCGCGGCAGCCTCGTCAGCAGGTGCCTCCGCAGCCGGCGTCTCCGCGGGCGCCTCAGCGGTCGGGGCCTCGTCCGCAGGAGTCTCCGCCTTGGGCTTCCTCTCCGACTTCTTCTCGGCCTTCTTGGTGACCGCCTCGGACTTCGGCTCGCTGGCAGCGTCCTTGAGCGCCTCGTTGAAGAGCTCGGTCTTGTCGCGCTTGGGCTCAGCGGTCCGCAGGGTGCCCTCGGCGCCCGGCAGGCCCTTGAACTTCTGCCAGTCGCCGGTGATCTTGAAGATCGCCTCGAGCGCCTCGGTCGGCTGCGCGCCCACGCCGAGCCAGTACTGCGCCCGCTCGGAGTTCACCTCGATGAAGGACGGCTCCTGCTTCGGGTGGTACTTCCCGATCTCCTCGATCACCTTGCCGTCCCGCTTCTTGCGGGAGTCGACGACGACGATGCGGTAGTACGGCTGGCGGATCTTGCCCATCCGCTTCAAACGAATCTTGACGGCCACGTCTGTGGGGTCTCCTTGAGGAATTGCTGGGTGGTGGGCGCCCTCGACCGGGTGGGGACCGGGCCGGGTCGTCCGATGGGCTCGCTCCGGGACGGATGAGAGGGTCCGTCCCCGGCAAGGCTCAGCGCCCCATTCTGCCAGAGCAGGGCGGCTGCGGTGAAATCAGGCGACGACCCGGCCGCGAAGGACGATCCGGGTCGGCTCCTGGAGGACCGAGAGGTCCTCGAGCGGGTTGCGCGGGTAGACGACCAGGTCCGCGGGGGCACCCTCGTCGAGAGCGGCGTTCCAGCCGAGCCACTCGCGCGCGCGCCACGACGCGGCCCCCAGGGCGTAGTCGGCGGGGAGACCCATCGCGTGCATCGCCAGCACCTCGCCGGCGATGTTGCCGTGCCGGGCGACGCCACCGCCGTCCGAGCCGGCGTACATCTGCACCCCCGCCTCGTGGGCCGCGAGGATCACCTGCCGCCGGCGGTCGTAGAGCTCGGCCATCGTGGCGGAGTAGTCGGGGAACCGCTCGGCCCCCGCCTGGGCGTACTCGGGGAACTTCTCGGTCTGCATCACGGTCGGCACCAGCGCCACGCGCTGCTGCACCATGGTGTCGATCAGGTCGGCCGAAAGGCCGGTGCCGTGCTCGATGCAGTCGATGCCCGCCTCCAGCAGCCCGGGCAGCACCGTCTGGCCGAAGCAGTGTGCCGTGACGCGCGCGCCGTGCTCGTGGGCAGTGCGGATCGCGGCGGCGAAGGCATCGGCCGGGAAGCTGGGCACCAGGTCGCCCTCGTCACGCGAGATCCAGTCGCCCACCAGCTTGACCCACCCGTCGCTGCGTTGCGCCTCCTGGGCGACGTACGACGCGAGCTCGGCCGGCTCGACCTCGTGGGCGTAGTTGCGGATGTAGCGCTTCGTCCGGGCGATGTGCCGTCCAGCCCGGATCAGCCGGGGCAGGTCCTCGCGGTCGTGGATCCAGCGGGTGTCCAGCGCCGAGCCGCAGTCGCGGATCAGCAGGGCGCCGGCGTCGCGGTCGGCGATCGCCTGCCGTTCGGCCTCCTCGTCGTCCGTGGCGCCGTGGTCGTCGAGGCCGATGTGGCAGTGCGCGTCGACCAGCCCGGGGACGATCCAGCCTTCGGCGGTGGTGTCCGCACCCGGCTGGGACTCGAGCGTGATCGTCCCGTCCACGACGTAGAGGTCACGCACCTGCCCGTCGGGGAGGACCGGACCATGGAATCGCAGGATCTCGCGCTGTTCTCCCATGACCCCGGACGCTATCGCCTGCGTCGGCGCGGTGGCCCGTCGAGGAGACGGCGAGCCCGTTCCACCTCCGCCGGGACGACCTGGCGGCGGGCGAGCGCCGCCCCTGACCGGCGCACGGCGGCCCGCACACCGGCCCGGCCCGGCGGGCCGCTCCTGCCGGCCTCGAGCACGGCGCGACCGACGACCGGCCACGGGCGTCGCATCAGCGTGGTCAGGATCCGGTTGCGATGCCAGCGCACGGCACGTTCGGCGCCGTTCCGGCTCGGCGACGGGTGGTGGTGGGCCACGACGTCGGGGACGTAGCACAGCCCCCAGCCGGCGGACCGGAGGTCCAGGGCCAGCCGCTCCTCCTCCCCGCCGAAGAACACCACGTCGTCGAAGCCGGCCGACTGCAGGAACGCCGTACGCCGGACGACCGCCCCACACGCGAGGAAGCCGAGGATCTCCGGACCCGGGAGGTCGACCGAGCTGCCCAGGGGCGAGTCGACCATCAGCGCACAGATCGGGTCGGGTCGGTTCTCGGTCCCGACGAGGATGCGTGCCGCGAGCACCGCGAGCCGCGGGTGGCGGTCGAAGAGGTCCGCGGCGCAATCCAACGCGCCCGACTCCCACCAGGAGTCGTCGTCGGCGAACGCGACGTAGGGCGTCGTGGCAGCCTCCACGCCGATGTTGCGGGCCGCTGCGCCGCGGTTGTCGCCCAGGGCGACGATCTCGATCCAGGGCAGGTGGCTGCGGACCCACTCCACCGTGCCGTCGGTGGAGCCGTTGTCGACCATCACGACCGGCCGCTGGTGGCGCGGCAGCGACTTCTGGAGGTCGGGAAGGCGGTCGCGGGTGATCACCACGGTCGTGACCCGGGGGGCGGTCACGCCGCCCACTCGACGATCTCGTCGTCCAGCAGGTGCCGAAGCCGCTCGGTGTCGTCCGCGAGCCTTGCCCTGATCTCGTGGCCCAGGGCGGGCTCCGGAGTGCTGGACCCCTCGCCCACGTGCCACTGCTGCTCGAGCCGCTGGTCCCACCAGTCCGCATCGACACCCACGTGCGTGAACGCCCGATTCAGTTCGCCACGTCGGTCGTGCCGCAGTCGCTCGGTCACCAGGACCAGCAGCTGCTCGCGAGCGAAGTGCTCGAGGTAGGGCTGGAGACGTTCGTGGTAGCGCGCCCGCGAGAGGTAGTGGCTCCCCGGGTCGAGCACCGCCTCCGCCAGGGACCGGTGCTCGGCCCCGTCACGGACGTGGTGCCGGTAGTGCGAGACGGCGCGCTCGGCCGGGTCTCGGACCAAGAAGATCAGGCGTGCGTCGGGCAGGAGGGCCGCCATGCGGGCGGGTACCTCGGGGTGGTCCGGGGAGGTGTAGCCCGGCGACGTCTCACCACGGACCGGCGCCCGGTCGTCGAACAGCCCGGCGTACCAGTCCGGGCCGCGGTGCCACTGGCCGTGGCGCCACCACTCGTCGGGCGGCGCCTCGGGTGCCTGCTCCGGGCCGTTGAAGAAGTTGACCTCCTTCATCGGCGCCATCGCGATGTCGGGGTGCAGGTCGAGGTAGCGGTGCAGTGCGGTGGTGCCGCACTTCATGGCACCGATGACGACGAGGTTGGGAAGGGACATCCCCCCGAACGTACCCGGCGCCTCTCGCCGCCATGCGAGCTCATGGCTGCTCGGCCGGCCGGGTACGGAGCCCCCATGACCTCGAAGACCAACACCACGACAGACCACGACGAGATCCGCGGCTGGGTCGAGGAGCACGACGGCACCCCGGCCACCGTCCGGGACACCGCTGACGGCGACGACGCGGGCGTGCTCCGGATCGACTTCCCGGGCGGCGCCGGCTCCGACGAGCTGGAGCAGATCGACTGGGACACCTGGTTCGACAAGTTCGAGTCCGAAGGCCTGGCCTTCCTCTACCAGGAGGAGAAGGCCAGCGGCGAGGACAGCACCTTCTTCAAGCTCGTCAACCGCTGATCCGTCCGGGCGTGCCGGCCCGACTCGCCCGTGTTTCAGCGCGTTTGACCGCCACGGGCGAGCCCAGATGGGTCATGTGCGGCCCGCCGGTCCTGTGCGAAAGGTGGGGGGACACCTTTTTCCGGACAGGACTCCGCCCATGACCAGACGCCTCGCCTTGCCCCGCAGCGCACTCCTCGGCAGCGCCTCCGCCCTCGCCCTCGGCGTCAGCGCGCTGGCCGGGGTGCCGGCGATGGCGGACGACCCGCCGCCGTACGCCTCCGGTCTGACCAACCCGCGCGGAATCGACGTGGCACCCGACGGCACGCTCTACGTCGCCGAGGCCGGCACCGGCGGGTCGACCGCCTGCCTGCCCAACCCGGAGGACCCCTCGAGCGAGGTGTGCTCCGGTACGACGGGTGCGGTCGCGGCGATCTCGAACGGGGTCGTGCGCACAGCGATCGGACGGTTGCCCTCGATCGGGTCGGACGCGCCGATCGGCCCCCAGGACGTGCAAGTCGGCCCGGGCGGCAACTTCACGGTCTCGATCGGCATCGGACAGGAGGCGGAGGCGCGCGACGACGTCCTGCAGGACCCGCGGTTCGGCACCGTCTACTCCGGCCGGTTCAACGGCAACGGCGACGCGACGCGGATCCGGATGACCGACATCGCCGCCTTCGAGGCGGCGCACAACCCGGACGGCAGTGAGGCGCACGACAGCGACCCGGGCGGTCTGGTCACCATGGGCGGCAGCTCGGTGCTCGCCGACGCCGGGGGGAACACCCTGCTCCACGTCACGCGTGGCGGGCACGTCTCGGTGTTGGCGGTGTTCCCGGACCGGATGGTCGACGCGCCGCCGTTCCTGGAGCTGCCGCCGGGCGCCCAGATCCCCATGCAGGCGGTCCCGACGGCCGTGGCGGTCGGTCCTGACGGGGCCTACTACGTCAGCCAGCTGACCGGCTTCCCGTTCCCGACCGGTGCGGCCGACATCTGGCGGGTGGTGCCGGGCGAGGCGCCCACGGTCTGGGCCAGCGGGATGACGAACCTCACCGACCTTGCCTGGGACGGCGACCAGCTCTACGCCGTGCAGATGTTCGACGACGGCCTGCTGAACGGAGGCACGGGCTCGCTCGTCGCCGTGCACCCCGGCGCCAACGACCCGTCCGCGCAGAGGGTCGGCGGCCCGCTGCCGCTGCCCTACGGCGTGGCGATCGACGACGGCAGCGCCTACGTGACGGCATGCACGCTCTGCGGAGCGGGGGCCGGCTTCGTGGTCCAGGTCCCGCTGCCGTAGACCCGGGGGATCATGTCGAGCCCGGCTGGCGCCGCCCGCGCCGGCCGGGCTCCGGTCATCAGCCCTTGAGGTACTTGGACAGGTCCGGCAGCTGGCTCGGGTCGAAGTCCTCGGGCAGGCCGGCGTCCTTGTCCAGCCCGAACGCACTGCCGTCAGCCGGCTTGTCCGTCACCGCGGCCGCCTCCTGCTGGGCGCGCTTCGCCGGGTTGCCGGACTTGCGGCCGCCCTTGCCCTTCTTGGACTTCGGCGCCTGGCGGGCCTTGGCGCGCTTGCCGAGGGCCATGCCGGGGCTGCCCGGGAGGCCCGGCATGCCACCGCCGCGGGCCATCTGCTCCATCATCTTCTTCGCCTCGCCGAAGCGGTCGATGAGCTGGTTGACGTCCGCGACGGTCCGGCCCGACCCCTTGGCGATGCGGGCGCGGCGCGACCCGTCGATGATCTTCGGGTTGGCCCGCTCCCCCGGCGTCATCGACTGGATGATCGCCTGGATCCGGTCGATCTCGCGCTCGTCGAAGTTCTCCAGCTGGTCGCGGAACTGGCCCATGCCGGGCAGCATCCCGAGCATCTTGGTCAGCGAGCCCATCTTGCGGATCTGCTGCATCTGCTGCAGGAAGTCCTCCAGCGTGAACTGCCCGCCCTGCAGCCGCTCGGCGGCCTGGGCCGCCTGCTCGGCGTCGAAGGTCTTCTCAGCCTGCTCGATCAGGGTGAGCAGGTCGCCCATGTCGAGGATGCGCGAGGCCATCCGGTCGGGGTGGAACAGGTCGAAGTCGGTGAGCTTCTCGCCGGCAGAGGCGAACATCACCGGCTTGCCGGTCATCTGCGCGATCGACAGGGCGGCGCCACCGCGGGCGTCGCCGTCGAGCTTCGTCAGTACGACGCCGTCGTAGCCGACTCCGTCGAGGAATGCCTGGGCGGTGTTGACGGCGTCCTGGCCGATCATCGCGTCCACGACGAAGAGCACCTCGTCGGGGTTGACCGCGTCCCGGATGTCCGCGGCCTGCTTCATCAGCTCCTGGTCGATGCCCAACCGACCGGCAGTGTCGATGATGACGACGTCGTGCAGCGTCCGGCGCGCCTCCGCGATGCTCTGGCGCGCCACCTCGACCGGGTCCCCACCGTGCTCGATCCCCTGGGCGTTCCCAGGCTCCGGGGCGAAGACGGTCACCCCGGCGCGCTCGCCGTTGACCTGCAGCTGGGTCACGGCATTGGGACGCTGCAGGTCGGCGGCGACGAGCATCGGGCTCTTGTCCTGGCCCTTCAGCCAGAGCGCCAGCTTGGCCGCGAGAGTGGTCTTGCCGGCGCCCTGGAGGCCGGCCAGCATGATCACCGTCGGCGGGTTCTTGGCGTAGCGCAGTCGGCGGGTCTCGCCGCCGAGGATCTGGACGAGCTCCTCGTTGACGATCTTGATGATCTGCTGGGCGGGGTTGAGCGCCTGGGAGACCTCGGCACCGCGGGCCCGCTCCTTGACCCGGCCGACGAACTCCTTGACCACCGGCAGGGCGACGTCGGCCTCGAGGAGCGCCAGCCGGATCTCGCGCGCGGTGGCGTCGATGTCGGCGTCGGACAGCTTCCCCTTGCCGCGGAGGTTCTTGAACGTCGCGGTGAGGCGGTCAGAAAGGGTTGCGAACACGCGGGCGTTCCTCGATCGGAGGGGACAGGACGACGCCCAAGCCTATCTGCCGTCGCGGAACGTCCCGGCTCTCGGTGGATCAGGGCTCACTGCCGGGCGAGCGCCTCGCGCACCGCGTGCACCGCCGCGGCCGCCCGGGCGTCGGTCAGCGCGCCGGCTCCCGGCTCATGGACGTAGAACACGTCGACCGCGCGGCCGCCGAGCGTGTCCACGTGTGCGGAGCAGATCGCCAGGTCCAGCCCGGCCAGCGCCCGGCACACCTGGTGGACCAGTCCCGGCTCGTCGGCGGCTCGCACCTCGAGCACGGTGGCCCGTTCCGACGCGTCCGGGTGTACGACGATCGCGGGACCGGCGCCGGGCTGCCCAGCAGCGCTTGTCGACCGGGGCCGCAGCCGCTCGGCCGGATCGACGCGGCCCGTGACGATCGCCTCGAGACGTGTCCGCAGCGCCGCCGCGTCGAGCCCACGACGCTCGACGCGCCACTCAGTGACACCCACGTCGACGCCGTCGACGTGCTGCTGCCAGGCACGCGCGGCCCGGACCTCCGCTCCCTGGCTCGCGAGCAGCGCTGCGCAGTCGGCGAGGAGCGCGACCCGGTCACCCGAGGCGATCGTGACGGTCGAGCCCAGCTCGTCCTGGCGCACGGCCACGTGCACCCGGGTGGGGTCCTGACGGACGGACTCCGCGAGGTCGACGTCCGGCGGTGCCCACTCACGGGCCGGGGTCGGCAGCTTCCGGTGCCCGACCACGGCCCCGAGTCGGTCGACCAGCTCCCCGACCAGTCCGGCCCGCCAGCGGCTCCACGCCTTCTCGGACGTGGCCCGCGCGTCCGCCTCGGTGAGCGCGGCCAGGAGCTCGAGCTGCTCGACGTCCTGCACGCAGCCCTGCACCGACGCGAGAGTCCCCGGATCGTCGAGGTCACGGGTCGTCGCCGTCTCGGGGAGGAGCAGGTGTCGTCGTACCAGCAGGCCGACCAGGTCCACCGCGCCCTGGTCGAAGCCGAGCCGGGCGGCGATCCCACGGGCGAGGCGCTCGCCGGCGATGCTGTGGTCAGCGTCCTCGCCCTTGCCGATGTCGTGCAGCAGCGCCGCCACGAGCAGCACGTCGGGCCGGGAGACCCGGTCGAGCAGCCGGGACGCCTCCACACAGGTCTGCACGAGGTGCCGGTCGACGGTGAAGCGGTGCACGGTCGCGGCGTGAGGAAGGAGCCGGACGGCAGCCCACTCGGGCAGCAGGCGGTCCGTCGCACCGGTCTCCTCGAGCGTCTCCCAGACACCCAGCATGGAGGGGCCTGCGCCGAGCAGCCGGACGAGCAGCTCGCGGGCTTCGAGGGGCCAGGGATCCGGGAGCTCCGGCGCCTCGCGGGCCAGCCGGGCCGCCGTGGTGGGAGCCAGCACCAGGTCGCGCTCGGCCGCCTCGGCCGCCGCGCGCAGGAGCAGCAACGGGTCCCGGTCCGGGCGTGAGCCCGCGTCGAGCACCACCTCCCGGTGCGAGACCGCGACGCCGTGACCGAGCGACTCGAGCGCGGGCCGGCGGCCCCGACCGACCGGCCCCGGAGCACGAAGCACCGCCTCGACGCGTCGCCAGGTGAGCCGGCCCAGGTGGGTGACCCGGCGGCCCAGGCCGCGGACGTGCCGCTGCGCCGCCAGCGCGTCCGGGAGCTCGAGGGCGTGGGCCAGGTCGGCCCAGTACTCCGGCGTGACCCGGTCCGTGGGGCGTCCGGTGAGCGCGTGCAGGGCATCACGGGTGTCGAGGAGCGCGCTGCGGGTGCGCTCCAGGTCGGCGTGGGGAACGTCCACGAGCCACGTCGCGACCAGCGCCTTGAGCACGGTCGCGTCCCGCAGCCCACCGACCGACTCCTTGAGATCCGGCACCGCCGCATCGGCCAGCTCACCGAGCCGGCGCCCCCGGTCGAGGACCAGCTCGCGGAGCTCCGGGAGCCGGCGGCGGGCGTCACGGCGCCACGCCGCGAGCATCTCGGTGCGCAGCCGCAGGGTCAGGTTCGGGTCGCCCGCGAGGTGCCGGACGTCGAGCATGCCGAGCGCCACCTTGAGGTCGCCCGCGACCTGGTCGAGGACCTCTCCGCGCGATCGCACCGCATGGTCGATGCGGTGGCCGGAGTCCCACAGCGGGTACCACACGTCGGCCGCCCAGCTGCCGAGGTCGAGGCCGTCGACGTGCACCAGCACCACGTCGAGGTCGCTGTGGGGGGCCAGCTCCTCACGGCCGTAGCCGCCCACTGCGACGAGCGCCACCCCGGTGTCCGGGCACGCGGCCGTGTCGAAAGCCGCGCGGCAGAGCAGGTCGGCCTCGAGAGTCCGGTCGGCGCGCTCCTGGCGCGTCATGACGGGCGGCTCAGATGGCGAGCTCGTCGCGGTCGCCGGTCCGGACCCGGACCACCGTCTCGACCGGGGCGACCCAGACCTTGCCGTCGCCGATGCGCCCGGTCTGCGCGGAGGAGAGGATCGCCTCGACCACCGCGTCGGTCTCCTCGTCGTCGACGACGATCTCCACGCGGACCTTCGGCACCAGGGCGATGTCGTACTCCGCGCCCCGGTAGACCTCGGTGTGCCCCTTCTGGCGGCCGTAGCCGCTGACCTCGCTCACCGTCATGCCGGTCACGCCGACCGCCTCGAGGGCGGCCCGGACGTCCTCCCACTTGTGCGGCTTGACCACCGCGGTCACCAGCTTCATCGCTCCAGCCTCTCAGTCGATCGATCGTCGGTCAGTGGCCCGGAACGGGCCCTCTGTCGCCTTCGGCAGCGTGAAGTCGCCGGTGCGCGCCCCGCTGGCCCCGTGCAGGTCATAGGCGGTCTCGGCATGGATGACCAGGTCGATGCCGGTGATCTCGTGCTCCTCGTCGACGCGGAAGGCCATCAGCCGATCGACGGCCCGCGCGATCAGCAACGACACGGTGAAGGCGTAGACCAGCACGACGCCGGCACCGACCGCCTGCCTGCCCAGCTGTCCGGCGCCGCCGCCGTAGAACAGCCCGTCCACACCGGTGGGAGCGGCTGCGGTCGCGAGCAGGCCGATGGCCAGGGTGCCGACGAGGCCGCCGACGAGGTGCACGCCCACGACGTCGAGGGAGTCGTCGTACCCCCAGCGGTACTTCAGGCCGACGGCCAGTGCGCAGACCACGCCCGCCGCCGCGCCGACGACCAGGGCGCCCAGCGGGGAGACCGACCCGCAGCTCGGGGTGATCGCGACCAGACCGGCCACCATGCCGGACGCGGCGCCCAGCGTGGTGGCGTGCCCGTCCCGGACCCGCTCGAGTGCGAGCCACCCCAGTGACCCGGCCGCGCCGGCGCACAGGGTCGTCACGAACACCACGGCCGCCGAGTGGTTGGCGCCGAGCGCGGACCCGGCGTTGAACCCGAACCAGCCGAACCACAGCAGTCCGGCGCCGAGCATCACCAGGGTGAGGTTGTGCGGCCGCATCGGGTCCTTGCCAAACCCCACCCGGGTGCCCACCACCAGGGCCAGCGCCAAGGCTGAGGCACCCGAGCAGATCTCCACGGCCGTGCCGCCCGCGAAGTCGACGAGGCCGACCTTGTTCACCAGCCAGCCGCCCGAGTGGCCGTCGCGGTCGAGGTCGAAGACCCAGTGCGCCACCGGGGCGTAGACGAGCACCGCCCACGCGGCGATGAACACCAGCCAGGCACCGAAGCGGGCGCGGTCGGCCACCGCACCGGACACCAGCGCCCCGGTGATCACCGCGAAGAGCCCCTGGAACGCCGCGAACAGGATCACCGGCACGGTCAGCCACGAGTCCGCCTGCGACGACAGCAGCGACTGCAGCCCGGCGTACTGGAGCGGGTTGCCGAGCAGACCGCCGGCGAGGTCGTCGCCGAAGGCCAGTGAGTAGCCGAACAGCACCCAGACGACCAGGATCACGGCGAGCGCACCGACGGTCATCATCATCATGTTGAGCACGGCCTTGGAGCGCACCATGCCGCCGTAGAAGAGCGCCAGCCCCGGCGCCATCAGCAGGACCAGGGCGGCCGCGGTGAGCAGCCAGGCGGTGTCGCCGGCGTCCACGTGAGTCATGGCGACCACTGTCGGGGGCGCACGTTTCCGGGGGCGGCGTCACGTGTTGCGGTCACGTGACGCTCCGGTGAGCTGTGTTACGCCGACGTTACGGGTCAGCCGCCCGGTCGGCGTGGCGGTCAGGTCGTACGCCGTCTCGCCGTGCTCGGCGAAGTCGATGCCGTCCACCTCGGCCTCCTCGTCGATCCGCCAGCCGACGAGGACCCTGACGAGCAGGCCGACCAGCAGCGTGGCGACCGCGGACCAGGTCATCGCGAACAGGGCGACCAGGAGCTGTACGACGAGCTGGCGCAGGCCGTCGCCGTACAGCAGGCCGCCGGACGTGGCGAGGAACCCGACCCCCACGGTGCCGACGAGACCACCCACGAGGTGCACCCCGACCACGTCGAGGGAGTCGTCGTAGCCGAACCGGTACTTCAGCCCGACCGCGAGGGCACAGAGCACCCCGGCCGCCGCGCCGAGGACGATGGCACCCAGCGGCGACAGCGCCCCGCAGGCCGGGGTGACCGCCACCAGGCCGGCCACCACCCCCGACGCGGCGCCCAGGGAGGTCGCCTTGCCGTCGCGGAGGTGCTCGACCAGCAGCCAGCCCAGCATCGCCGCACAGGTGGCGACGGTCGTGTTGACCCAGACGAGGCCCGTCTCGGTGAGGAACTGGTCGACCTTCGCCTGCTCGGTCGCGCCGGTGAGCACGATCGACCCCACGTTGAAGCCGAACCAGCCGAACCACAGCAGGCCGGCGCCGATCATGGTCAGGGTGAGGTTGTGCGGCTTGACCGGCTCGCGGCCGAAGCCGAGACGCTTGCCGACGAGCACGGCGAGCACCAGTCCGGCGACGCCCGCGTTGATGTGCACGACGGTGCCGCCGGCGTAGTCGATCGGCGCGACCGCGGCCCCTCCGCCGCCACCGAAGACCAGTTCCGCGAGGCCGTTCTCGACGCCGGAGAGGAAGCCGCCGCCCCACACCATGTGCGCCAGCGGGAAGTAGGACAACGTCACCCAGATCGGCAGGAACACCAGCCAGGCAGAGAGCCGCACCCGGTCGGCGAGGGCGCCGCTGACGAGCGCCGCGGTGATCACCGCGAAGGTGAGCTGGAAGGCGACGAACACGTAGTCGTGCGCGTCGGTGCCCTCCAGCCCGAACTGGCTGAACGGGTTCGCGAAGAGCATGCCGATCTGGGCGCCGGTGTGCCCGGCCGCGTCGGGGATGCTGCTGGCGTACGACATCGACCAGCCCCACAGCACGTAGACGATGCCGACCACGCCCAGCGCCGTCAACGACATCATCATCATGTTCAGCACCGACGTCGACCGGCTCATGCCGCCGTAGAAGAGCGCCAGCCCCGGAGTCGTCATCAGCAGGACCAGCGACGCGGACACCAGCATCCAGGTGTAGTAGCCGTCCATGGAACCTCCTCGGTGGGCGACCTGCCTGCACCGAACTCTGGGGGTACGACGTTTCGCCGGCGTGCTCGCGGCGTTTCGGCGGCGTGACGATCACGCGCCGCGCGTTACCGCCCTGTGACGTGCCTCCTCAGGTGGTCTAGTGGGTGGCCGCCAACCTCCGCATTTCACCCACAGCGGCCCGGACGCTGGCATAAGTTCTGCTCGTGCACGATGCCTCCATGACCCCGGTCGCTCGACTCCCCGAGCCGGCGAACCGGCCGATGAAGACGTCGCGGACCGAAGGCCGGCCGCAACGTCGCCGTGGGCGTCCCCGCGACGTCACGGCCGACGAGCGCATCCTCGAAGCGGCTGGACAGCTCATCCTCGAGCGCGGTTTCGACAAGGTCACCGTCGACGACGTGGCCGCCCTCGCGCGAGCCGGCAAGGCCACGGTCTACCGCCGCTGGGCCTCCAAGGAGGACCTCGCGGTCGCCGCGCTCGAGCAGCTCTACCACCAGGAGCTGCCGGTGCCGGACACCGGCTCGGTGCGCGAGGACCTGAAGGTCTTCTACGACCATGTCCTGGAGTTCGCGAACACCTCGCACGGGCTGGCCTACATCCGGATGACGATGACGGAGTCGCTGCGCGACCCGCGCGTCGCGCAGCTCTACCAGGCGGCCAGCCGGACCCGCGAGGACCTGATCGAGCAGCTGCTGCGGCGCGGCATGGAGCGCGGCGAGCTCCGCGCCGACCTGCGCGTCGACTTCGCTGTGAACTGGGTGAACGGGCTGCTGGCCTACAGCGTGGTCAACGGCCAGCCACTGCCCGGTCCCGACGACGTCGAGGACCTGGTCGACTTCCTGCTCGCCGGCATCGGCGCCTGACGGATCCTCGGGCCGGCGGCCTAGTCGCCGAGCAGCGCGTCCACGAACTGCCCGGCCTCGAACGGTGCCAGGTCGTCCGGTCCTTCGCCGAGGCCGACCAGCTTGACGGGCACGCCCAGCTCGCGCTGGACGGCCACCACGATGCCGCCCTTGGCGGAGCCGTCGAGCTTGGTGAGGACGATTCCCGTCACGTCGACGACGTCGCTGAAGATCCGGGCCTGCACCATGCCGTTCTGACCGGTGGTCGCGTCGAGGACGAGGAGCACCTCGGTGACGGCCGCCTGCTTCTCGATGACCCGCTTCACCTTGCCGAGCTCGTCCATCAGGCCCGCCTTGTTCTGCAACCGGCCGGCCGTGTCGACCAGGACGACGTCCAGGTCACGGTCGATGCCGACACGGACCGCCTCGTAGGCGACGCTGGCCGGGTCGCTGCCCTCAGGGCCCGCCACCACCTCGACGCCCACGCGCTCGCCCCAGGTCCGCAGCTGCTCGGTGGCCGCCGCCCGGAACGTGTCGGCGGCGCCCATGACGACGTCCTTGTCCTCCGCTACCAGCAGGCGTCCGAGCTTGCCGACCGTGGTGGTCTTCCCGGTCCCGTTCACCCCGACGACGAGCACGACGCCCGGCTTGCCGTCGGTCCCGTGCACGCCGAGACGGCGATCCATGCCCGGGTCGACCAGGGCGAGCAGCTCTTCGCGAAGCACCGTCCGGGCATCGGCCGCCGAGGCGCCCTCCACACGCAGCCGCGTGCGCAGCTGCTCGACCAGCTCCTGCGTCGGGCCGACACCCACGTCGGCGGTGATGAGGGTGTCCTCGATGTCCTCCCAGGTGTCCTCGTCCAGCCGGTCCCGGGACAGCAGCGCGAGCAGTCCCCGACCGAGGCCGCTCTGCGACCGCGCCAGTCGCTGACGGAGCCGGACCAGCCGGCTGGCGGCCGACTCGGGGCGCTCGAGCGCCGGCTCGACGGGTGCCGGCGCCGCCGGAGCCGGGGGCGCCTCGGTGGCGGTGCGGTCCTGCGTGATGACCGGCGGTGCCGGCTCCGTGGGGGGCTTCCTGCTCCGTTGGCGGTTCGTGACCAGGCCGACGAGGCCGACCAGTACGACGAGCGCGAGGATGCCCGCGAGGATCAGGTACTCCATGGCCCCATCCAATCAGAGCACCCGAGGTGCGTTCAGTGCCGGGAGTGGGAGCCCTCGCGGTGTCCGGCGGCCGTCGCCTGCTGCTCCTGGTGGGCCAGCTGGTTGTCGAGCGTCGGCAGGGCCTCCACGCCCTTCTTCATCGCCTCGCCGAGCCACGGCGCATGCGGCACCTCCTCGCCCCGGTGCGGGTAGGCCACGTAGACGGCGACGGCACCGGCGAGCAGGAGGATGAAGAACATCGCGACGAACAACCAGAGCATGGGGAAGCCTTTCGGGAGGGTGCCCACAGCGTTCCACCAGTGCCCATGCCGGGCCGGCACGAAACTCCTCCCCGGCGTGTCGGCTCAGGAGCGCAGCAACGGCTCCAGCACCGCCCGGATCTCGTCCGGGACCGGCCGGGTGGGCCGGCTGCCTCCGCCCGGGCCCACGCCGTTGTCGACGTAGACGTGCACGAACCGGCCCTCCGCCGCGGCCGGCTCGTCGGGCTGCCCCGACACCCCGGTGGCGTCCTCCTGGAAGATGCCGATCCGATAGGTCACCGACGAGGTGCCGATCCGGTCGACGACCAGCCCCAGGTCGAGGGGCTTGGGGTAGCCCACCTCCCGGAAGTACCGGCAGGACACCTCCGCGACCACGCCGATCGCGGGGAGGGAGCGGATGTCGGCGCCGGTGGCCTCGGCGAGGTGTGCGTTGACCGCGGTGTCGATCAGCTCGAAGTAGCGCGCGTTGTTCATGTGCCCGTAGACGTCGTCGTCGGCCCATCGCGTCGTGGCCTGCCGCCACACCGCGTAGTCGGCACGCGTCGGCCGGGGGCTGCGCTCCGGGCCGGCCTGCGTCACGCGGACCGCTCCTCGCGCAGCCGCTGGCTGATCACGGCCGACACCCCGTCACCACGCATGGAGACGCCGTACAACGCGTCACCGACCTCCATCGTGCGCTTCTGGTGGGTGATCACCAGCAGCTGGGAGTTCTCGCGGAGCTCCTCGTAGATCTCCAGCAGGCGGCCGAGGTTGGTGTCGTCCAGCGCCGCCTCCACCTCGTCGAGGATGTAGAACGGCGAGGGTCGGGCCTTGAACAGCGCCACCAGGAAAGCCACCGCCACCAGCGACCGCTCGCCGCCGGAGAGCAGGGACAGGCGCTTGACCTTCTTGCCCGGCGGCCGCGCCTCGACCTCGACACCGGTGGCCAGCATGTCGCCGGGGTCGGTGAGCACCAGCCGGCCCTCGCCGCCCGGGAACAGTCGGGCGAAGGTCTCGTCGAAGGCCTTGCTCACGTCGGCGTAGGCCTCGGCGAAGACCTGCTGCACCCGCTCGTCGACCTCCTTGACGATGTCGAGCAGGTCGCGCCTGGTGCTCTTGAGGTCCTCCAGCTGCTCGGTGAGGAACTTGTGCCGCTCCTCCAGCGCCGAGAACTCCTCGAGGGCGAGCGGGTTGATCCGGCCGAGCTGTGCGAGGGCGCGCTCGGCGGAGCGCAGCCGCTTGACCTGCTCGTCTCGGTCGAACGGGACCGGCTCGAGCAGCTCTGCGGCTCCCTCGGCGACCTCCCCCGGCTGGGTCAGCTGGATGGGCGGGACCAGCTGGTCGGGGCCGTAGTCGGCGACGAGGGCGTCGGCGTCCAGGCCCAGCTCCTCCAGTGCGCGTTCCTCCAGCTGCTCGATGCGCATCCGCTGCTCGGTGCGGGCCATCTCGTCGCGGTGCACGGAGTTCACCAGCTCGTCGAGGGTGGCACCGAGGCCGCGGAGCTGCTCGCGAACCGCGACGAGCTCCCGCTCGCGGCCGACCCGGCCCTGCTCCACCGTGGCGCGTTGCTGGGCGGCGAGCCCGATGGACTCCTCCAGCCGGGCGAGCACCACCTCGGCGGCGTGGACGACCGCCCGGCCGACCTCGCCCTCGTGGAGGAGTCGCTCGCGGCGGGCGATCGCCCGCTCCCGCGCCTCGCGCTCGGCCTGGGCGGCGCGGACCAGGGCGTCGGCGCGCCCCTGCAGCGCCCGCGCCCGCTCCTCCGCGGTGCGCAGGGCGAGGCGGGCCTCCATCTCCTGGGCGCGCGCCGTGCGAGCCTCCTCGGCGAGACGCTCGCGCTCGGCGGTGTCGGGCTCCTCCTCCGGGGAGTCCGCCGCGGTCGCGAGCCGCTCCTCGAGCTCGGCCAGCTCGGCGACCGCGCGCTCGTGCGACTCGCGCGCGGTGGCGATGGCCTGCTCGAGTCGCTGCGCCTCGGCCTTGGCCGAGCGTGCCTGCGAGCCGTACTGACCGAGCTCCTCGGCCACCGCTGCCAGGGCCGCGTCCGACTCGTGCAGCTTGGCCAGCGCGACGTCGACCCGCCGCGCCGCGTCCTCGCGCTCACCCTCCAGGGTGCTGAGGTCGAACCGCAGGCGCTCCAGCTCGTGGTTGGCCCGGTCGAGCGCCTCGGTCGCCTCGTCCACCGCGGCCTGCACCTCGATCAGGCTGGGCTGGCTGGAGGAGCCACCGGAGGCGAAGTGCGCACCGAGGAGGTCGCCGTCGAGCGTCACGGCGGTCAGGTCCGGAGCATCCGCGACCAGCCGGCGCGCCGTACGGAGGTCGTCGACGACCGCGACCCCGGACAGCAGCCGCGACAGCGCCGGACGCAGCTCGTCGGGGCACTCCACGACGTCGAGCGCAGGGACGGCGCCGGCCGGCAGCCCCGGCAGGTCGCTCGTCACGGAACCGGTGGAGGACCCGCCGCCGAGGAGGATGCCGGCGCGGCCGAGGTCGTCGCCCTTCAGCCGGTCGATCGCGGTGAGCGCGGCGTCGACGTCGCGGACGGCGACCGCGTCGGCGGCGCTGCCGAGCGCGGCGGCGATGGCCGCCTCGTAGCCGGTGCGGACGTCGAGCAGGGCGGCGACGGAGCCGAGCAGCCCCGAGACCGTGTCGGTTGCGGCCAGCAGGGCGCCGGCGCCGTCCTTGCGGTTCAGCCCGAGCTCGAGGGCCTCCTTGCGCGCCACCAGGCCGCTGCGCTCGCGCTCGGCGGCCTGGAGCTCCTCCCGGGTCTTGGCCAGCCGGTCCTCGAGGTCACCCAGCAGCGAGCTGGCTGCCTCGTGCTCCGCGTCGAGCCCCTCCTCGCCGGCGTCCAGACCGGCGACGCGGGTCTCCAGGGCGGTGAACGACTGCTGTGCCTTCTCGGCGCGGGCGATGGCCTCCGCGCGGGTGGCCTCCAGCCGGTCGACCTCGTCCCGGGCGGCCGCGACGCGGCTGCGGAGACCGTTGACCTGGCCGTGCAGCCGCGCCAGTCCCTCACGCCGGTCGGCGGCCGCCCGCTGCAGGCCGGCGATGCGCTGCTCCTCCTGGGAGAACGCCTGCTCGAGGGCCTGGCGCCTCGACACCGCGCCGTCGAGGGCGGTCCGGTTCGCCTCGACCTCCGCCCCGATGCCGGCCTCCTGCTCGCGCACGCGCTCCGCCTCGGCCTCCAGCTGGTCGGGGTCGCGGCCGCCGTCGCGGTCCGACGCCGCCTCGTCGTCCAGTGCCTGGCCGTTGCGCACCCGCTCTGCGGCGAGACTCGCCGTGCCGCGGAGGCGCTCGCGCAGCCCGGAGAGCCCGTACCAGGTCTCCTGGGCCTTCGACAGCGCCGGCAGGTCCTCGCGCAGCGCGGCCTCGAGGGCGGCCTCCGTCTCACGGGCCCGGCCGATCTCGGCCTCCACCTCGGCGCGCCGCTCGAGCAGCACGCCCTCGTCGGCCAGCTCCTGCTCCAGCGCCCCCCGGGCCGTGGCGAGGTCGTCCGCGAGCAGCCGGGCCCGGGCGTCGCGCACCTCGGCCTGGACGGTGGCAGCCCGGCGGGCCACCTCGGCCTGGCGGCCCAGCGGCTTGAGCTGGCGGCGGATCTCACTGAGCAGGTCGGAGAGCCGGGTGAGGTTCCCGTCGGTGGCGTCGAGCTTGCGGAGGGCCTTCTCCTTGCGCTTGCGGTGCTTGAGGACTCCCGCTGCCTCCTCGATGAAGCCGCGGCGTTCCTCCGGCGTCGCGCGCAGGATCGAGTCGAGCTGGCCCTGACCGACGATCACGTGCATCTCGCGCCCGATGCCGGAGTCCGACAGCAGCTCCTGCACGTCGAGGAGGCGACAGCCGGTCCCGTTGATGGCGTACTCCGAGCCACCGTTGCGGAACATCGTGCGGCTGATCGTCACCTCGGAGTACTCGATCGGCAGCGCGCCGTCGGAGTTGTCGATCGTCAGCGCCACCTCCGCGCGTCCCAGCGGCGGCCGACCGGACGTCCCGGCGAAGATGACGTCCTCCATCTTGCCGCCGCGCAGGGACTTGGCGCCCTGCTCGCCCATGACCCACGCGAGCGCGTCGACGACATTGGACTTGCCGGAGCCGTTCGGCCCCACGATGCAGGTGATGCCCGGCTCGAGCTGCAGCGTGGTCGAGGACGCGAAGGACTTGAACCCCTTCAGGGTCAGGCTCTTCAGGTACAACGGGTGCTCCTCACTCCGGCGCCGGATGACAGCGCTGCTGCGTGCGCGCGAACAGGAATCCTATGCGCGACTCCTGCCGGGGGAAGCGGCACCGTTGAGCCTACGTGGCCGCGGGGGACGGTACGGCGACCGGTGGGGCGTGTCGGTTTCACAGGTTCTCCTGGGACACCAGCACTTCACCGCCGTTGCAACGACTGGGAAGTGGCGTCCTCACAGGTGAACCTGTGAACCTCCCGCCGCGTCGGGCAGCGGGTCGTCGTCGTGGGCGATGTGCACCAGCTGGCGCCAGATCAGTACGACGAACACTGCCGACCCGCCGAAGGCGAACCAGAACGGCGCAGTCACCCCCCAGTGCTGGGCCAGCACGCCACCGATCCCCGAGCCGACGACCAGGCCACCGAAGACGCCCATCAGGTTCACCGAGCCGACGCGGCCCTGCAGCTCGGTGGGCACCGCCCGCTGCCGCACGGTGACCGAGGTGGTGCCCCAGATGAAGGCGTGGGCGCCGAAGACGAAGAAGATGACCAGGGCCACGGCAGCGCTGGTGGTGAGGGCCAGCGCCAGGTGGGTGAAGGTCTCGACGACGAGCCCGATGCGCATCAGGTTGCCCAGCGTCACGTGCCGGGTGATCCAGCCGTAGGCGGCCGTCCCGGCCAGCCCGCCGACGGCGCCCACGGTCGTGATCAGGCCGAAGCCCACGGAGCCGAGGTCCAGGCGCTGGATGGCGTAGAGCACCAGCACGGACCATGCGGCGCCGAAGGTGATGTTGAACGTGAAGATGGTGAGGACCAGGGTGCGCACGGCGGGGTGCCTGAACGTCCAGCGGAACCCCTCGACGATGTCGGCGCGCAGGTGGCCACGCTCCTCGGTCGGCCGGCCGTGGGGAGGAAGCACCACGCGGCTGAACAGCAGCACGCCGGCGATCATCAGCACGGCCTGCATGCCGAACGGCCAGGCCGCCCCGACGGCGAAGAGCGCAGCGCCGATCGGCGGCCCGATGAGCTGGTTGAACGTGATGAAGCCGGTGGTGAGCCGGGCGTTGCCGAGGGCGAGGTCCCGGCGCTCCACCAGCATGGGGAGCAGCGTCCCGGTCGTGTTGTCGGCGAACACCTCGGCCGTCCCGAGCACGAAAAGCGACACCAGCACCACGACGACCGTGACGTGGCCGGAGAAGATGGTGGCGGTGAGGGCAGCGAGGACCAGCGCGCGGACGACGTTGACGACGACCACGATGCGCCGGCGGTCGAGCCGGTCGGACAGGGCGCCGGCGTACAGCCCGAAGACGAACGGCGGCAGCCACTGGGCGAGCGCGGCGAGCGCCACCAGGAAGGGGTCGTGCGTCTGGGAGGCGACCAGCAGCGGCCCCGCCGCCATCGCGAAGCCGTCGCCGAGGTTGGTGCACCAGGAGGAGGCCAGCAGCCAGCGGAAGCTCCGGCCCAACCGGTGCGGAGCGACGGTCTCGCTGATGCGCGCGGCGGCAATGGTCACCGCGGAACGATAGTCACCGAAGCGCGGCCGGGCACCCGGTTTTCAGCGGTCGCGGCACCGGGTCGTCAGGCGGGCTCGAGGACCTCGTCGGCCGGCGCGACCTGGGCCGGCACCTTCACGAGGTCGGCCTCCATCGCGGCGAGCGCGTCGTTGGCCTGCTGCAGGCGCAGCACGGCCGCTTCCAGGTCGGCGACTCGCTGGCGAAGGACCCGGTTCTCGGAGGAGAGCCTGTGGGTGACGCGGGGGTCGGTCCCGGTCGCGTAGCCGAGGAGTGCCTTGGCCATGGAAGATCCCTCCGGAAGAATGGATGGGGGCGGCTGATCAAGCCGTCTCCAAGCGTCTCACGGGTTGGCCCGAGGGGCAAGGCGGGAGACCGCGCTTCGCAGCGGTGGGGCGAGCCGCTCAGTGGCTGAGCAGCAAGGTGCCGCAGAGACCGATGGCGCCCACCCACCCGGTCGCCAGCGTCGCCAGCAGCACCGGGCGCGCGCCGGTACGGCGCAGGTCACCGACCCGGACGCCACAGCCGAGGGCGAACATCGCCGCCGCGAGCAACGCCGTCTCCGCGACCCCCGCGACGCCGGTCACCGCCGTCGGCACGGGCAGCCACGTGTGCACCAGCACGAGGGCGACGAACCCGACGACGAAACCGGGCACCAGTGGGGGCAACGCCCCGGTCGGGTCCTGCACGGCGAGCCGGCGGCGACGCTGCCACCCGGCCCACGCGAGCACGGGCGCGAGCATCAGGACGCGGGCGAGCTTGACCACCACGGCCACGCCGAGGGCGCCGCCGCCGATGATGCCGCCGGCCGCGACCACCTGGGCCACCTCGTGGATCGAGGCCCCCGCCCACAGCCCGGCGGGCTCCGTGCCGATGCCGAGGACCGCCACGAGGAGCGGGACGACCGCGATCATCGTCGTGCCGAAGACCACCACGAGCGCCACAGCCGTGGCCACCTCCTCCTCGTCGGCGTCGACGGCACCGTCGACGGCCGCCACTGCTGCCGCCCCGCAGATGGAGAACCCGCACGCGATCAGCAGGCGCTGGGTCCACGGGATGCCCAGCCGGCCACCGATCCACAGCGTTCCGGTGATGCCGCCCACCACGACGGCGAGGACCAGCACCACCGCCCCCGCCCCCAGGTCAGCGATCTCCCGCAGGGACAGCTGCAGCCCCAGCAGCACGACGCCGAGCCGGAGCAGGGTGCGGCCGGAGAAGGCCAGCCCGGGCCGGACCGACTCGGGGAGCGGCCGGACGGCGGCGAGCGCGACACCGAGCAGGATCGCGACCAGCAGCGGGCTGACGAACGGCGCCAGGGAGCTGCTCGCCAGCGCTGCGACCGCCGCCGCGGCGGAGAGGGCCAGGCCGGGCAGCAGTCGTCGGGTCGCGGCGGGCATGCACCCCAGCCTGCGTGCCGGCGAGCCGATGCAGTAGCCGCGACTTCTCCATGGGCCTATATCCTCCGGATATGCACGAGTGGCCGGACCTGACCGCGCTGGAGCTGGTCGTTGCGGTCGCCGACCACGGCAGCCTGAGCGCCGGCGCCCGGGCGATCGGGATGGCGCAGCCGAACGCGAGCCGTTCGCTGGCCCGGCTGGAGCGCGGCCTGGGGCTCTCCCTGGTGGTCCGCTCGACGGCCGGCAGCCGGCTGACGCCGGCGGGCCTGCTCGTGGTCGACTGGGCGCGGCAGGTGCTCACGGCGGCCGGCACCCTGGTCGAGGGGGCGGCCGGCCTGGCGCACTCGGGTGAAGGCGGCCTGGCCGTCTCGGCGAGCCAGACGGTGGCCGAGCACCTGCTCCCGGCGTGGCTCGCCCGCCTGCGTGTCGTCCATCCCGGGGTGTCGGTGGACGTGGCCGTGCACAACACCGCGGAGGTCGTCGCCGACGTGCTCGCAGGCGTCAGCGCCCTCGGGTTCGTCGAGGGTCCCCACGCTCCCGCCGGCGTGCACTCGCGAGTGGTCGCCATCGACGAGCTGGTGCTCGTGGTGGCCGCGGACCATCCCTGGGCGCACCGCCGCGACCGGGTCAGCGCAGCGGAGCTCGCGGGCACGCCGCTGCTCACCCGTGAGCACGGGTCCGGCACCCGGGTGATGCTCGACGAGGCCCTGCTTTCGGGGGTCGGCCGCGCCGTCACGCCGATCCAGGCCCTCGGCAGCAACGCGGCGGTGCGTGTGGCCGTCCAGTCCGGGGCCGGCCCCGCGGTACTGAGCCGGCTCGCGGTGGCCGAGGGGCTGCGCGCCGGCGCCCTGCTCGAGGTGCCGCTCGACCTCGACCTGCGCCGGCACCTGCGCGCCGTGTGGACCGGTCCGCGCCGGCTCACGGGCCTGGCCGCCGCGCTCGTCGACATCGCGGCCGCCGCGGCGACCCGGGGCTAGCGTCGCGGCGCCCGCTGGCACACGGGGCAGAAGAACGACGAGCGGTTCATGAAGGACACCCGGCGGATCGACGTACCGCACCGCGAGCACGGCTCCCCCTCGCGGCCGTAGGCCTCCAGCGACCGGTCGAAGTAGCCACTCTCGCCGTTGACGTTGACGTAGAGCGCGTCGAAGGACGTGCCGCCCTGGACGAGTGCCGCGGCCATCACCTCGCGCACCGCGGCGAGCACCCGGTCGACGTCGGCACGGGACAGACGGTTGCCCGGCCGGTCCCCGTGGAGTCGGGCGCGCCACAGCGCCTCGTCGGCGTAGATGTTGCCGACCCCGGAGATCACGTTCTGGTTCAGCAGCAGCCGTTTGATCCCGGACGTGCTCCGCCGGACCTGCCGGGCGAAAAGCTGCTCGTCGAACTCCGGGTCGAGCGGGTCGCGCGCGATGTGGGCGATCTCCGGAGGGAGGTCGGCTCCGCCCGCGGAGTACGAGAGGCCGCCGAACATCCGCTGGTCGACGAAGCGCAGCTCCGGGGAGCCGTCGAAGGTGAACCGCACCCGCAGGTGCCGTTCGTCGGGCGCCCCCGACGGCTGCACCAGCATCTGACCACTCATGCCGAGGTGGGCGAGCAGCGCGTCCCCGCCCTGGAGGGGCAGCCAGAGGTACTTGCCCCTCCGCCTCGCCGCGGTGAACGACCGGCCCAGGAGCCGGGCGGCGAAGTCCTCGGAGCCGGCGACGTGTCGCCGTACCGGCCGGGGATGCAGCACCTGCACGCTCGTGATCGGTCGGTCGAGCACGTGCGCCTCGAGTCCCCGGCGGACGACCTCGACCTCGGGAAGCTCAGGCATCGACCGCGTCGAGCTCCTCGTGCAGCGTCCGGTAGGCGGTCTCGGCGGCCTGCTGCTCCGCCTCCTTCTTCGAGCGGCCGGTGCCGTGGCCGTGCAGCCGCTCCCCCACCCGAACCTGGGCGGTGAAGGTCTTGGCGTGGTCGGGACCCGCGTCCTCGATGACGTACTCCGGGACCCCGAGCTCGTGGTTGGCGCAGAGCTCCTGCAGGCTGGTCTTCCAGTCCAGGCCGGCGCCGAGGTCGGCCGCGGCCTTCATCAGCGGGTCGAACAGCCGGTGCACGACCGCGGCGGCGTTCGTGAACCCCTCGGCGCTGCCGTCGACCGCGCCGGAGAGGAAGGTGGCGCCGATGATGGCCTCGACGGTGTCGGAGAGGATCGAGGCCTTGTCGCGGCCGCCGGTGCTCTCCTCGCCCTTGCCGAGCTTGACGTGCTGGCCCACCCCGATGGTGCGGGCCACCTCGGCCAGGGCGCGCGCGTTGACCACCGCGGCGCGCAGCTTCGCCAGTCGCCCCTCGGAGAGGTCGGGGTGGGACTTGTAGAGGTGCTCGGTGATCACCACGCCGAGCACCGAGTCGCCCAGGAACTCCAGCCGCTCGTTGGTGGGCAGGCCGCCGTGCTCGTAGGCGTAGGAGCGGTGGGTCAGGGCAAGGTCGAGCAGCTCGGGGTCCAGGACCGGACTCCCCAGCGCAGAACGCAGGTCGTCGTACGGCTGCGTGGTCACGTAGCCGGCTGGGGCCTCAGAGGACCTGACGACGGTCGGCCCTGGCGCCGTACTGACCGCACTCCGGGCACGCACGGTGCGGCAGGTGCTTGGCGCCGCACGCCGGGTTGCTGCAGGTGACCAGCGAAGGGGCCTGGGCCTTCCACGCCGAACGACGGTGGCGCGTGTTGCTGCGCGACATCTTCCGCTTCGGGACTGCCACGATCTACTCCTTGGTCGAGCTCGGGTCGGCGGCCAGGTGCTCCTGGCCGGGTGCTGCATGGGTCCCGGGGTCGGTTCCGGGCTGGCTTCCTGCGAGGCCCTCCAGTGCGGCCCACCGGGGGTCGACCGGCGCGCCGTGGTGGTGCTCCGGGTCGTCGGCCAGGCGCGCGCCACACTCGACGCACAGTCCCGGACAGTCCTCCCGGCACACCGGCTGGAACGGCAGTGCCAGCACCACCGCGTCCCGCAGGAGTGGCTCGAGGTCGAGCAGGTCGCCCTCGAGCCGGCTGACATCGTCGTCCTCGTCCGCCTCCGCGCCCGACCGGTGGTCGGGCGCGTCGTCGTAGAGGAACAGCTCCTGCAGGTCGACGGTGACCTGGTCCTCTATCGGGTCCAGGCACCGTGCGCACTCGCCCTCCAGGTCGGCCGTGGCCGTCCCGGTGACGAGCACCCCGTCCATGACCGCCTCCAGCCGCAGGTCGAGCTCGACCTGCGAACCTTCGGGGACACCCAGGACCTCGATGCCGAGTCCAACCGGTGCCTCCGCGGTGAACGTCATCGTGCGTTGTGACCCCGGGCGGCGGCCGAGCTCGCGAGTGTCGAGCACGAGCGGCGCCCTCGGGTCGAGCCTCTGGTCGAGACTACGCACAGTGATGAGTCTTTCGAGTCGGTGCCGGCAGAACCTACGGGAGTCTATCGGCCCGGGGCCGTCCCGGCCAAAACGTCGCTGCCCGCCTCCGACGCGCCGGTCACCGCTCGAGGTGCTTGGGCAGCCGCAGGGAGTCGACGTCGGAGTCGTCGGAGAGCCGGGCGCGACCGCGCCGGACCGCCTCCAGCGTGCGCTCCAGGGTGAGCTCGAAGTTCGCCAGCCGGGACTCCACGTACTCCTCGGCCTCCGCCCGCAGCGACTGGGCCTCCCGCCGGGCCTCGGCGGTGATCTCCTCGGCCCGCTCGCTGCCGAGCCGGTAGACGTCGGTGTCGGACACGAGCTTGTCGCGCTCCGCGTGCGCCTGTCGCAGGATCTCGTCGGCCTCGCTCTGGCCCTGGGCCACCACAGCTGCGCGATCGCCGAGCACGCCGGTGGCCTCGCCGAGCGCGGCGTCGATCGCCGCCTCGAGGCTGTCGACCAGGTCGAGCAGCTCGGCACGGTTGACCATGACCGACGCCGACATGGGCATCGAGCGGGCCTGCTCGACGGCGTTCCTCAGCTCACTGACCCGAGCGTCGATCTCTTCCTTCATGGCCTCATCCTTCCGCTGCCGCCCTGCGCTGCGCCAGTCGCTCGGTCAGTGGACCGAGGACCGCCGCCGGCACCAGGGACGAGACGTCGCCACCGAACATGGCCACCTCCTTGACCAGCGAGGACGCCAGGAACGAGTACTCGGGGCTCGTGGGGATGAACACCGTGTCCACCTCGGTCAGCGAGGAGTTCATCTGGGCCATCTGCAGCTCGTAGTCGAAGTCGCTGACCGCTCGGAGCCCCTTCACGATCGCCTTGACGCCGTTCTCCTGGCAGAACGTGGTCAGCAGCCCGTCGAAGCCGGCGACCCGGACGTTGGGGAAGCCGGCGCAGACCTCCTCGAGCAGCGCCATCCGCTCCTCGGCGGTGAACAGCCGTGAGCTGGACTTCGACTTGTTGGTGCCGATGGCGACGATCACCTCGTCGAACAGCTCCGCGGCACGGGCGACGATGTCGAGGTGCCCGTTGGTGACCGGGTCGAACGAACCCGGGCACACCGCTCGCACATGTCCGGGCACGGTGGGTGCTCCTGCTCTGGTCGCGGGGGTCAGGCCAAATCCTGCTGAACGTACCAGAGCGTCGTTTCTCCGTAATTGCGCTGTTTCACCCCGGTGAGACGGCCCGGCCAGGCCGGTTCGGGGCTCCGGGAGGACCGCTCGAGCACGAGGACCGTGCCGGGACCGGTCCAGTGGTTGTCCACCAGGTCGGCGAGCACGGCGGTCAGCTCCTGCTCGGGCAGTGCGTAGGGCGGGTCGGCGAACACCACGTCGTACGGCGCCCGGGGCGGTGTCGCGAGCACCCGGCCGACCGGCTGGGCGAGCACCTCCGCACGCCGGCCGAGCTCCGGGCCGAGGGTGCGCGCGTTCTGCTGGGCCAGCCGTGCGGTGCGGCGGTCCGACTCCACGGCGGTGAGCACCCCGGCGCCGCGCGAGAGCGCCTCGAGCCCGACGGCGCCGGACCCGGCGTAGAGGTCGAGGAAGCGCAGTCCGCGCAGCGAGCCGAGACGTGCCTCCAGGGCGGAGAAGAGCGCCTCCCGCACCCGGTCGGTGGTCGGTCGCGTCTGCGTCCCGCCCGGGGTCTGGATGCGCCGGCCGCCGGCCTCCCCGCCGATGATCCGGCTCACGTCATCTCCAGGTAGTCGGCGGCCGCGGACTCCTCCAGCCGCGCCACCGCACGGGCGAGGTCCGGTGCGGTGTCGAGCGTCGGGTCGTCGGCGAGCAGCCGGGTAGCGACGTCGCGAGCCTGCTCGATGACGTCCTCGTCGTGGATGACCGACAGCAGCCGGAGCGTCCGGCGGGTGCCGCTCTGCTCGGCGCCGAGGACGTTGCCCTCCTTGCGCTGGAGCAGGTCGATCCGGGACAGCTCGAAGCCGTCGCGGGTGCCGGCCACCGCGGCGAGCCGCTCCATGCTCGCCCCTTCGGGGTCGGCAGCGGTCACCAGGAGGCAGAGCCCGGCGTGGCCGCCGCGGCCGATGCGGCCGCGGAGCTGGTGCAGCTGCGAGACGCCGAAGCGGTCGGCGTCCATGATCACCATCACCGTGGCATTGGGCACGTCGACACCGACCTCGATGACCGTGGTGGACACCAGCACGTCGATGTCGCCGGCCGCGAAGGCGCGCATCACCTGCTCCTTGTCGTCCGGTGCCATCCGGCCGTGCAGCCTCGCCAGCCGCAGTCCTTGCAGCGGCCCGGCGGCCAGCTCGTCGGCCAGCTCCTCGACCGCCCGGACCTCCGGGCCGTCGTCGGTGGCCGTGGCTCCGACCGTGGTCGGCCGTTGCGCAGGAGGCTCGCCATCGTCGGCCGAGCCCGGCGGCTCGTCACCGATGCGGGAGCACACGACGTAGGCCTGGCGTCCCGCCGCGACCTCCTCGCGGATCCGCTGCCAGGCGCGCTCGAGCCAGGCCGGGCGCGCCCGCACCGGCACCACGCTGGTCTGCACCTCGCCCCGGCCCGCCGGCAGCTCGCTCAGCGTGGAGGTGTCCAGGTCGCCGAACACCGTCATCGCCACGGTCCGCGGGATCGGCGTCGCCGTCATCACCAGCACGTGCGGCGGCTTGTCGGCCTTGCCCGACAGCGCAGCCCGCTGCTCCACGCCGAAGCGGTGCTGCTCGTCGACGACGACGAGGCCGAGGTCGAAGAACTGGACGTGCTCCTCGAGCAGGGCGTGCGTGCCGATCACGATCCCGGCGTCGCCACTGGCCGCGTCGAGCAGGGCCTGCCTGCGCTGGCCGGTGTTCATGGAGCCGGTCAGCAGCGCGACCCGGGTGGCGTGCTCGGGCGCGCCCAGCTCACCGCCCCGGCCGAGGTCGCCGAGCATGATCGAGATCGACCGGAGGTGCTGCTGGGCGAGCACCTCCGTGGGCGCGAGCAGGGCCGCCTGACCGCCGGAGTCGACGACCTGGAGCATCGCCCGCAGGGCCACCAGGGTCTTGCCGGAGCCGACCTCGCCCTGGAGCAGCCGGTGCATCGGGTGGGTCCCGGCCAGCTCGGCGGCGACCTCCTCGCCGACGGCCGCCTGGCCGCCGGTCAGCCGGAACGGCAGCGCGCGGTCGAACGCGCACAGTGCACCGTCGGGACGCCCGGGCCGAGGCGTCGCCGGCGTGGTCGCCAGCTCGCCGCGCCGGCGCGCGAGGACGGCCTGGGTGACGAAGGCCTCGTCGAACTTCAGCCGTTTGCGCGCCGCACCGAGCTGGCGGTGGTCGTCAGGGCGGTGGATCCAGCGCAGCGCCTGCTCGGCACCGACCAGGCCCTCCTTGTCACGCACCGACTCCGGCAGCACCTCGGGGAACTCGTCCAGCAGGTCGAGGGCGAGGCCGATCGTCTCCTCGAGCTTCCAGGTGCTGATCGCACCGACCTGGGGGTAGATCGGGATCAGGTCGGGCATCGCGTCGAAGGTCTCGCCCGCCTCGTCGTCGTACATCCTTGAGTCCGGGTTCGTCAGCTGCCAGTGCCGGTTGAACCACTTCAACCGGCCGGAGAACATCCCGACCCTGCCGACCCGCAGCTCCTTGTGGGTGCGCCACTCGGCGGTCTTCCGGTGCTTGTCGAAGTAGGTCAGCGCCAGCGCTCCGTCCTCCGCCTCGACGCGGACCTCGGTGCGGTACGCCTCCCGGTGAGTACGACGATCCGTGTAGGGCTTGAGCTCGGAGTGGGTGACGCGGCCGACCAGGGAGAGCACGTCGCCCTCGACCAGCTCGCCGAGGTCGCTGAGCGTGCCCTTGGTGACGTAGTGCCGCGGGTAGAGCCCGAGCAGGTCGCCGATGGTCGCCATGCCGGTGGCCGTGCTGATCTTCTTCGCGTGCTTCTCCGCCTTGCCGGTGACCACGGTCAGCGGCGAGTCCCAGGTGACGCGCACGTCTGCAGCTCTCCTGTCCTCACTCGACCCCACTGTCGCTCCACCCGTGCGGTCACTCCACGGAGAGCAGCAGCGGGTAGCGCTCCTGGCCGCCATCGTGCACCACGACGTCGACACTGGGGTGCTCGGCGGCCAGCCAGGCCCCGCACTGCTCGGCCAGCGTGCCGCAGTCGCGGCCGCGGACCAGGGTGACCAGCTCGCCGCCGCCCGCCAGCAGTCGGCGCAGCACGTGGAGCGCGACGTCGCCGAGATCCTCTCCGACGACCGCGAAGTCGCCCATCACCACGCCCAGGGCGTCACCGGTCGAGCACGGCCCGGCCGTGGTCATCGCGTCCCGGGCGGCGATCGTGACCGCTCCGTGCCGGGCGCTCCGGGCGGCGGAGGTCATCTGCACCACGTCGGCGTCGAAGCTCCGGCCGGGCTCGTGCACCGCCAGCGCGGCGATGCCCTGCACCTGCGCGCGGGTCGGCACCACGACGGCCCGCAGCCCCAGTTGGCCGGCCTCGTGCACGGCGGCCTCCGCGACGGGGACGGAGTCGGCGTCGTTGGGCAGCACGATCACCTCCTGGGCACCGGTGGCGAGGATCGCGTCGAGCACGTCGCCGGTGCTCGGCCGGCGCCCCGGGCCGCCCTGGAGCACCCGGGCCCCCGCCTCGGTGAAGAGGTCGGCGAGGCCCGGCCCGGCGACGACGGCCACCACCACGCGACCGCGGCGCTCGCGCTCGGTCCGGGCCCGCTTCTCGCGCGCGCGGTCGACCTGCTCGGCGAAGTGGGTGACCTGGATGCGGCGGGGCCGGCCGGCCTCGATGCCGGCCTCGATCGCCGCGCCGACGTCGTCCACGTGGACGTGCACGTTCCAGAGCCCCTCGCCGCCGACCACCACGAGCGAGTCGCCGAGCCCGGTCAGCCGGTGCCGCAGGTCGGGGATCGCCGCCTCGTCCGCATCGAGGAGGTACATCACCTCGTAGGCCGGGCCGTCCTCGGTGAGATCCCCCGTCGGCACCGCGGGCACCGGGATGGCGTGGGTGCGCAGCTGGGTGTGGTCGCTCATCGTCCGGTGCCCGGTGACTGCGGTCTCGGCCGCCTCCAGGACCACGCACAGGCCGCGGCCGCCCGCGTCCACGACGCCCGCCCGGCGCAGCAGCGGGAGCTGCTCCGGCGTCCGGGCGAGCGCCTCGTGGGCGGCGGCCACGGCGGCGTGCAGGACGTGCCCCATGCGGGCCTCGGGGTCCGCGGCCTCCTCGACGGCGGCGTCGGCTGCTGCCCTCGCGACGGAGAGGATGGTGCCCTCGACCGGCTCGCCGACCGCTGCGTACGCGGCGTCCGTCGCGGCCACCAGGCCCTCGGCCAGGACGGTGGCGGACCGGTCGCCCGGCCCGGCGCTGCCCATCCTGCGGAAGAGCGCGCCGACGAGCTGGCTGAGGATGACGCCCGAGTTGCCGCGGGCGCCGAGGAGCGCACCGCGGGCGTAGGCCTGGAGCGCGGCACGCAGCAGCTGCGCCTCGCCGGACCCCGTCTCCTCCGCAAGCCGCTCCCGCAGGGCCGTGCGGGCGGACTCGACGGTGAGGTAGAGGTTCGTGCCGGTGTCACCGTCCGGCACCGGGTAGACGTTGAGCGCGTCGATCTCCTCGCGCGCCTCGCCCAGGCCCTGGACCACGACGTCGGCGAAGCGCCGTACGGCAGCCAGGTCGAACGTGGCGACCGCCTCGTCGGCGTGCTGCGCCTCCACGGCCACCTCCTCGCTGTCCCTAGTGCCGTCGCTGTCCGGTCGACGGGCCGGTCGATGAGAGGATCACGCTAGTGGCTCACGGCTCGATTTCGTCCGAGGGCCGGGTGTCGGATATCCTGCTGCGGTTGCCCGCGATGGGCCCCCGATCTTTTGCACGTATTCGATTCCAAGGAGAACACCGTGGCTGCCGTCTGCGACATCTGCGCGAAGAAGCCCGGCTTCGGCAACAACCGCCCGTGGTCGCGCAAGATCACCAAGCGCCGCTTCAACCCGAACATCCAGCGGGTCCGCGCCACGGTCGACGGTGCCCCCAAGCGCCTCAACGTCTGCACCGGCTGCCTCAAGGCCGGCAAGGTCAGCCGCTGACCGCTGCGGCGACCCCCGCCCTCGCTGAAGCCCCCGCCCTGCGCAACGGGTCCGGGGGCTTTCGCATGCCCGCCCCCTCCGCCGAGTTGCGCCTCCGGGCACGGCGAGTTGCGTGTCCGGGCACGGCGAGTTGCGTCCCGGGGCACGGCGAGTTGCGCGTCCGGGCTGACGTCAGAAGTGTGACCAGCCCGCCGGACCCTCGTACGACGACCCGTCGACGGTGACCCCCGAACCGGCGGAGACCGTGCCGACCTGCCGGAAGCCGTCGGGCAGGCCAGCGTCGGCAGGGAAGCTGGCCACCAGGCAGTGGTCCTCGCCGCCACCGAGCACGAACTGCATCGGGTCGACGCCGAGCGCGGAGCCGACCGCCTGGAGCGGTTCGTCGATCTCGAACGCCCGGGACCAGATGTCCACGGCCACCCCGGAGGCGGCGGCGACGTGGCCCACGTCCGCCACGAGGCCGTCGGACACGTCGATCATCGCCGTGGCGCCTCCACGTGCGGCGGCCAGCCCCGCGTCGTACGGCGGGTGCGGCCGCTGGTAGGCCTCGACCAGCTTGCGCGGTGAGCGGAACCCCCGACCGAGGACGGCCAGGCCGGCCGCGGCCCAGCCCTGCCGGCCGCAGAGCGCCAGCACGTCGCCGGCGCGCGCGCCGCTGCGCAGGACCGGCGCGACCTCGCACTCGCCCAGGACCGTGACGGCGACGACGATCTCGTCGGAGCGGGTGAGGTCCCCGCCGATGACGGAGGCCCCGACCAGTCCGGCCTCCTCGGCGATGCCGTCGGCGAGGTCGAGGACCCACTGTGCCGGCAGGTCACTCGGCGCGGCCAGTCCCACCGTGAGGCCGGTGGCGCGACCGCCCATGGCGTTGATGTCCGACAGGTTCTGCGCTGCGGCCCGGTGGCCGACATCGCTGGCCGATGCCCACTCGCGACGGAAGTGTCGGTTCTCCACGAGCAGGTCGGTGGAGACCACGACGTGGCCGCGCTTCGCCCGCAGCACCGCGGCGTCGTCACCCGGACCGACGTAAACGAGCTCGCCCTGCTGGAACCTCTCGGTGATCGCGTCGATGAGGCCGAACTCGCCGGCGTCCGCGAGGGTCGCTCCGCTGGGGAACGGGCCCGGGGAAGGACGGGATGCAGGCATGGCCCAACTCAACCACCCCGATGCCGTGCGGGGCGCGAAGGGCACGGTGTTCCGCGAGCGTGCCCCGTCCGGTAGGTTCAGGCTGGTCCGAGCAGGCCTTCCGAGAGCGAGGGAGACGCAGATGGTCGTCCAGGCTTACATCCTGATCCAGACCGACGTCGGCAAGGCCGCCGAGGTGGCTGCCCAGATCACCGACATCAAGGGCGTGATCCTCGCCGAGGACGTCACCGGCCCCTACGACGTGATCGTGCGCGCCGAGGCGCGCAACGTCGACGAGCTCGGCAAGCTGGTGGTTGCCAAGGTGCAGACGCTCGACGGGATCACCCGCACCCTGACGTGCCCCGTGGTGCACATCTGAGGTCGTTGGCAGCCCGGTCCCGTCGACGCCCGTCACCCCGGACCTCCTCCGGTGCGGTGGCGGGCGTCGTGCTGTGCGCGCTGCTGCTCTCCGGCTGTGGCTCCGACACCGTGTCGGTGGACTCGTTCGGCGTCACCGCCGCGGGCCGTGCGGCGTGCCCGGCCCTGCTCGACGCGCTTCCGGAGCGGGTCAGCGAACAGTCGCGGCGGCCCACCGCCGGCAGCAGGTTCGCAGCGGCGTACGGCGACCCGCCGATCGTCATCCGCTGCGGTGTCGGCAAGCCCGCCGGATTCGACAGGTTCTCGACCTGCAACCGGGCCAACGGGATCGACTGGTTCGTCGCCGACCTGGAGGACGTCGTGGCCGACCAGTCCCTCGACGTGCGGATGACCACGATCGGCCGCTCGCCGGCGATCGAGGTCGAGCTGCCGGCCGACTACCGACCCCCGGTCACGGCGATGGTCGACCTCGAGAAGACCGTCAAGCAGCACACCCGCAGGACGGGCGGCTGCGTCTAGCGCAGTCCGGTGGACCGGGTCAGGGCCAGCTGGACCAGCCGGTCACAGAGGTCGGGGTAGGACAGCCCGCTGGCCTGCCAGAGCAGCGGGAACATGGACGTGGCGGTGAAGCCCGGCATCGTCTCCACCTCGTTGAGCACGACGCGACCGTCGGGGAAGGCGAAGAAGTCCACTCGGGCGAGGCCCTCCACCTCGAGGGCCTCGAACGCCTCGACGGCCAGCGAACGCACCTTGCCGACGGTCTCGTCCTCCAGCTCCGCCGGGATCACGAAGCTCTCCTCGAGGTACTTGGCCTCGAAGTCGTAGAACGCGTGCTCGCCGTGCACGGTGATCTCGGCGATCTCGCTCGTCTCCGCGGGGCCGCCGTCGATGCCCTGCAGCACGCCGATCTCCACCTCGCGGGCCCCGACGGCGGCAGCCTCCACGACCACCTTCGGGTCGTGCCGCTCGGCCTCGCGGATGGCCGCGTGCAGGTCGTCGACGGAGTCGACCCGGCTGATGCCGAAGCTGGAGCCGGCCCGCGCCGGCTTGACGAACACCGGGTAGCCGAGCGAGTCGATCGCCTCCACCACCTCGCTGCGGCGGCGGTCCCACTCCCCCGGCTTCACCAGCGTCCACGGCAGCACGGGCAGGCCGCGGGCGGCGAAGACGAGCTTCATGAACGCCTTGTCGGTCCCGACGGCGGAGGACAGCACCCCGGCGCCGACGTAGCGCACGCCGGCCAGCTCGAGCATGCCCTGCAGCGTCCCGTCCTGCCCCCAGGGTCCGTGCATGACCGGGAAGACCACGTCGACGGCACCGAGCACCTCCGGCACGTCGGACGCATCCTGCACCACGAGGCCCTGCGATGGGAGCAGCGCGACCTCGGTGGAGCCGCTCACCGTGGGCAGCTCGCCAGCGGGACCGAGGGCGAGGTGGCCGGGCTCGGCGGACTCGAGCACCCACGTCCCGTCCGTGCTGATGCCGACCGGCACCACGTCGTACCTCTCCGGGTCGAGGGCGGCGATCACGCTGCCGGCGGAGATGCACGAGATCGAGTGCTCGCTGGAGCGACCGCCGAACACGACGGCGACGCGCGGCTTGCGCGCTGCTGGGCTGGGTCGTGGCTGCTCTGCGGTCACCCGCCCGACCCTACCGGCGGCCGTCCTACGATCGCGGCATGTCCTCGCAGCCCGACCGCCGCCCCGCCACCCGCGCCGTCCACGTCGGCCGGCCGCCGCACGAGCCGGACCAGCCGCTCAACGAGCCGATCACGATGGCGTCGACCTACGTCGCCGGCGGTGACCGCGAGTACGGCCGCTACGCGAACCCGACGTGGACGGCGTTCGAGGAGGCTCTCGGGGACCTCGAGGGCGGCCGGTGCCTGGCGTTCTCCAGCGGGCTCGCGGCCGTCGCGACGGTGCTGGACCTGGTCGCGCTCGGCGAGAAGGTGGTGGCGCCCCGACACTCCTACAACGGCACCATCGGCCAGCTGGCCGACCTCGAGGCGCGCCAGCGGATCACCACCGAGCTCGTCGACGTCACCGACCTCGACGCGGTGGTGAAGGCCTGCGACGACGCCGCGCTGGTCTGGCTGGAGTCCCCGACGAACCCGGCGATGGAGGTCGTCGAGCTCTCCCGGGTGATCGAGGCGGCCCACGCGGCAGGGGCGAACGTCGTCGTCGACAACACCTTCGCCACGCCGATCCTGCAGCAGCCGCTCGACCTCGGCGCCGACCTGGTCCTGCACTCGGCGACGAAGTACATCGCCGGCCACTCCGACCTGCTGATGGGAGCGATCTGCACCCGCGACGACAAGCTGTACGACGTGCTGAAGGGTCGCCGCGACCTCACCGGTGCCATCCCCGGTGCGTTCGAGGCATGGCTCGCACTGCGCGGCCTGCGCACCCTCCCGATCCGCGTGCAGCAGGCGCAGCGCAACGCCGCCGAGCTGGCCGACCGGCTGCGCGCACATCCTTCGGTAAACGAGGTGCGCTACCCCGGCTTCGGCGGCATGATCTCCATTGTCCTCGTCGACGCCGACGCCGCTGACCGGCTGACGCACGCCACGAAGCTGTGGGTGCACGCAACGTCGTTGGGGGGCGTGGAGTCAACCCTCGAGCGGCGCCGTCGCTGGAAGGTCGAGCCGCCCACGATCCCCGACGCGCTGGTCCGGCTCTCCGTCGGGATCGAGGACGTCGAGGACCTGTGGGAGGACCTCGAGTCAGCTCTCGGGTGAGCCACGGGCGGTCGGCACGGTCGTCCGGATGAGAGGACGACCATGGACCTGCCCGAGGGGCTCACGACCCGCCCGCTGAACCTGGCCGATGCCGCGGCCGTCACGGCGGTGATGGCCGCCGAGGAGCTCGCCTACGTCGGCCACGTCGGCATCGAGGAGGCCGACATCGTCGCCGACTGGAGCCGGCCGAGCTGCGAGCTGGAGAAGGGGACGGTCGGCGTCTTCGACGGCGACCAGATGCTCGGCTACGCCGACGTCAGCATCCCCGGTCACAGCGACGCGTCGGTCCATCCCGACCAGCACGGCCGCGGCATCGGCAGCTGGCTGGCGCTGTGGATGCAGGAGCGCGCCCGCGAGCTCGGCCAGGACGTGATCGGCATGCCGGTACCCGCCGGCTCACCGGGCGAGAAGCTGATGACCGACCTGGGCTACGAGCGGCGCTGGAGCTCGTGGAGCCTGGTGCTCCCGGAGGGCGAGCAGATCCCCTCTCGCGACCTGCCCGACGGCTACCGCTTGGCCGTCGCGGAGTCCGACGCCGACCGGGAGGGCGCCTGGCACGTCACCGAGGACGCGTTCCTGGAGTGGTCCGACCGCCCAAAGGATCCCTACGACGACTGGGCGGCCCGGGTCGTCAACCGACCCGGCTTCGAGCCGTGGATGCTCCGGGTGGTGAAGGACCCGGCCGGCGAGGTCGTCGGGGCGGTGTCGATCCAGCTGGCGGACGACACCGGGTACGTCGACAAGGTGGCCGTCCGCAAGGACCAGCGTGGCCGGGGCCTCGCACAGGCGCTGCTCGTGGACGCCTTCGCCGCTGCGCGCGAGCACGGCGCCCAACGGTCGGAGCTGTCGACCGACTCGCGCACGGGTGCGCTCGACCTCTACCTGCGGATCGGCATGGTGGTCAGGGACAACTGGGTGAACCTCGGCAAGCGCCTCTGACTGGCCTAGTCACGCTCTGCCTTGGTGTCGCGGGAGATGAACGCGTCCATCATGTCCCGTGCCGAGATCTCGCCCCGGACCACTGCGTCGATGTGCTCGGCGATCGGCGCATCGACCCCGTGTGCCCGAGCCAGGGCGAGGATCGACGAGCAGGACTTCGCGCCCTCGGCGACCTGGCGGGTGCTCGCGTAGATCTCCTCGGTGGTCATGCCCTGGCCGAGCTTCTCGCCGAAGGTGCGGTTGCGCGACAGCGGCGACGAGCAGGTGGCCACCAGGTCCCCGAGACCGGCGAGCCCCATCAGGGTCATCGGCTCGGCGCCCAGGGCCACCGCGAGCCGAGCGGTCTCGGCGAGGCCGCGGGTGATCAGTGACGCCTGGGTGTTGTCGCCGAACCCGAGGCCGTCGGCCATCCCGACGCAGAGCGCCACCACGTTCTTGTAGGCACCACCGAGCTCGCAGCCGAGCACGTCGGTGGACCGGTAGGGCCGGAACGCCCGGGAGTGGCACAGCCGCTGCACCTGGTGCGCGACGTCGTCGTCGGCGCAGGCGACCACCGATGCGGCCGGCTCGCGCAGGGCGATCTCCCGTGCCAGGTTGGGCCCGCTGACGACGGCGATCCGGTCAGGTCCAGCGCCGGTCACCTCGGCGATGACCTCGCTCATCCGCTTGGTGGTGCCGAGCTCCACGCCCTTCATCAGGGAGATCAGCACTGCGTCCTCGGGGATCAGTGGAGCCCACCCGGTGAGCTGCTCGCGGAGGGACTGAGACGGCACGGAGAGCACGACGTGGTCCGCGCCCTCGAGGGCCTCGGCAGCCTCGGTGGTGGCCCGCACGGTCTCGGGCAGCTCGATGCCCGGGAAGTAGTCGGTGTTCTCGTGCTTGTCGTTGACGTTCGCGACGACCTCGCCCCGACGTGCCCACAGCATGACGTCGTTGCCCGCGTCTGCGAGCACGATCCCGAACGCCGTACCCCATGAACCGGCGCTGAGCACCGCCACCTTCGCCATCAGTCCCGCCGCCTCTTCCTGCCGTCCGATGCGTTCTTGCCCGGAGCGTCCTTGCCCGGCTTGTTGGGGTTCCCGATCTCGCGCAGCCCCATCTTGCGGGGGTCGAAGCGCTCGCGGGGTGCGTGCTCGCCGCGGAGGTCCTCGACGAGTGCGGTGATGGCCGCCATGATGCGTTCGGTGGCCTCGTGGAGAACCTCGTTGGTCAGCGGCTTGCCGCGCAGGTCCTCCAGGTCGACCGGGTCGCCGGCCTTGTACCTCACCTTGACGGGCGGGAAGAGGTGCGGCCGCGCGGAGTACGCCGGCAACAGCTGCTGGGCGCCCCACTGCCCGACGGGGATGACCGGGCAGCCAGTGGCGAGGGCGATCCGGGCCGCGCCGGTCTTGCCGCGCATCGGCCAGCCGTCCGGGTCCTTGGTGATGGTGCCCTCGACGTAGACGCCGATGCACTCCCCCCGCTGCACGGCTGCCACCGCCGCCTCGAACGCGTGCGCCGCGTCGGTGCTCTGCCGCGACACCGGGATCATCCGGGTGTCGTCGAGCACCCTGTCGAACAGCGGCACCTTCCACAGCGCGTCCTTGGTCAGGTAGCGCACGAGACGACCGTGGTCGAGGAGGAAGTGGGCCAGGGTCAGCGGGTCGACGTGGGAGACGTGGTTGACCGCGATCACGCACCCACCGGTGGCGGGGACGTTCTCTCCGCCCGACCACTCGCGGCGGGTGACGGCCAGCAGCAGCGGCTTCACGACACCGATGGCCAGGGAGTAGGCCCAGCCGCGCTTCTCCTGCAGCTTGCGCACCTTCGCCACCGGCCCTCGCTCCCTTCCCTCCGCCTACGGGGGTCGCGGTGGGTGCCGCAGGTCCCCGGCGGCCCGCGCGCACGGGCCACGGGATGAGACTACCGACGAGGCTGGGAGGATCGGGCACGTGACAGGAGCGCACCCCGGTTTCGTGTTGCTGGTGCCGGTCAAGTCCACGGCGGACGCCAAGAGCCGGCTCGGCCTGGCTCTCGAGGAACGGCTGGCCCTCAGGCGGGCGTTCGCCCAGGACGCCGTCACCGCCGCGCGGCAGTGTGCGCTCGCGGAGGTCTACGTGGTGGGTGACGCCGCCGGGCTGGACGCCCCGGCACTGCCGGACGAGGGCCGGGGCGACCTCAACCAGGCGCTCCGTCGGGCGGCCGAGAGGGTGGCGCGACCGGACACCGGGACAGCGGTGATGCTGGCCGACCTGCCCTGCCTGTGCGCCGACGAGCTCGCGGTGAGCCTCTCGGCCGCCCGGGACGCCGGGGCGCGCTGCTTCGTCGCCGACGCCGCCGGCACCGGTACGACGCTGCTCACCGCTCCCCCGGGGACCCCACTGGATCCGCACTTCGGCACCGACTCGGCTCGCCGGCACCGCACGTCGGGAGCCCTCGAGCTGGAGCTGGCCGTCCCGACGCTGCGGCGGGACGTCGACACCCCGGACGACCTCACGGCGGCCCGGGCGCTCGGCGTGGGCCGACACACCGCCGTACTGCTCGACGGCCTGGCCACAGGACGACGTGGAGACGCCGAACGGCGGTGACCCCGGCCGGGTCACCGCCGTTCGCGGTGGTGCAGGCAGAGCGGCGTCAGGACTTCTTCGCAGTCTTCTTCGCCGTGCTCTTGGAGGTGCTCTTCTTGGCCGTGCTCTTGGTCGTCGACTTCTTCGCCGGCGACTTCTTGGCAGTGCTCTTCTTGGCGGTGCTCTTCGCCGGCGACTTCTTGGCCGTCGACGACGAGCTCGACGTGGTGGTCGACTTCTTGGCCGGGGTGGACTTCGACGTCGACTTCTTCGCCGTGCTCTTGGACGTGCTCTTCTTCGCGGTGCTCTTGGCCGGCGACTTCTTCGCCGTCGAGGAGCTGGACTTGCTGGCGCTCTTCTTCGCCGAGGACTTCTGGGCGCTGCCGGAGCTCGTCTTCTTGCCCGTGGCGGCGGCCGCGCCCTTCTTGGCTGCTGCGGCCGTCTTGGTCGCGGTGCTCTTGGCGGCGCCCGGTGCCGCCTTCGCGGTGGCGAGCGACAGCTTGGGGAGCTTCTTGGCGCCGGAGACGACGGCCTTCAGCTCGGCGCCGGCGCTGAACTTCGGCACCGTCGTCTTCTTGGACTTCATCCGCTCACCAGTCGCGGGGTTGCGGACCCAACGGGCGGCACGCACCCGCTTCTCGAAGGAGCCGAAGCCCGTGATGGCGACCTTCTCGCCCTTGGCCACCTCACGGGTGATGGTGTCGAGCACCGACTCCAGCGCGTGGGCGGCCGCCTTGCGGTTGCCCTCGTAACGCGCGGCGAGTGCGTCGATCAACTGACTCTTGTTCACAAGCTTCCCTTTCGTGAACGCCTCATCGAGCCTGATGCTCGACTTTTCCCTTGCACGCTAGGCAAAAGTGGGGTTCGCCACAATGCACCTTGCGCGTGTCGCCGCCGCAATTCTTCGGCATTCCGGAAATGCGAAATCTTCGTGTGATGGGGGCTTTCACCGCTCTGCACCGAGATTTCCCAAGCGGGGATGGGGATTTCCGTTCTGACCGCGGCATCCCGGGACGATCGGCCGATGAATCCGGCCTCAGGGCCGGCATCTCGTCCCGAGGCTGCACTCACGGAAGGCCGTGCAGCTCCTCGATCGCAGGGAGCGGGGTCGTCTCCAGCTCCCAGTTGAGCATCCGGCGGTCCTCCTGCTCGCGCAGCTCCTCCTCGATGCTGGGCCCGCGCGGACGCAACACCCAGCTCCGCGGGCGTTCCAGGCGCAGGGCCCGCGTGCGGGCGGCAACCAGCCGCTGGACGACCCCCTCGGCATGGCGCAGGTCGTCACCGGTGACACGGCAGACCTCGAGCCCGTGGTTGAAGAAGGCCTCCTGCTTACGGACGTCCTTCGTGTGGCGACGCCCTTCTCGGTGGTCGGCGCCGTCGAACTCCACCGCGAGCCCGGCCGTCTCGTCGAGCAGGTCGGCAATGCCGAGCAACCGACCCGTCGGGGAGTGGACCGACCGGTTCGGCTCGACGGGCGGCAGGCCGGCGTCGAGCCGCCAGACCAGGTGCAAGCGGCTCTCGTTGGGTGAGCGCATGTGCTCCGAACACATGCTCAGGGCGAAGTCGACCCGCTCCTGCTCGGCTCCGCCGGTGCGATGGGTTGCCGCGTAGGCCCTGATGCGCTCGGGCGACACCAGCCGGGTGGCGAGCACCATGTCCAGCGCCACGGTGGCCTCGCGCTCGTCGGACGCGAGCCGCATCGCGTCGAGGACGCTCCGCACGAGGCAAGCGGTCGGCACGCCGTACCGCAGCACCACCTCCCACGGCGGGATGGACCGGTAGAGCAGCCGGACCTGCTCGTCGGCTCGGATGCGTCCGCCGACGCCGACGAGGAGCGGGACCGGCATCCGGGTGCGGCCATCGGGTTCCAGCCCGTCGAGCAAGCCCGCACGGTGCAACCTGCATCCGGCCCACCCCGTGACCGCGCCACCGGCTGGCAGCCGCACCGACTGCTCGAGGATGCGCTGCTCGGGAGAGTCTCGATCGGCCTCCGCTGGCACGTAGAAGCCGTGACTGGTGCGCACCCAGCCCGGACCGGCGACCTGGTGTCGGGTGGGTCCTGCGCCTCCCGCGGGCTCCGGCCGGACCGGGCGCACCAGGCCGCGCGCAGGGGCACAGACCGGATCCCAGCGATGCATCGTCCGATTGTGCTGCGGGCGGGCGGCCTGCCGCTCCCGCAATCCACAGCCCCGGTCGCGCAACAGCGCGGGACGTTCTGCCGCCCCGACGGGCCTACGGACCGGCAGAACGTCCCGAGTTCCACGCCGTGGAGCTCAGAGGGTGGCGGGCTTCCAGCTCGGCCGCTTCGTCTCGTACGACGCGATGTCGTCCTCGTGCCCGAGCGTGATCCCGATGTCGTCGAGGCCCTCGAGGAGCCGCCACCGGGTGTAGTCGTCGATGTCGAAGGAGTCCTCGATCGTCTCCGGGCCCTCGCCGGCCCTGACCGTGCGGGACTCGAGGTCGACCGTGACCGTCGCACCGGGATGCTCGGCGAGGTGGTCCCACAACCGCTGGACGACCTTCTCGTCGACCTGGGCCGCGAGCAGCCCCGCCTTCCCCGAGTTGCCGCGGAAGATGTCGGCGAAGCGCGGCGAGATCACGACCCTGAAGCCGTAGTTCTGCAGCGCCCACACGGCGTGCTCGCGCGACGAGCCGGTGCCGAAGTCCGGTCCGGCGACGAGCACCGTGCCGGCGGCGTACTCCGGCTTGTTGAGCACGAAGTCCGGGTCGTTGCGCCAGGCCGCGAAGAGCCCGTCCTCGAAGCCGGTCCGGGTGACCCGTTTGAGGTAGACGGCCGGGATGATCTGGTCGGTGTCGACGTTGCTGCGCCGCAGCGGGACGCCGACGCCGGTGTGGGTGGTGAACTTGTCCATCTCAGGCCTCCGTGGTGTCGACTGCGGCGATCGGCTCGAGGTCGGCGGGCGAGGAGAGGGTGCCGCGGACCGCGGTCGCAGCGGCGACCAGTGGTGAGACCAGGTGGGTGCGCCCGCCCTTGCCCTGCCGGCCCTCGAAGTTGCGGTTCGACGTCGAGGCGCTGCGCTCCCCGGGGGTGAGCTGGTCGGGGTTCATGCCCAGGCACATGGAGCAGCCGGCCCCCCGCCACTCGGCCCCGGCCTCCTTGAAGACGACGTCGAGGCCCTCCTCCTCGGCCTGCAGGCGCACCCGCACCGAGCCGGGGACCACCAGCAGGCGGGTGTCGGCGTCGACGTGACGGCCCTGGATCACCTCGGCGGCGGCACGCAGGTCCTCGATCCGGCCGTTGGTGCACGAGCCGATGAAGACGGTGTCGACCTTGATGTCGCGCATCGGCGTGCCCGCCTCCAGGCCCATGTAGGCCAGCGCCTTCTCGGCAGCGACCCGATCCTGCTCGTCCTGGAGCTGCTCGGGGACCGGCACGCTCCCGCCGAGCGGAACGCCCTGGCCCGGGTTGGTCCCCCACGTGACGAACGGCGTCATCTCGGCCGCGTCGAGCACGATCTCCCGGTCGAACTCCGCGTCGTCATCGGTCCGGAGGCTCTTCCAGTGCTCGACGGCGGCGTGCCACTCGGCGCCCTGCGGCGCCTCCGGCCGCCCGTGGATGTAGTCGAAGGTGATCTGGTCGGGGGCGATCATGCCGGCCTTCGCGCCCCACTCGATGCTCATGTTGCACACGGTCATCCGGCCCTCCATGGAGAGCTCCTCGATGGCCTGCCCGCGGTACTCGACGATGTAGCCCTGGCCACCGCCGGTGCCGGTCCTGGCGATCAGGGTGAGGATCAGGTCCTTGGCGGTCACGCCCGGGGGCAACGACCCGCTGACGGTGACCGCCATGGTCTTCGGCCGGGCCTGCATCAGTGTCTGGGTGGCGAGCACGTGCTCCACCTCGGAGGTGCCGATCCCGAAGGCGATCGCGCCGAAGGCGCCGTGCGTGGAGGTGTGGCTGTCACCGCACACGATCGTCATGCCGGGCTGGGTCAGGCCGAGCTGCGGGCCGACCACGTGCACGATGCCCTGCTCCACGTCGCCGAGGCTGTGCAGCCGGACCCCGAACTCCTCGGCGTTGCGGCGCAGCGTCTCGACCTGCGTGCGGGACACCGGGTCGACGATCGGCTTGTCCCAGTCGACGGTCGGGACGTTGTGGTCCTCGGTCGCGAGGGTCAGGTCGGGGCGACGTACCCGGCGGCCCGCCAGCCGCAGGCCGTCGAACGCCTGCGGTGAGGTGACCTCGTGAAGAAGGTGGAGGTCGATGAACAGGAGGTCCGGCTCACCCGGAGCACTCCTCACGACGTGCTCGTCCCACACCTTCTCCGCCAGGGTCCTGCCCATGACTTCCTCCACCTTGCTCGGCACGGTTCCTCAGGTCACACAGCGTAACGCTTGCATCCCATGATCTGAGACGGCAATATTGCCATATGGACAACTCTAGCGGAGTCGGAGTTCTCGACAAGGCGGCCCTGGTGCTGGCGGCCCTCGAGGCCGGACCGGCCACCCTGGCCGGCCTGGTGGCGGGCACCGGGCTGGCCCGGCCGACGGCGCACCGCCTGGCGGTGGCCCTCGAGCACCACCGGTTGGTGGCACGCGACATGCAGGGGCGGTTCGTCCTCGGTCCCCGGCTCGCGGAGCTGTCCGCGGCCGCCGGCGAGGACCGGCTGCTCGCCGCCGCGGGTCCCGTGCTGGCCCGGCTGCGTGACATCACCGGCGAGTCGGCGCAGCTGTGGCGCCGCCAGGGCGAGCACCGCGTCTGCGTCGCGGCCGCCGAGCGCCCGAGCGGCCTGCGCGACACCATCCCGGTCGGCTCCCAGCTCACCATGCGGGCGGGCTCCGCGGCCCAGGTGCTGCTCGCCTGGGAGGACCCCGAGCGGATCCACCGCGGCCTCCAGAACGCTGCGTTCTCCGCCACCGCGCTCGCCGGCATCCGCCGTCGCGGATGGGCGCAGTCGGTCGGCGAGCGCGAGCAGGGCGTCGCGTCGGTGTCCGCCCCGGTCCGCTCCCCCAGCGGCAAGATCATCGCCGCCGTCTCGGTGTCCGGTCCGCTGGAGCGGCTGTCCCGCCAGCCCGGCCGGATGCACGCCCCGGCCGTGCTGGCGGCGGCCGAGCGGCTGTCGGAGTCGCTGCGCCGCGCGGCTGCCGAGTAGCACCCAGAACGTCGTACGACGCAGATCGGCCGCCCCGGTTGCCCGGAGCGGCCGATCTCGTTCCCCCGGCAGGGTCAGCTGATCTTCACGGTCTTGTAGCCGTTGAACGAGCCGGCGCGGCCCTCGCTGTCGTAGACGCAGAACTGGACCCAGGCGCTCCCCCGCTCCAGCTCGCCCCAGCCCTCGACCCGCTTCACGGTGAACCGGGTGGCGTGCCAGCGGCCGTCACAGTCGATCGTCTGGCCGGCGGGGTTCTCGGCCCACTGGTAGTTGGTGTCGTACCAGCTGGTCGCCCACTGGCTGCTGCCCTCGGCCTCGAGGTTGTCGCCCTGCTTGACGGACACCCACAGGTGGGTGCCTTCCTCACCGCCGTAGCAGCGGTACTTCGCGAGGACGGTGGCCTCGTCCTGGTGCGCCCCGGTCACGATGACGTTCTGGTGCACGAAGCTGACCTCGGGCGCCGGGAGGTCCCCCTCGGCGTTGGCCGCGACGGGAGCCAGGGCGGTGCCCAGGGCGAGCAGCGATCCGGTGATGGCGATGCGTGTGCGCATGATCTCTCTTCCTGATGGTGTGGATGTCGGTGGAGTGTTGGTCTCCGGTCAGCTGCGCTTGAGCAGGCCGACCGCGGCGATGGTGAGCCAGAGCGGACCGGTCATCCCGGCCATGTACTGCAGCGGGCTGACCCCGAAGAGCGTCGTGATGCCGCCGAGGACGAGGCTCGTCCAGGCCAGCCACGGCGCGACGGCGCCGAAGCTGCGGCCGGCGAGGCCGAGGGCCAGCGCTGCGACGCCGGCACCGACCCACAGCCACGGCACGGTGCCGATCCAGTGGCCGAAGAAGACGGCCGTCTCGGGCACGAGCAGGTCGGGGTCCTGGACGCCGAAGACGAACTCGGTGGTCAGGGCCGACCCCATGAGCTGGGCCACGGAGACGAGCAGCAGCCCGAAGGCGGCCACCTGCGGGAGCAGGCTCCCCTGCGGCGTGCTCGCCGCCAACCGCCGACGCAGCCCGGCGGCGAAGACCAGCAGCAGCACGGCCCCGACCATCGCGCCGGTGTGCATGACCAGGATCGGGGTCGTCTGCTCGGCGAGCCTGTTCGTGATGGCCACCGCGTCACCGGCGATGTCCTCCTCGTAGGCCGCACCGGCCATGAGGCTCCCGACGATGCTGGTGAGGCCTGCGATGCCGGCGCCCACGCCGGCGAGGACCCAGCCGTTGCCGGCTGCTGCGCGGCCTGGGTCTGTCTGGTCGACGAGGTACTCCACGTCGTTGCGTGCCGTGGTGCTCATGTGTTGTCTCCTGTCACTGATGTCGATGTCCGTTGATGGGTGTCGTCGTGGGCCGGGTTGGTTCTCGCGAGCTCGCCGTGCGTCGTACCGGTCTGGACCGGTACGACGTCCGGCAGCCCGGCCTCCGGCAGCGCCAGCCAGTCGTCCCAGCTGAGGTCGATGCCGACGTAGCGGGGTCGCTGGAACGGCCAGCTCTCCGCGATCCAGACGGGGACGAAGCGGTCGAGCGCCGCGGCGACGGGTCCGCCGACGTGCCAGTCGACGACCCACCACGAGATCTCCGCGTCCGCTCCGGCCTTGTCGGGCGGGTCGATGTAGACGCACCCGAGCAGCTCCGTCTCGCCGGTGTCGAAGAGCGCGTAGTTGTAGGAAGCCCGCCGGACCATCTCGTCCTCGTGGTGGGCCAGGTCCTCGCGGTCCTGCTCGGCGGTCATCGTGGCCGGCGGCCAGCCCCAGGCCTTGCCGTAGACCGACCACAGCCGCTCCTGCGAGCCCATCACCGCCAACATGTCCAGGTCGACGTCGTCGGCCCGGATCGGCCGCAGGTGGTGCCCGGTGTCCAGGGCGACCCGGTGCGGCGGCTGCCACTCGACGGGCAGCCACGGCGTCGTACTCATCGCTCCTCCTCGCCGGGCGGCTCGGAATGCCCGGCAAGCAGAAGCCTCGTGGCGGGGGCGGTGACACACCACGGGCAGCGGCCGCACACTGCCCGCACAGTTGTCCGGTTGCTGCCCAATCGTCCAGACACGGGACAGCAGCCGGCCGGCGAACCTATGCTCCCGGCCATGCCGCAACAGACCCACGTCGACGTCGAGGGCGAGCGGTTCGGGGAGGTCCTGCGCTCCCTGCGCGAGCGCACCGGCCTCACCCAGCAGGAGCTCGCCGAGCAGGCCGGCCTGACGCCGCACGCCATCAGCGCCCTCGAGCGCGGCACCCGGACCCGGCCCTACCCGCACACCGTCCGGGCGCTCGCCCAGGCGCTCGGCGCCACCGAGGAGGAGCGCGCGACGCTCATCTCGTCGGTCCCGCGTGGGCGTTCCCAGCGGCGCCCACGGCCGGCCGCAGGGCCACCTGCGGCAGCGGCCGCCGCCGACGCCCCGGCCGCAGCAGCGTCGGTCGACCTCGTCGTTCCGCCGACGCGGCTCCTCGGCCGGGAGGCCGAGGTCGGTGAGGTGGTGGAGCTGCTCCGGAGTGGTGCGCGCCTGGTGACGCTCACCGGCCTGGGTGGTGTCGGCAAGACCCGCCTGGCCGCCGCCGTGGCCGAACGGGCCGGGTCGCGGCATCCCGACGGCGTCTTCCGGGTCTCGCTCGCCTCGGTCGCCGACGCCGCCCTGGTCGCACCCGTGCTGGCCCGGGTGCTCGGCCTGCCGGGCACCGACGGGCCCGACGCCTTCACCGCGGTGGCGGCACACCTCGCGCCGCTGCGGGCCCTGCTGGTCCTGGACAACTTCGAGCACCTGCTCAGCGCGGCGCCGCGCATCGCGGAGCTGACCGCACTGGCGTCCGGCGTCTCCGTGCTCGTCACGAGCCGGTCACCGCTGCAGGTGCGCGGCGAGCGCGAGTACGCCGTCGCGCCCCTGGCGCTCCCGCCGGTGGGGACATCGGCGATGGCCGAGCTGGAGGGGTCGCCGGCGGGAGCCCTGGTGCTCGACCGGCTGGAGTCCCTGACGGGCTCGCGGGTGCTGCCACCGGACGACGTGCGCGCCTGTGCCGAGATCTGCCACCGGCTGGCCGGGCTGCCCCTCGCCCTGGAGCTCGCGACCGCCCACCTCCGGGTGCTCGAGCCGACCGCACTGCTCGGCCGCCTCGAGCAGACGTTGTCGACCGGTGGCTCGCGCGACCTCCCGGAGCGGCAGCGCACCATGCGGGCGACGCTCGACTGGAGCTTCGGGCTGCTGGACGAGCGGGCCCAGCAGCTCTTCACCCTGCTCGCGACCTTCCGGGTGGGAGCCACGCTCGAGTCCGCCGAGAGGCTGGCGGTGGAGGCCGGCGGGTTCGCCAGGGAGGAGGTGCTGCCCCTGCTCGGTGTGCTCGTGGAGAGCTCGCTGGTCGTCGTACGGCGTGCGGACGACGGGCGGCAGCGCTTCGTCATGCTGGAGCCGGTCGCCCAGTACGCCCGCAGCCTGCTCCTCGGCGACCGGGCCGCGGCCGCCGCCCGCGCGCACGCTCGTCTGTTCCTCGACCTCGCGGACGAGGCGGCCGTCGGCTATGAGCACGGCGACCAGGTCGACTGGCTCGCGCGCATCGAGGTGGAGGAAGCAGACATCGTGGTCGCGGTCGAGCGCTCCCTCGACCTCGGCACCCCTGAGGACATCGCCACGGCAGCGAGCCTGACCTGGTCGATGTGGCTGTACTGGTGGCTCCGCGGGCACCTGGTGCTCGGCCGTCGACTCGCCGAGGCGTGCCTGGCCCACGACCTCACCGACCACGCCCGCAGCCGGGCACTGCTCGCGGCGGCGACGATGAGCTACGCCGGCGGCGACCTGGCCGCAGCCACTGACTACTGGGACCGGGCCGACCGGCTCGCCGGTGAGCTGGACGACGACGAGGTCTACGCCAAGGCCCGCGCCGGCACCGGCCTCGCCGCGCTGGGCACCGGGGAGCTCGGCGCCGCTGAGTCACGCTTCCGCGAGGCCCTCGATCGTGCGGACGGCGCGGGCAGCACCTGGATGGCGTCGTTGGTGCACGTCTGGCTCGGCACGGTCCTGCTCCTGCGAGGCAAACCGCAGGATGCGCTGGCTCCCATCGAGCAGGGCCTCGAGCTGGCTCGAGGCCGGGGCGACCGCCTGGCCACCTACGTCGCGCTCTACAACCTCGCGCAGGTGGCGCTGGCGCTGCACGACGACGCACTGGCCCGTCGGCACGTCCTGGAGGGCATCGCGCTCTCCGAGGAGACGGGGGACCTGGCGAACCTGGCCTGGTTCACCGAGACGCTCGCGGCGATCGAGGCCCGCGCCGGCGACCATCCGCGCGCGGCGACGCTGCTCGGGGCCAGCGACGGACTGAGGGAGGTGGTCGGCGCGGACGTCTACGCCTACTACCTGCCCGACGCCCAGCTCCGTGTCGACGCCGAGGCCGCCGCCCGGTCGGCGCTCGGTGAGGACGCGTACGGCGACGCCCTGGACGCCGGCCGGGCGCTGGAGGCCGCCGAGGTCATCACCCTGGCCCTGGGCTGACGTCCTGCACCTCGGTCGTCAGGGCGGCCACCTTGCAGGACGTCCGGCGCGGGCGATCAGTGCGCCACGATCACCCCGCAGAGCGCCGGCATCGAGACCTCGTTGTCGGCGTTCCCGGCGCCGTTCCCGAGGGCGTCGGGGTTGGTCGCCAACCCGTCGCCGTCCACGTCGACGCCGTGCACCACGATGGCGTACTGGTCCAGGTCGCCCAGCGAGGCGATGCCGTCACCGTTGTCCAGGTGCTTGAACATCCGCTGCCAGTCGAGTGCCGTGCCGCGATCGTTGGTCCCGTTGCTGAGCGTGCGCAGCACCGGCCCGTAGGACGCCAGCCCCTCGCCGATGTCGACCAGCCCGTTGCCGTCGCCGGCCGGTGGGGCGTCGGCGGCCAGCGACGGGCACTCCGCCTCGGCCTGCCTGATGCCGTGGATGTGGGCGAGGTGGATGCCGTCGTCCAGGCCGAGTGCCGAGAGGTCGACGGTCAGCTCGGTGCCGTGCTGGTGCAGGTCGACGTGGCCCGACCCGCTGTGATTGACAGGTGCGAGGTCGGCGGACCAGTCGCCCACCCGGGGGCTGGCCTGACTCGGTCCGGCGAGCGCGGCGAGGACGGCGACGGCGGCGGCGCCGGATCCTGCGAGGGCGGTGGCGGCAGTTCTGCGCATGGCGGTTCCCTTCGGTGGCGGATGCTCCTGTCCAGGTCCACGGGGGACGCCGCCGTCGGGTTCAACGCGTCGAGTCAGAACAACGCGTGCTGCTCCAGCTCGAGGAGTACCTGCTTGCGCTCCATGCCTCCGGCGTAGCCGGTCAACGAGCCGTTGGCGCCGATGACCCGGTGACAGGGGATCACGATCGGGATGGGGTTGCGCCCGTTGGCCAGGCCGACCGCGCGGGAGGCGGCGTTCGACTTGCCCAGGCGACGCGCGATCTCGCCGTACGACGCCGTCTCGCCGTACTCGATGGCGAGGAGCTGGTCCCAGACCCGCCGCTGGAACTCCGAACCGACCGGTGCGAGGGGCAGGTCGAAGTCGCGTCGCTCGCGGGCGAAGTAGGCGGTGAGCTGCTCGACCGCACCGCGCAGGAGCGGGGCATCGTCCCTGCGCTCGCCGATCGGACGCCCGTCGGCCAGGCCGCGGAAGGGGCTGAACTCGATGGCCAGGATCGCCAGCTGCCCGTCCACCTGCGGGCCAGCGATGATGCGCAGCTCGCCCACCGGCGAATCCATCGTCGTCCACATGGTCGTCGTCTCCGGTGCGTGAGCGGTCGTTGCTGGTGTGGCGGGCAGTGTCGTCACCCTATGACTCCTTCTGGTCGGGGTCGGCAGGCGCCGACCACAGGTGCATGAGCGCGTAGGAGCGCCACGGTCGCCAGGCCCGGGCCGCGACCTCGACGTCCGCAATGCCGAGGCGCGCCGCCGCGTGGCGGACACCGACGTCCGTGGGCAGGAACACGTCCGGATCCCCCAGCGCCCGCAGCGCGATGTAGTCGGCCGTCCACGGGCCGATGCCCGGCAGCGCGATGAGGGCGGCACGGACCTCGGCGCGGTCGGCGCT
>DASSOK010000029.1:0-13460 GCA_035700665.1 Marmoricola sp.
ACCGTAGTTGTTGGTGCCCAGCAGGTGGTCGGACCCCAGCGCCGGTGGCGCGTAGAGCGGCTCGGTGAGCGCCTTCACGGAGTCGTCGTGGTTGCCGAGCGGCAGCAGCGGGGCCAGCACGGCGGCTCCCACGACCAGGACCAGCCAGGCCATCGCCAGCCAGAAGACCAAGTCCCGCTCGCGTCGGCGTCGCGGGACCGTCGGCTCCGCCACCGCGGCAGGGGCCGGCGCGGGAGCACTGATGGCGGCGTCAAGCTCGGGCATGACGGGTCCTCGGGTCCAGATAGCCGTAGGAGAGGTCGATGAACGCGTTCACAGCGACGTACACCAGCGCGACGAGCAGCACGGCGCCCTGCACCATCGGGTAGTTGCCCTGAGTGGCGGACTCGATCACCAGCCGGCCCACCCCCGGAAGGGCGAAGAGGTACTCCACGATCACGGTGCTGCCGATCAGCCGGCCGACACTGAGCCCGAGGATCGTCACGAGGGAGAAGGATGAGGGCCGCAGCGCGTCGCTGAACAGGATGTGCAGCGGCGGCATCCCCTTCGCCCGCGCCGACAGGATGAAGTCCTCCTTCAGCGTGGTGACCAGGTCGTTGCGCAGGATCCGGGTGAACATCGCCATCTCCATCAGCGCGATCGTCAGCGCCGGCAGGAAGGCGTGCTGCAGGTTGCCGCCGAGGCTCTCGGAGATCCGCACCCACTCGGCGCGGGGGAACAGCCCGAGGCCATTGGCGAGCACGGCGATCAGGAGCAGGCCGACGAGGAACGACGGCATCGACAGCAGGCCGAACATCACCGCGCTGATGGTCCGGTCGATGCGGCCGCCCTCGTGGTAGGCCGACCACATCGCCAGCGGGATGGAGACGACCAGGGCCATCGCCAGGCCCAGGACGGCCAGCTCGACGCTGACCGGGATCGCGCCGCCGAGCCGCTCGAGGACGCTGGTCTGCGGTGGTAGCAGCGAGGTGCCGAAGTCGCCGGTGAGGACGCCGCCGAGCCAGTCGAAGTAGCGCGGCAGCAGTGGTCCGTCCAGTCCCATCTCGTGCCGCAGGGCGGCGTACTCCGCCTTGGTGTGGCCCTCACCGAGCACGGCGATCGCCGGGTCGCCCGAGACCAGGGAGAGCAGCATGAACACGCCGAAGCTGACCAGCAGCAGGACGGCGAACAGCTCCACGAGCCGGAGCGACAGTCGGCGGACCACCCGGCGAACCTAGGCAGCGGGGTGACCGGGCAGTGTGACGCGTCCCACTCACCGGAAGCCGGGCGCCGTCGAGTGCCGCGGCTTGGCTGAATCAGGCTCGACACCGGTCCCGATGACGACAGAGGTCCCCATGGCATTCCCCCAGAACCAGCAGCAGGCAGCCCGCGCCGCGTTCGGCCTGTTCAACCCCGACCAGGGGCTGCACATCTTCTCCCGCGACCACAGCGCGGGGCAGCCGCCGGTGGTGCAGAAGGTCGCGCCCCGGACCTGGTTCATCCAGCCGGGGATGGTCAACGTCGGTCTGTTCGAGACCGACGAGGGCCTGCTGATGGTGGACGCCGGCTGTCGCGGCGACGGGCCGGCGCTGCTCGAGGCCGTCCGCTCGGTCAGTGACAAGCCGCTGCACACGGTGGTGTTCACCCACGGGCACAGCGACCACTGCTTCGGGCTCTGGGCGTTCCACGAGGCCGGCGAGCGACCTGACATCGTGGCGCACGAAGGCGTGGTCGAGCACTTCCACCGCTACATCCGGACGGCCGGGCTGAACGCGCACATCAACGGCCAGCGCCCGGGTCGCGACGGCAAGAGGTGGGCGGAGGAGGAGAGCGACTTCGACTGGCCGACCCGCACCTACACCGACACCCTCGAGCTGGCGATCGGCGGGGAGACCTTCGTGCTCCGGCACGGCAAGGGTGAGACCGACGACGCCACCTGGGTGTGGGCCCCCGAGCGGCGCGTGATCGCGGCCGGCGACCTGCTCACCGGCTACCTGCCCAACGCGGGCAACCCCCGCAAGGTGCAGCGGTACGCCGAGGAGTGGGCCGACGCGGCGGAGGAGATGGCCTCGCTCCGGCCGGAGGTGGTCATCACCGGGCACGGCGACGTCGCGCTGGGTGAGGAGGCCCTCCAGGACGAGCTGCTGACGCTGTCGCGCTACCTGCGGCACATCGTCGACCACGCGCTGCGGGGACTGAACGCCGGGATGCTGCACGACGACATCGTCGAGTCGCTGGAGATCCCTGAGGAGCTCACCAGCCACCCACGGCTCCCGACGGTCTACGACCAGCCGGAGTTCGTCTGCCGCAACGTGATCCGGCGCTACTCCGGCTGGTGGGACGGCTACCCGGCCAACCTGCTGCCGGCTCCTCGAGCGGACCAGGCCGCGGAGATCGCCGCGCTCGCCGGGGGCACCAAGCAGCTCGTCGTGCGCGCCCGGGAGCTGGCGCAGACCGACCTTCGGCTCGCCTGCCACCTCGCGGAGTGGGCGTTCCTGGCCGACCGGGACGACGCCGACGCGCAGGCGGCGTACGTCGAGATCCTCGAGCAGCGCGCCCAGGCGGAGCCGGCGCTGATGGCCCAGGTGGGGCTGCGCTGGAGCCGCAAGTGGGTGGACGCGCACCGCGCGGAAGCAACGCGTTGACCCGGCCGAACGTCGTCGTCGTCCTGCTCGACGACGTGGGCTTCGGCGCTGCTGGGACGTTCGGCGGCCCGGTCCGGACGCCGACGCTGGACGCGCTCGCCGCGACCGGCCTGCGTTACAACCGCTTCCACACCACGGCCATCTGCTCGCCGACGCGGGCGTCGTTGCTGACCGGCCGGGACGCCCACGTCACCGGGGTCGGCACGGTGCTGAACTCGGCCTTCGACCACCCGGCCTATCGAGGTGTCCTCCGGCCCGAGACCGCCTCGGTGGCCCGGGTGCTGCAACACGAGGGCTACAGCACCGCCTGCATCGGCAAGTGGCATCTCGCGCCGGCCTGGGAGTCCTCGCAGGCCGGTCCGTTCGACCGCTGGCCGACCGGCCAGGGCTTCGACCACTTCTACGGCTTCCTCGGCGGCGAGACCCACCAGTACGAGCCGACACTCTACGAAGGCACCGCTCCCGTCGACCGGCCGGAAGTGCCCGGCTACCACCTCACTGAGGACCTGGTCGACCGGTCGATCTCGTGGCTGCAGATGCAGCAGTCATTGACGCCGGACCGCCCGTTCTTCCTCTACCTGGCACCCGGGGCGACGCATGCGCCGCTGCACGTGCCGGGCGAGTGGAGCGACCGCTACCGCGGCCGGTTCGACGTCGGCTGGGACGCACTGCGCGAGGAGATCTGGAGCCGCCAGCGGGAGCTCGGGGTGCTGCCGGACAGCAGTGGCCTCACCCCACGGCCGGCGGAGATCCCCGCCTGGGCCGGCCTCTCCGACGGCGAGCGACTGGTCGCGTCCCGGCTGATGGAGGTCTACGCCGGCTTCCTCGAGCACACCGACACCCACATCGGCCGGCTCGTCGCCGCGCTGGAGGAGAGCGGCCAGCTGGAGGACACCCTCTTCTGCTACGTCGTGGGCGACAACGGCAGCAGCGCCGAGGGTGGCCTGCCCGGCAGCGTCAACTACATGGGCACGCTCCAGGGCCTGGTTGAGTCCGACGAGGTCCGGCTCGACGCGCTCGACCGGATCGGCACCAGCGACTCGTACCCGCAATACCCGGCCGGGTGGGCGTGGGCGATGACCGCACCCTTCCAGTGGATGAAGCAGGTCGCCTCCCATCTCGGCGGCACCCGCAACCCGATGGTGCTGTCCTGGCCCGCGCGCATCGGCCGCTCCGGTGAGCTGCGGGAGCAGTTCGCCCACGTCAACGACCTCGTCCCCACGATCCTCGAGGCGGCTGGCATCGACGTGCCGGAGGAGGTGGACGGCATCGCCCAGCTGCCGATGGACGGGACCAGCCTGGCCTACTCCTTCGACGACGCGGACGCGCCGGAGCGCCACACCAGGCAGTACTTCGAGGTCAACGGGCACCGGTCCATCTACTCCGACGGCTGGCTCGCGTCGGCCCACCACGGTGGCGTGCCGTGGACCGTCGGCCTGCCCGGCACGCCCAGGGACTTCGCCGAGGACTGCTGGGAGCTCTACGACCTGCGCTCGGACTTCAGTCAGGCGCACGACGTCGCCGCGGAGCATCCGGAGAAGCTGGCCGAGCTACAGGCCCTGTTCACCGCCGAGGCGGAGCGTGTGGGCATCTGGCCGCTGCACGACGCCCGCGTCTCTCGCACGCGGATGCCGCGGCTCTGCGAGGGACGGACCAGCTTCACCTTCCACGTCGGCACTCTGGGCGTGCCCGAGAGCCAGGCTCCGCGCCTCGTCGGTCGGTCCTGGCACCTGCGCGCCTCGCTCGCCACGACCGAGGAGGTGCAGGGCGTGGTCGCCACGATGGGCGGCCGCGCGGCCGGGTGGGCCCTGTGGGTGGACCCGCAGCACCGTCCGGTGCTCACCTTCCGGGTCTTCGAGGTGGACCGGGTCTCTCTCGTCGGCGAGCCGCTCGAGCCGGGGCGTCACCAGGTGGAGGTGGTCTTCGACTACCAGGGACCCGGATGGGCCCGACCGGCCCAGCTCACCGTGGTCTGCGACGGCCGTCCGGTCGCCAAGGGGCACCTGCGCGCCACGCCGCCGGCGATCTTCTCCATCGACGAGACCTTCGACATCGGGTGTACGACGGGCTCGCCGGTGGGGGACTTCCCGGTGAGCTTCCCCTTCTCCGGAGGGACGATCGAGCGCGTCGACCTGGAGCTGGACGGCTGAACCGCAGGGCCGCTCCCGAGGTGTGGGCTCGACGGCAAGGTTAGTGTCGTCGCGTCGGGCGCGCCGAAGGGAGCGGACAGTGAGTGGAACGGTGCTGGTGACCGGAGCGTCGGGGTTCGTCGGCAGCCGGCTCACCGAAGCGCTCGTCGCAGCCGGCCACGACGTGCGGGCGATGACGCGTCGGCCCGAGCACTACGCCGGACCTGCACGCGCCTGCTACGGCGACGTGCACGACCCGGAGTCATTGGGCGAGCCGATGCAGGGGTGCACCGCTGCCTACTACCTCGTGCACTCCCTGGACTCGGAGGAGTTCGTGGAGCTCGACGCCAAGGCCGCGCAGGGGTTCGGCCTGGCCGCCGCGGCGGCCGGTATCGAGCAGATCATCTACCTCGGTGGGCTCGGCAGTGATGACGACCGGTTGTCGGACCACCTGAGCAGCCGACGCGCGGTGGAAGGGCTGCTCGGCGCGGGAGGCGTCCCGGTCACGGTGCTTCGCGCGGGCATCGTCATCGGCCACGGCGGCATCTCGTGGGAGATCACTCGCCAGCTGGTCGCCCACCTCCCGGCGATGGTCACACCGCGGTGGGTCGACACCCGCACCCAGCCGATCGCGATCGACGACGTCGTCCGCTACCTGGTGGGAGTGCTCGGCAACGAGCAGGCACTGGGCCGGACCTTCGACGTCGGGGGTCCGGAGGTGTTGAGCTATCGCTCGATGCTGGAACGCGTGGCGCGTATCGAGGGGCGCCGCCTCCCGATCGTGCCGGTGCCGCTGCTGTCGCCGAAGCTCTCCTCGCGCTGGCTCTCGCTGGTCACCGACGTCGACCAGCAGACCGGGCGGTCGCTGGTCGACTCGATGACGAACGAGGTGGTCGTCCGCGACGACGCGATCCGTGCCGTCGTACCCTTCGAGCCGATCGGCTACGACGAGGCGGTGCGGCGTGCGTTCGACGAGCGCCGCGCGGAGAACGAGGCATGACGCCCGTACCGACGCGGGGCACGCGCCGCATCGCCAGGCTGGGAAATCGCCTGCCGAAGCCGCTGAACCACGTCGCCCCCGTCTCGCACCACGAGGACCCTGCCGTGATGCGGCGCCGCAGGCGTGTGGTGGGCGTCGTGACGCTGATCGGTGCCGGAGCGTTGGGCGTCTCGCTGTCGACCCGACCGGGCTCCCGCGCCTTCTACACCTCCACGTCGGTGGTGGCCGGTGTCTGGACGCTGGGCGGTCTGCTCTCCGGCCCCTTGCACCGCGGCTGGGTGCAGAGTCGCGATGACCGGCTGCACCGCCCGGTGGTGACGCCGGTCGTCACGGGGGCCGCCGCATTCGCCGTGTTCTACGTCGGCGGCCAGGTCGCGCGCCGGATCCCGCCCCTGCGCCGGGCAGTCTCCGACGTCCTCGCCTTCGCGGAGGAGGGCGACGACGGGCGGGTGCTGCTGGTCACCCTGGCGAACGGGGTCGGCGAGGAGATCTTCTTCCGCGGTGCCCTCTACACCGCGCTGGGCGAGCGGCACCCGGCCACCATCTCGACGCTCGTCTACACGCTGGCGACGACCACGACGCGCAACCCCGCCCTGGTCCTCGCGGCAGCGGTGATGGGCAGCCTGTTCGGGCTCCAGCGCAGGGCCTCCCAAGGCGTCCAGGCACCGCTGCTCACCCACCTGACCTGGTCGAGCCTGATGGTCCGCTTCCTACCGCCGCTGTTCCGCCGGAGACCGCAGGCCTGACGTCGAGCGATCGGCTTCAGCTGACCGACGCTGGGTACGAGGGCGGATGCCAGCCATGAACCGCTTCGTCACCTTCGCCACCAACGGTGACGCGGGTGTGTGCATCGAGTTCCTGGAGCCGGTGGAGTCGCTCGACCCTACGGGTCGGCTGTGAGATCCCGGCGCCGTTCCCCGGCGTGGTTCCGGGCCCGGCTGCTCAGCGCAGCTCGCCGGCCGACCGCCGGAATAACCACGCCGACAGCAGGAACATCGCCGCGAACGCCCCGTTGAGCCAGAGGATCTCGACGACGGAGGCACCCGGCTCGTCCTGCAGCCCGGCAATGAGGGCGATGACCGCGACCATCATCTGGGCGGCGGCCATCGCGACCAGCGTCACCGCCATGCCGGGGGCTCGCAGCCGTGAGACGGCGCCGCCCACGATGCCGACGGCGAGCACGCCGAGGTACATCAGGTCGGGGCGTCCGCCGGCCCCGATGATGCCCAGCGCAGCCATCCCGTAGAGCAGGAGGAGCGAGGTGCCGAGGGCGACGGCGAAGCCCAGGCGGTAGGGGGTGTCGGTCGTGCGCAAGGTCTGCTCCATGCCTCGAACGCTACGGGCCGCACTGGCCGGAAGGCACGGAGAAGTCGTGAAGGTCTGGTGCAGATCCGGCTGCTCGGCGTGCCGGCAAGGGCAGGTCGCGTCGTAACCGGGCGTCGGCTCCGTCGTTGCCCGAGGACGTGAGCAGACTTGCCAAAGCGGCCGCGACAGCAACAGCGATCACGGTGGCGGGGTCGCTCCTCGTCGCCGGTCCGGCGGACGCCGGCGGCTCTACTGCGGCGGCGAGCCGGAGCCTCCCGCGGGTGGCCAGCGGTGCCCGCCCCGGTCCGGACCTGCTGTACGCGAAGCCGGTGACGGCACCGCAGCTGCAGAACACCGGGCCCTGGCACGCGAAGCCGATCCTCATCTCGGGTGCCGAGTCCTACCGGGACGGCGAGTGGCTCTACCAGGACTACCTCCAGGACGACCACGGTGCCCGGGGCGTGCTCGACCCCACGACGCCGTACGACACCGAGAGCCACACGTTCTCGCCGGCCTTCGGCAGCTACACCTACCCGACGGACAAGGCGTTCGCGTTCAACGGCGCGGACCTCGTCGAGCTGCGGGTCCGGCCGCTGGACACCAGCACCGCATTCCGCGTCACGCTCAACACGCTGAAGGCGCCTGACCGCACGGCGTTCACCATCGCCCTGGGCGGCAGCAGCCAGAAGGTCGCCTGGCCACACCACGCTGGGGTGAAGTCTCCGGCGGGGTTGTTCCTGACCTGGCACGGCGACACCGCCGAGCTGACCGACGCTGCCGGTCACCGGCTGATCCCGCGGCCGACGGTGGCCGTGGACACCGCCCGCAACCAGGTCACCGTGCGGATCCCGCACGCGGCGTGGAACCCCGGCCGCCGCACCATCCGTACGACGATCGGGGTCGGCCTGTGGGACACCGCAGCCGGTAGCTACCTGGTCCCCGGCCTTGGCACGGCGTCCGCGACGAAGCCGGGTGGCGGCAACCCGCTCAACGTGGCGATCGTCAACGTCGGACCCCGTCGCGACGAGCCGTGGCCGCTGATCGCCGGCGCGACGATCGCCGACACCGCCGTAGGAGCGGCAGCGACCTCGGCCTTCTGGCGCGAACGCCAGCAGGCGCTGCAGCTGGCGCTCGGCGATGTCTCCCCGTTCGCCGCGAACATCGACTTCGGCAAGCTGCGGGACCGGCGACGTGACGACTCGGCGGTGCCGAAGCGTGGCCCGATGGACCGGATCCTGTCCAGCCGGTTCAGCTTCGGCGAGGGACTGGACCCCGACACTGTGTGCTTCTCGCTCCTGTCCGGCTCCCTGCTCACTCCGGACGAGACCGGACCCGCGGCCGACTGCACCGGCAGCGTCACCGGTCGGCTGCAGTCCTATGCCCTCTATGTCCCGCGCAAGCCGAGACCCGACGCCGGCTGGGGGCTGACGCTGCTGCCTCACTCGCTGTCGGCCAACTACAACCAGTACGCCGCGAGCAGCAACCAGTCGGAGCTCGGCGAGCGCGCGACCGGCTCGATCGTGGTGACGCCAAGCGGTCGGGGGCCCGACGGTTTCTACGCCGGTGCGGCGGAGGCCGACCTGTTCGAGACCTGGGCCGACGTCGCGCACCACTACGACCTCGACCCGCGCTGGACCGCGATCAGCGGCTACTCGATGGGCGGGTTCGCCACCTACCGGATGCTCGCGCGCTGGCCCGACCTCTTCGGCCGAGGCTTCTCCGTGGTCGGCGCCCCCGGCACGGTGGGCGACCAGCTCGCCTCGCTGCGCAACAACCCGCTGATGAGCTGGGCGGCGGGAGCCGACGAGCTGGTCAACCTCAACACGCAGCGGCAGGCCGTCGCCGGGCTGCAGGCGGCCGGCGTCCGGTTCACGAATTGGACGTTCCCCACCGCTGACCACCTGACCCTGGCGGCGAACGACGAGTACGGGCCGGGAGCAGCCTTCCTCGGCCACCACCTCGTTGCCCGCGATCCGCGGCACGTCACCTACGTCGTCGACCGTCGGGAGGACACCACCATCGGCGGCATCCGCGCCGACCATGCCTGGTGGCTCAGCGACATCCGGCCCGCCGACGCCTCGACCACCGGCACCGTCGACGCGCACAGCCTCGCGACGCGGCGCGGCGACGCTCCGGTGCTGGCCACGAAGCCCGGCGCCGGGGTGCTGCTGGGCGGCCAGGAGCCGCTCGCCCACGTCACCGAGACGCAGGCCTGGGGCGCGGCGCCGGGTACGACGCCTCGTGACGTGCTGGTGCTGCGGCTCAGCAACGTCGCCCGGGTCGTCGTGGACGTGCGGCGAGCGGGACTGACCTGTGCCGCGGGGGTCCGGGCCACCAGCGACACCGACGCCGTCGTGGTGCTCGCCGGTTGTGGGCGGCAGGTCGTCGTACCCGCCGATTGACGGGCAGCTGGGCCCCGAGAACGCAGGTGCCCCCGCCGGGCGAACCCGGCGGGGGCACCTGTGGTGCGGTCTCTCAGTTGATGGAGACGACGGTGCCGCCGACCTCCGATCCGGCCTTGGTCCAGCCGATCCAGCCCACGTAGCGCTGGGCCGGGTCGAGGCCGCTCCAGCCGGCCTGGAAGGTGGTGTCCTCGCCGATGTTGGCGGGCGCGGTGTCCGGCGTCACCGTCAGGTTGCCGGCAGGACCACCGTCGACCAACCACTGCGCCCACGTGTAACCGCCGCCGGACGGGGTGGCGAAACCGTTGACGTAGGCCACGTAGGTGCCGTCCTCCGGCTCCACCAGGGTGACGGTCTCGTCACCGTCGCCGTCCGCGTCCAGCGCGACCAGCTGCTCCCCGTCCGCGGTCTTCTTGTAGACCCACAGGTCGAGGTCGTCTCCGTCGGCGCCGTCGATGGCGAACCGCACCACCTTGGCGCCGTTCACCACGACCTCGCGACGGTCGGTGGCGGCGCTCTCCGCCGGGGCCGTGTAGTCGAACGACCCCGCGGCGACGGAGTCGGGGACCGGGGTGGTCCCGACCAGACCGGACACCGCGGAACCGATGGTGCCGTCGTAGCCAGCCGTCACCTTGATGTTGGCGGTGCCGTCGGTGCCGGAGCCGGTCACCTCGGCCGGAGCCGCGACCTCGACCGGACGAACCGCCAGCGGCATCCGCGCCGTGTGGCCCTGGTCGCCGGTCCACGTGAGGCTGCCGGTGGAGTACTCGTCCGCCGGCGCGTCGGTGCGGGTGAAGGTGATCTCCACGCTCTCCGACTCACCGGACTCGAGCGTGACGCTGTCGTGCGAGAACGTCACGTCGATGCCGGGGAGGTCCACCGTCGGGGTGTAGGTCTCCGTGGAACCGCTGACGTTGGTCAGCGTGCGCCTCACGGTCTCCACCCCGGCCAGCGAGCCGAGTGCGATCGACGCCTGGTTGATCTGCGAGCCGTCGATGGTCGGGATCTCCATGTCGAAGCTCGCGTCCAGGTCGGCGCCGAGGACGCCCTCGAGGTAGCCCAGCCACTGCACCATGCCGTGGTCGAACACGACGCCCGGGTCGGCTGCCGCATTCGGGTCCACGAAGCCGGCGCCCTGGGCGAACACGCCGCCGTCGCTGCTGTCGGTCGACGCGTGGTCACCCGCCGTCGTCATCAGCGCCGACTTGATCTCCATGGGAGACCAGTCAGGGTGCTCCTGCATCAGGAGTGCCCCCAGCCCCGCGTTGTGCGGCGAGGCCATCGACGTGCCCGAGTAGAGGTCGTAGCTGCGGCCGAAGTTGAACGGCGGAGCCACGGCGGCGAGCACGTCCACGCCGGGAGCGGCGAGGTCGGGCTTGAGGATGTCGCCACCGGTCGTGGTCGACGGGCCGCGTGAGGAGAACTCCGCCACCTCGGGGACCTGGAGGTCCGACTCACCGGATGTCAGCTCCACGATCGTGCCGGTCGGCGTGCCGCCGCCGCGCACGTACTCGGTCACCGGCGTCAGCGCGGTGTCGGGCAGGTGCACGCTCGGCACGGCGTGCAGGTCGCCGTTGAGGGAGTTCTCCGTCGGGTTGATCTGCACCATCGCGACCCCGCCCGCGTCACGGACGTTGAAGGACTTCTCGATGCGGGCGATCGTTCCGCGCAGGCAGACGACCATCTTGCCGGTCACCTTGGCCGGGTCGAGGGTGTTCGCCCAGCACTCGGCTGCCTCGTCCGGGTCCGCTCCTGGGAGCGCTGCGTCCTCGGCCATCACCATCGGGGTCGGCGTGGTCAGCGCTGCCGTGGTGGAGGCGCCGATGAACTGCTGACCATCGCCCAGGACCAGCTTCTTCTGGGAGATCCAGTAGGTGCTGGCGGCCGTCGTGGTCAGCCACGGGCTCGGGTGGTCGAGCGTGCTGGCGCCCGGGCCGGAGTTGCCGGCCGACACGGCGACGTACACGTTCGCTGCCGAGGCGAACATGAAGGCGAGCTCCACCTCGTCGAGCACCGTGGCCTCGCTGGTGCCACCGATGGAGTAGTTGATCACGTCCACGCCGTCGGCGACGGCCTGGTCGACCGCGGCCGCCGAGTCGGAGTTCGCACAGCCGTCGTCGGTGACGCCGGTCCAGCAGACCTTGTACATCGCCAGCTGGGCGGCGGGCGCCATGCCGGAGATCGTCCCGAAGGAGGTGCCGTCGACGACCACGTCCTTGACCCGGTTGCCGGCTGCCGTGGAGGAGGTGTGCGAGCCGTGCCCGTTGCCGTCACGCGGCGAGAGGTAGTCGGACTTGGCGATGCTCTTCTTGCCGAAGCCGTCGAGGAAGTAGCGCGCACCGATGATCTTGCTGTTGCAGTTCTTCACGTTCCACTGCTCGCCGGCCTGGCAGGTGCCCATCCACGAGCTGCGGATGCCCTGGCCGTCGATGGTCAGCCCGTGCCGGTCACGCTTGATCTGCTTGCCCGCGAACGACGGGCTCTCGGGCCAGATGCCGGTGTCGATGACCCCGACGATCACGCCCTTGCCGGCGTTCTTCTCACCGCCGACCTTGTTCCAGAGGCCGGTCTGCTCGTCATCGAGGCCGAAGAACTCCCAGGAGCGGTTGGTGCCGTCGGCATCCGGGTGTCGGAGCGCGTCCTTCTGGACAGCGAGGACGCCGGGCTGCTTGGCCAGCGTTGCGGCCTGCTTCGCGGTCAGGTGCGCGGCGAAGCCGTTCAACGCCACGGTGTAGTCGTGGTAGGCGGTTGCGCCGACCTTCGTCAGCAGCCGGTTGTGCTTGGCCTTGAGGTAGCCGCGGTACTTGACCACGGCCTTCGAGGCGGCGTTGAAGTTCTTGCCCTTGGCCGGCCGGGTGCGGGCGTAGCCCTTGACCCCTCCGGAGTACGCGGCGGCCGGGACCTCGGCGAGCGTCACCATGTAGTTGCCGTTGGTGAATCCGCCGGGAGGCGTGGTCACGGGGTCGGCAGCCGCCTGACTGGCGGGCTTGGCGGTGGCCGCAGGTGCGGCCTGGACAGAAGTGGCGGTGGACAGGGTCGCTGCCACCAGTCCCACTCCGGCGAACGCGGCAAGGGCACGTGTCCGTGCTGTCGCCCAACGGGGGTGTGACACGAATGCCTCCAGAGGCTCCGAGTGAATTGAAGGACGATGCACACCCCGTCGCCCGACATCCACGGAAGAGTCACGTGACGCGGCGCACACCGCCCTGATCCCAACCCGCAGAGGGGCGCGGGTCAATAGCCCAGAAGGGGCAGACGGACACGAGTTGGTAACGACTGCGCGAATCACCCGGGCTCTGGTCAGGCCGCCGCGGCGGTACTACCTTGCGAGAAGAGCGCCTGGGGAGCGCACCCATGACCCTCAGGAGGAGCCATGCTCAAGGGCTGCAAAGTCACCGCAAACGTCCCCGTTTCGGACCTGGACCGGGCGCGTCGCTTCTATGCCGACGTGCTTGGCCTGGCTCCCGCCGACGAGAATCCGGGCGGATTGGTCTACACCACTGACGGCGGGACGACCTTCTACCTCTACCAGACGGAGTACGCCGGCCAGGCCGGTCACACCATCGCCCAGTGGCATGTCAGCAGTGTCGAGGACGAGGTGCAGGGGCTGAAGGCCAGGGGCCTCGAGTTCGAGCACTACGACATGCCCGGCGTGACATGGGACGGCGACGTTGCCACGCTGGAGGAGATGGGCAGGGCCGCCTGGTTCAAGGACAGCGAGGGCAACATCATGGCGCTCGTCGAGGCGCTCTGAGGCGTCGAGCCGCTCATGGGCGGCGGTAGAAAAGTCACGCGGCAGCCCGTAGTGGTGGGCCGTGAACCTGCGTGGCCTCCTGCTCGGCTGTCTTCTTGTCGTGTCCTCGCAGGGCGCGCTCGCGGCGCGCCTGGAGGTTCCGCTGCGGCTGCCGCTCGAGCTGGTGCGCGAGGCGCTCGCCAAGCAGCTCGCAGCCTCATCGGGAAAGACGGGCGAGCTATGGCGCGAGGGGCGGTGCCGCTACCT
>DASSOK010000030.1:0-84463 GCA_035700665.1 Marmoricola sp.
GGCCGAGCAGCGGGCCGCCGCCAGCTCCGCCCAGGAAGGAGGCACCGCCTGATGCCGACCCTCAAGGAACAGTTCTGGGACCCGGTCGCCGGGTTCGGGGTCACGTTCCGGACGATGTTCCGCAAGGTCGTCACCGAGCAGTACCCCTTCGAGAAGGAGCCGACGGCACCGCGTTTCCACGGCCGGCACCAGCTCAACCGCTGGCCCGACGGCCTGGAGAAGTGCATCGGCTGCGAGCTGTGCGCGTGGGCCTGTCCCGCGGACGCCATCTACGTCGAGGGTGCGGACAACGTCGACGGCACGGGGGACGAGTCCGGCCGCTTCTCTCCCGGCGAGCGCTACGGTCGCGTCTACCAGATCAACTACCTGCGCTGCATCCTGTGCGGGTTGTGCATCGAGGCCTGCCCGACGCGCGCGCTGACGATGACGAACGAGTACGAGCTGGCCGACTCCACCCGCGCGAGCCTCATCTACGAGAAGCAGGACCTGCTGGCGCCGCTGCTGCCGGGGATGGAGCAGCCGCCGCACCCGATGCGACTCGGTGACGACGACGGTGACTACTACCGCGGTGCCGGCCGCAGCCAGCCGGCGCGGAAGGAGGACGCCGAATGATCGCGTTCTGGATCCTCGCGCCGATCATCGTGATCGCCGCGATCGGGCTGCTGTTCGCGCGCAAGGCGGTGCACGCTGCGCTGCTGCTGGCAGTGGTGATGGTCTCGCTGGCGGTTCTCTACGCGGTGCAGGACGCGCCGTTCCTCTTCGCAGTGCAGATCATCGTCTACACCGGCGCCATCCTGATGCTGTTCCTCTTCGTGCTGATGCTCGTCGGCGTCGACGCCTCGGACTCGGTCGTGGAGACGATCAAGGGCCAGCGCCTGTGGGCGATCGTCATCGGCGTGCTGTTCGGCATCACGCTGACAATGGGCATCGCCCAGGTCTCGTTCGGTGCCGTCGTGGGGCTCGACGAGGCCAACAAGGACGGGAACGTCCCGGCCGTCGCCAAGGTGCTGTTCACCAATTACGTCTTCGCCTTCGAGCTCACCTCCGCGCTGCTCATCACCGCAGCGTTGGGAGCCATGGTGCTCGCCCACCGCGAGCGACTGACCGCGAAACCGGGCCAGGCCGCACTGGCCGCGCAGCGCATGCGCGACTACGCCGAGCACGGCAAGCACCCCGGCCCGCTGCCGGCTCCCGGCGTGTTCGCCCGCAGCAACGCGGTCGACACGCCCGCGCTGCTGCCCGACGGGACGTCCGCCCAGAGCTCCATCTCGCGAGTCCTCGCAGCGCGCGGCACCGTCAAGTCCGCACCCGAGCTGGCCCGTGACGTCGAGGCGCTGACCACCGACGAGGTCGACAGCCCAGGGCACGCTGCGAACGCCGGCCCGCCCATCCGTTCCGAGGAGGGAGAGCAGTGAGCCCGACCCCGTTCATCGTCCTCTCGGCGATCCTGTTCACCATCGGCTGCATCGGGGTGCTCACCCGGCGCAACGCGATCGTGGTGTTCATGTGCATCGAGCTGATGCTCAACGCCACCAACCTGGCGCTGATCACCTTCTCCCGGGCCAACGGCAACCTCGAGGGCCAGATCGCGGCGTTCTTCGTCATGGTCGTGGCCGCCTGCGAGGTGGTCGTCGGACTGGCCATCATCATGACCATCTTCCGCACCCGCCGTTCGGCCTCGGTCGACGACGCAAGCCTGCTGAAGTACTGAGGACTCCATGACTGCAACTGTCCTGCTGCACGCCGCCGAGGCGGTGCCCGCAGTGAACCCGGCCGACGCAGACGGGGTGTTCTCGCTGCTCTGGGTCGTGGTCGCGCTGCCGGCACTCGGGGCGGCGATCCTGCTCCTCGGTGGCCGTCGCACCGACCGGTGGGGGCACCTGCTCGGCTGCGCCACGGTGATCGCGTCGTTCGTGGTCGGCCTGGTGCAGTTCTTCGCCCTGCTCGGCCGCGGCGAGGAGGACCGCCAGGTCACACAGCAGCTGTGGACGTGGTTCCAGGCCGGCGACTACAAGGTCGACTTCACGCTGCTCCTGGACCCCCTCTCCGTGCTGTTCGTGCTGCTGATCACCGGCGTGGGGTCGCTGATCCACGTCTACTCGATCGGCTACATGGCGCACGACGACCGGCGCCGCCGGTTCTTCGGCTACCTCAACCTGTTCGTCGCCGCGATGCTCGTGCTGGTCCTCTCGGGCGACTACGTCGGGGTCTTCCTCGGCTGGGAGGGCGTCGGCCTGGCGTCGTACCTCCTGATCGGCTTCTGGCAGTTCAAGCCGTCGGCCGCGGCCGCGGCCAAGAAGGCGTTCGTCGTCAACCGGGTCGGCGACATCGGGATGTCGCTGGGCACGGCCCTGGTCTTCGTCACCTTCGGGTCCACCTCCTTCGTGGTCGTCTCCGCCCACAGCGACCAGGCCAGCCGGGGCGTGCTGACCGCGATCGGCCTGCTGTTCCTCCTGGCCGCCTGCGGCAAGTCCGCGCAGTTCCCGCTGCAGACCTGGCTCCTCGACGCGATGGAGGGCCCGACGCCGGTGTCGGCGCTGATCCACGCGGCGACCATGGTGACGGCCGGCGTCTACCTGATCGTCCGGTCCAACTTCATCTTCAGCCTCACCGAGGACGCTCGGACCGCGGTGGTGGCCATCGGCACGATCACGCTCCTCATGGGCGCGATCATCGGCTGCGCGAAGGACGACATCAAGAAGGTGCTGGCCGGGTCGACCATGAGCCAGATCGGCTACATGATCCTGGCCTCCGGGCTCGGTGTGGCGGGGTACGCCTTCGCGATCTTCCACCTGCTCACGCACGGCTTCTTCAAGGCCAACATGTTCCTGGGCGCCGGCTCGGTGATGCACGCGACCGACGACGACGTGAACATGCGGCACTACGGCGCCCTGCAGAAGGCGATGCCGATCACCTTCGCGACCTTCGCGCTCGGCTACCTCGCCATCATCGGCATCCCGCCGTTCGCCGGCTTCTGGTCCAAGGACAAGATCATCGAGAGCGCCTTCGCCGACAACTGGCTGGTCGGCGTGCTCGCCCTGCTCGGTGCCGGGATCACCGCGTTCTACATGACCCGGCTGATGCTGCTGACCTTCCTCGGGACCAAGCGTTGGGAGCCCGACGTGCATCCGCACGAGTCGCCGAAGGTGATGACGGTGCCACTGATCGCCCTCGGTGCCCTGTCCGCCCTCGGCGGGCTGCTGCTGCTCGGTGGCTGGATCGTGGACTGGCTCAGCCCCGTCGTCGGCGAGCACCACGAGGAGCACGGGGTCTCCCCGCTGCTGATGACGCTGATCACCCTGGCGGTGGTCCTCGCCGGGGTGGCGGTCGCCTGGGTCTTCGTCGGGAAGCGTGACGTGCCCCGGGAGGCGCCGCAGGACGTCTCGCCGTTCACCCGGGCCGCGCGTGCCGACCTCTACGGCGACGCTGCCAACGACGCCCTGGTCATCACTCCGGGCTCGCAGCTCATCGGGGGCCTGACGACCTTCGACACCGGAGTCGTGGACGGCGGAGCCATGGGCACTGCCACCGCCTTCGGGGGGATCGCCTCCAAGCTGCGCCTGGCGCAGAACGGCTACGTCCGCTCCTACGCCCTGTCCCTGCTCGCCGGCGCCGCCCTGGTGCTCCTCGTGCTCCTGGCGGTGAACTTCTGATGGACTCCTTCTGGCTCTCCTCGCTCATCCTCGTCCCCGCCGTCGGGGGCGTGCTGGTCGCGCTGCTCCCCGGGAGCATGACCGGCGCCGTGGCCAAGCGCATCGCCCTGGCGTTCTCGTTGGCCACCCTGGTGCTGGCCGCGGTGATCGCGGTCCAGTACGACGCCGGCGGCGGCATGCAGTTCACCGAGGACTACACCTGGATCGAGTCGTTCGGCGCCCACTGGGCCCTCGGGCTGGACGGCGTCGGCCTCACCCTGGTGCTGCTGACGGTGATCCTGAGCCCGGTCGTGATGCTCGCCTCGTGGAACGACGCCGACCCCTCGTCAGGCTCGGGGACCAGCGTCGGCTCGGGGATCGGACCGCGGTGGTCCGCCAAGGCGTTCTTCGCGTGGATGCTGGCCCTCGAGGCACTGGCGATCGGCGTCTTCGCCGCCACCGACGTGTTCCTCTTCTACGTGTTCTTCGAGGCCACGCTGATCCCGATCTACTTCCTGGTCGGGGGGTACGGCGGCCCGCGCCGGGCCCGAGCGGCGATGAAGTTCCTGCTCTACTCCCTGCTCGGCGGCCTGGTGATGCTCGCAGCGGTGATCGGCCTCTACGTCGAGTCGGCACGGCAACAAGTGGGGGCTGACGGCGGCCCGACGTACCTGCTCTCCGAGCTCTCCCAGCTCGACCTCTCGACGGGTGTCGGCCGCTGGCTGTTCCTCGGGTTCTTCATCGCGTTCGCGATCAAGGCGCCGATGTTCCCGGTGCACACGTGGCTGCCGGACACCACCGAGCAGGCGACGCCGGGCACCTCGGTGCTGCTGGTCAGCGTGCTCGACAAGATCGGCACCTTCGGGATGATCCGCTTCTGCCTGGAGCTCTTCCCCGAGGCGTCCCGGTGGGCGACCCCAGTGGTCGTCGTACTCGCGATCATCAGCATCCTGTACGGCGCGCTCATGGCGATCGGCTCCGACAACATCTACCGGCTGATCGCCTACACGTCGATCTCGCACTTCGGCTTCATCGTGCTGGGCATCTTCGTGATGAACAGCCAGGGGCTGTCCGGGGCGAACCTCTACATGTTCAACCACGGGCTCTCGACCGCCGCGCTGTTCCTGGTCACCGGCTTCCTGATCAGCCGCCGTGGCTCGGCGCTGATCAGCGACTTCGGCGGGGTCGAGAAGGTGGCGCCGGTGCTCGCCGGGCTCTTCCTGGTCGCCGGCCTGTCCTCGCTGTCGCTGCCCGGCCTGTCGCCGTTCGTCTCGGAGTTCCTCGTGATCGTCGGCGCGTTCTCGTACTCCGCCTGGGCGGCCGGGTTCGCGATCGTGGCGATCGTGCTGGCGGCCATCTACATCCTCTGGATGTACCAGCGGACGATGACCGGACCGACCCGGCCGGAGATCGTCGCGATGCCGGACCTGAACACCCGCGAGGTCGTGTCGCTCGCGCCGGTGCTGCTGCTCATCGTGGTGCTCGGGTTCTTCCCGAAACCGCTGCTCAGCATCATCAACCCGGCCGTGGAGCACACCATGCAGCAGGTGGACAGGAGCGACCCCGAGCCGGAGGTGCCTGCCACCGCTGAGACCGGCTCAACAGACGGCTCCGCCACGGAAGGGGCAGCCCAGTGACGTTCGAGGCCCCGCACATCGAGTACAGCCTCGTCCTGCCGATCCTGATCGTCCTCGGCGCGGCCGTGGTCGGCGTGCTCGTCGAGGCGGCCGTGCCGCGTGCCCGCCGGTTCTGGATCCAGGTCGGCATCGCCGCCGTCGGCATGGTCGCGGGCATCGTGGCCGCGGTCAACGTGCTCCTCAAGCTCGACCCCCGCGCGGACAAGCCGAAGGCCGGCTTCCTGGCGATCGAGGACGCCCTGGCCGTCGACGGCCCGGCGGTCTATTGCTGGCTCCTGATCCTGCTCCTCGGCCTGCTGGGCGTGCTGCTCTTCGCCGAGCGTCAGCTCGAGGGCGGCGTCACCGCGTTCTCCGGACAGGCGGCCGCGCTCCCCGGCACCGACGCGGAGCGCGAGGCGAGCGCGCGGGGACTGGAGCACACCGAGGTCTTCCCGCTGCTGCTGTTCACCGTGGGCGGCATGCTGATCTTCCCGGCGGCCAACGACCTGCTGACGCTGTTCGTGGCGCTCGAGGTGCTGTCGCTGCCGCTGTACCTCCTCTGTGGGCTGGCACGGCGTCGGCGGCTGCTCAGCCAGGAGGCAGCGCTGAAGTACTTCATGCTCGGGGCGTTCAGCTCGGCGTTCTTCGTCTACGGCATCGCGCTGACCTACGGCTTCGCGGGCTCGATGCACTACGCCCAGATCGCCAACGCCGTCTCCAGCGGCGCCGGCAACCACGCCCTCCTGCTGGGCGGCATGGGCCTGCTGGCGGTCGGCATGCTCTTCAAGACCAGTGCGGTGCCGTTCCACGCCTGGACCCCCGACGTCTACCAGGGCGCTCCCACGTCGGTGACCGCCTTCATGGCGGCCGCCACCAAGGTGGCGGCGTTCGGGGCGATGCTGCGGCTGTTCTACGTCGCCTTCGGGGCCGCGCGCTGGGACTGGATGCCGATGTTCTGGGTGATCGCCATCCTGACCATGTTCGTCGGCTCGGTGGTGGCGCTGGTGCAGACGGACGTGAAGCGGCTGCTCGCCTACTCCTCCATCGCGCACGCCGGTTTCATCCTCGTCGGCTTCCTGGGCGCCCGGTCGCTGTCGTCGATCGGCAGCGGCAGCATCACGCCCGTGCAGGCGGTGCTCTTCTACGTCACGACGTACGGCCTGATGACCATGGCGGCGTTCGCGATCGTCACCGTCGTACGCGACAGTGGCGGCGAGGCCACGCACCTGTCGCGCTGGTCCGGCCTGGGCAAGGAGTCGCCGCTGGTGGCCGGCCTGTTCGCCTTCCTGCTGCTCGGCATGGCCGGCATCCCGCTGACCAGCGGCTTCACCGGCAAGTGGGCCGTCTTCGCTGCGGCGTTGGCGAACGGTGCCTGGCCGCTCGTGGTGATCGCGGTGCTGATGTCGGCGGTGGCGGCGTACTTCTACCTGCGCATCATCGTGGTGATGTACTTCGCCGAGCCGGTGGGCGAGGGGCCGACGGTCACGATGCCGAGCGTGCTGAGCGGCGCCGTCATCGCCGTGGGCGTCGCGGCCACTCTCGCGCTGGGCGTGGTCCCGGGTCCGCTGCTCGATGCCCTTGGCCGTGTTGCACAATTGATCAGGTGACGCACCCCCAGCAGTGCCCCCGGCTCCGGGATAGCACGTGAGCGCCCTCGCCCTGCCGATCCTCGACGCCGACCTCGAGGCGCGCCTGCGTGCCCGGATGGAGCAGGTCGAGGAGGCGCTGCAGGGCCACGTGGTCAGCGAGGCCGACTTCGTCACCACGGCGGCACGGCACTTGATGGAGGCTGGAGGGAAGCGGTTCCGGCCACTGCTCGTGCTGCTGGCGGCGGAGACGGGGAACCCGGACGCCGAGGGCGTGCTCACCTCGGCCTGCGTCGTCGAGCTCACCCACCTGGCGTCGCTCTACCACGACGACGTGATGGACGAGGCCGACCTCCGGAGGGGCGCGGCCTCGGCGAACGCCCGCTGGGACAACCACGTGGCGATCCTGACCGGCGACTTCCTGTTCTCGAAGTCCTCCGAGCTCACTGCCGCCCTGGGCGCCGATGCCGTGCGGATCCAGGCCCAGACCTTCACCCGCCTCGTCGAGGGTCAGATCCTGGAGACGCTCGGCCCCGGCCCGGACGACGACCCGCTCGAGCACTACCTCCGCGTGGTGGCCGGCAAGACCGGCTCGCTGATCGCCACCTCCGCCCGGTACGGCGCCCGCTTCGCGCACGCCCCGCTGGAGATCGAGGAGGCGCTGACGGCGTACGGCGAGAAGGTCGGCGTCGCGTTCCAGCTCTCCGACGACATCCTCGACATCGCCTCGGAGTCCGACGAGTCCGGGAAGACGCCAGGCACTGACCTGCGCGAAGGTGTGCCGACGCTGCCGGTGCTGATCGCCCGCCGGTCCACCTCACCCGGCGACGCGCGGCTGCTCGAGCTGCTCGACGGCGACCTCTCCGACGACGGACGGCATGCCGAGGCGCTCGACCTGCTGCGTGGCCATGCCGCCCTCCAGCAGGCCCGCGACTACGTGGTCAACCTGGCCGGCGAGGCGAAGGAGCTGCTCAAGGTGCTGCCCGAAGGTCCCGTCCGTGCGGCTCTCGAGGCGTTCGCCGACGTCGTCGCCACCCGGACGGCGTAGCCCTTCGGAGGCCCTGCGTCGAGGATCACGGTCACCGGTTGACCGCGATCCTCGACGCACTGTTGTCGCGTGCTCAGACGGCGGCGGCCTCCGCCGTGAGGCGCAGCTGCGCCCGGCGGTGCCGCAGGGCCTCCCAGGTGAACAGCATCAGCGCCACCCACACCAGCCCGAAGCCGAGCCAGCGGGCCGTCGACATGTGCTCGTCCAGGACGGTGATGCCGAGCAGGAACTGGATGGTGGGAGCCAGGTACTGCAGCAGGCCGAGAGTGGTCATCGGGATCCGGATCGCGGCGGCGCCGAAGCACAGGAGCGGCACGGCGGTGATGATCCCGGTCGTCATCAGCAGTACGGCGTGGCCGGTGCCCTCCGAGACGAAATGCCCTTCTCCGCGTGCCCCCAGCCAGAAGATGTAGCCGAGCGCGACCGGGACGAGCAGCAGTGTCTCGAACGTGAGGCTCTCGACCGCCTCGACTCCGGCCTGCTTCTTCGCCAGTCCGTAGGTGCCGAACGAGAAGGCCAGCGTCAGGGCGATCCAGGGCGGGTGCCCGTAGTCGACGGTCAGCCCGACGACCGCGACCCCGGCGATGCCCATCGCCACCCACTGCCAAGGACGCAACCGCTCGCCGAGGATGAAGACCCCCATGAGCACCGTGACCAGCGGGTTGATGTAGTAGCCGAGCGAGGCCTCCACGACCCGGTGGTTGTTGACCCCGTAGATGTAGGCGCCCCAGTTGACCGCGATGACCACAGCAGCCAGCGACAGCAGCGCCAGCGTGCGTCGGTTAGCGAAGATGCCGCGGAACTGCCGCACCCGGTGGAACGCGAACAGCACGACGCCCATGGTGAGCACCGACCAGGCGATCCGGTGCGCGAGGATCTCGATCGCACCGGCCGGCTCGAGCAGCGGCCAGTAGAGCGGGAACAGCCCCCACAGCACGTAGGCCGTGACTCCCAGGAGGAGTCCGCGCCGGCCGTCGTGCATGGCCGCAGCCTAGTTGCGCGTCGCAACGGCCCAGCGGCCGGGTCGGTCGCTCAGACGACGGTCCAGGTGTCGTTGCCGGAGATGAGGCCGGCCAGTGCCTCCTGGGGGTCGGGCTGGCCCTCCCGCGCGGCGGCGACCTGGGCGCGAGCCTGGTCGTCGTAGGTGGGTCGGTCGACGTTGCGGAAGATCCCGATGGGGGACTGGTGCAGCACGCCGGCGTCGGTGAGCCGCGACAGGGCGAACGCGGTGGTCGGGTCGGGGGACTTGGCGTCGTGGACGAGTACGTCGGCGGGGTCGGCCTGCCCGTCACCCGTGCCGATCTCGGCGACCTTCACGCCCCCGGTCTCGTGGTCGCGGACGACGCCCTTGCCGCCGAGGCCGTCCTCGTCGGGAGCGCCGAAGCGGATCGGCTCGCCGTGGCGCAGCGGGATGATCGCTTCTGCCTTGGTGTCGTTGTCCTTGATCGCGTCGAAGGCACCGTCGTTGAAGATCGGGCAGTTCTGGTAGATCTCCACCAGGGCGGTGCCCCGGTGGGCGGCGGCGGCGGAGAGCACCTCGGTGAGGTGCTTGCGGTCGGAGTCGATGGTGCGCGCGACGAAGGAGGCCTCGGCGCCCAGCGCGAGTGAGACCGGGTTGAACGGGTGGTCGACCGAGCCCACGGGGGTGGACTTGGTGATCTTGCCGGGCTCGGAGGTGGGTGAGTACTGGCCCTTGGTGAGCCCGTAGATGCGGTTGTTGAAGAGCAGGATCTTCAGGTTCACGTTGCGGCGCATCGCGTGGATGAGGTGGTTGCCACCGATGGAGAGCGCATCCCCGTCGCCGGTGACGACCCACACGGAGAGGTCCTCGCGGGCGGTGGCCAGGCCGGTGGCGATCGCCGGGGCCCGACCGTGGATGGAGTGCATCCCGTAGGTGTCGAGGTAGTAGGGGAACCGCGAGGAGCAGCCGATCCCGGAGATGAACACGATGTTCTCGCGCTTCAGGCCCAGCTCGGGCAGGAAGCCCTGCACGGCGGCGAGCACGGCGTAGTCACCGCAGCCGGGGCACCAGCGGACCTCCTGGTCGGAGGTGAAGTCCTTGCGGTTGGCCGGCTCGTCGGTGGTCGGCACTCCGGCGAGGCCGGACTGGACCTCGGGGAAGGGCAGGTCTGCATTGGTGCTGGTCGTGGTGCTCATTGGACGGTCTCCATCTCACCGGTCGCGTCGCTCTGGGGGGAGCGGACCTCGCCGGTCGTGCCAAGGTTGGACGTGGCTGCGATCAGGTCGGTGATGGCCTCGGCGAGCTCGGCCGACTTCAGCGGCAGGCCGCGGACGTGGTTGTAGCCGACCACGTCGACAAGATATTTGGCACGGAGCAACAGGCTGAGCTGGCCGAGGTTCATCTCGGGCACCATCACCGCGTCGTACCGCTTGAGGACCTCGCCGAGGTCCTTGGGGAACGGGTTGAGGTGGCGCAGGTGGACCTGGGCGATGTCCAGGCCGGCCTTGCGGACCTGTCGCACCGCGGCCCCGATCGGCCCGTAGGTCGAGCCCCAGCCCAGCACGAGCACCTTGGCAGCGCCGGAGGGGTCGTCGACCTCCAGCGGGGGCAGGGAGTCGGCGATCCGGTCGACCTTGGCCTGCCGGGTGCGGACCATGAAGTCGTGGTTGTCGGGGTCGTAGGAGATGTTGCCCCGGCCGCCGTTGATCCCTTCCTTCTCCAGGCCACCGAGGCGGTGCTCCAGCCCGGCGGTGCCTGGGATGGCCCAGGGCCGGGCCAGGGTCTCCTCGTCGCGGGCGTAGGGCCAGAACTCCTCAGTGGAAGATTCGTCGTCCTTCCCGGCGTTCTTGACCACGGTCTGGTTCGGGCCGGTGGCGAAGTCAGGATCGATCGTGGGCAGCTCAGAGGTCTCCGGGATCCGCCACGGCTCCGAGCCGTTGGCCAGGTAGCCGTCGGAGAGCAGCATCACCGGGGTGCGGTAGGTGATTGCGATCCGCGCCGCCTCGATCGCGGCGTCGAAGCAGTCGCCGGGCGAGGACGGCGCCACCACCGGCACCGGCGCTTCGCCGTTGCGGCCGAACATCGCCTGCAGCAGGTCGGCCTGCTCGGTCTTGGTCGGCAGTCCCGTCGAGGGGCCACCGCGCTGGACGTCGACGACGAGCAGCGGCAGCTCGGTCATCACCGCCAGGCCGATCGCCTCGGACTTCAGCGCCACCCCGGGGCCCGAGGTCGTGGTCACCCCCAGCGCCCCACCGAAGGAGGCGCCGAGGGCGGAGGCGACCCCGGCGATCTCGTCCTCGGCCTGGAAGGTCGTCACGCCGAAGCGCTTGTGCTTGCTCAGCTCGTGGAGGATGTCGCTGGCCGGCGTGATCGGGTAGGAGCCCAGGAACACCGGCAGCCCGGACTGCACCCCCGCGGCCACCAGCCCGTAGGCCAGCGCCAGGTTGCCGGAGATGTTGCGGTAGGTGCCCGCCTGCATCGGCGCCGGCTTGATCTCGTACTGCACCGCGAAGGTCTCGGTGGTCTCGCCGAAGTTCCAGCCCGCCTTGAACGCGGTGATGTTGGCATCCCTGATGTCCGGCGCCTTGGCGAACCGGGCGGCCAGGAAGTCGATCGTCGTCTCGGTCGGCCGCCCGTACATCCACGACAGCAGTCCCAGGGCGAACATGTTCTTCGCCCGCGCCGCATCCTTGCGGGACAGGCCGAACTCCTTGACCGCCTCCACCGTCATCCCGGTCAGGTCCAGCACCGAGACGTTGTACTGCTGCGTCAGCGAGTCGGGCCCCTCGTCCTCCAGCGGGTCGGCGTCGTAGCCGGCCTTGGCCAGGTTGCGCTTGTTGAAGTCGTGACTGTCCACGATGATCGCCGTGCCCGGAGCCATGTCGCCCAGGTTCGCCTTCAGCGCCGCCGGGTTCATCGCCACCAGCACGTCGGGAGCATCCCCCGGCGTGAGGATGTCGTGGTCGGCGAAGTGCACCTGGAACGACGACACACCCGGCAGGGTGCCCTGCGGCGCCCGGATCTCGGCGGGGAAGTTCGGCAGCGTCGACAGGTCGTTGCCGAACGCCGCAGACTCCTGGGTGAACCGGTCACCGGTCAGCTGCATGCCGTCACCGGAGTCGCCCGCGAACCGGATGATCACCCGGTCGAGCTGCTGGACCTGCTTGGTCACGCGAAACGCCTCTTCTCTCTCACCGCGTGGGGATGGTCGCGGTGAAACGCATACCGTTGGTACGACGATCCTACGCAGGAAATAGAACGCGTTCTACACCCTCCCGGCAGGTGACGCACCGCCGTCAACGATAGTCCTGCGCACCCAGCCGCGAGGCATGTCTCTCAAGCCGGACGGCCGCTGTGACGGGGGCCACTGACCGGTCAGCCGGTCGCCTCGCAGCGCCGCTTCAGCGCCTCGGCGTGGCGGCGGAAGCCCTCGGCGACCCGTCCGGGCCCGGCCAGGCGGACGAGCGGGCCGGAGAACTCCTCCACCGTGTCGTAGGTCGTGGGACCGCCCGGCTCCTGGGTCAGCCGCTGGTGGCGGGTGCCGCGGACCAGGCCGAGCCTGGCGGGGAGGCCCTCGTAGACGTAGGAGAGCGTGGCCCGTCGGAGGCCGTGGTCGTCGTGTGGAGGCTCCACGATGCTGATCCGCTCCGGTGAGCGCGCTGTCCGCCCGTTGGCCCACCGCACGTGCAGCACGATCGGCTCCCCCACCTCTGCGCGCGCGCACTCGACCCGGACGACGAACGGGTTCCAGGCGTCGTACGACGCGGTGTCGAGCATGACCGCCCACACCGCCTCGATCGATGCCTCGATCTGCACGGAGGCAGCGGGGTGGCTCATGCTCAGCGCCCGACGGTCAGCGGTAGTTGGTGAACTGCAGCGCCACGTCGTAGTCCTGCGCCTTCACCAGCGCGATGACGGCCTGCAGGTCGTCCCGCTTCTTGCTCGAGACCCGCAGCTCATCGCCCTGGACCTGGACCTTCACGCCCTTCGGCGCCTCGTCACGGATCAGCTTGCCGATCTTCTTGGCGTCCTCGGAGCTGATCCCCTCCTTGAGGGTGATGCTGATCTTCGACTGCTGCCCCGACTGCCGCGGCTCCGAGGCGTCGAGGATCTTCAGCGACTGCTGTCGCTTGACCAGCTTCTCCTTGAACACGTCGAGCACGGCGCTCGCGCGGTCGTCGGCGTTGGCGGAGATCTCGATGCCGTGCTCACCGGACCACCGGATCTCCGCCCCGGTGCCCTTGAAGTCGTAGCGCTGCGTGATCTCGCGCGCGGCCTGGGACAGGGCGTTGTCGACTTCCTGCCGGTCGATCTTGCTGACGATGTCGAACGACGAGTCCGCCATGGCGCGAACCTCCTGGGACGATCGGTGTCGGGCGATTTAGAGCTCGGCGAGCGACTGCGTTATCCTCGCTGCGCTGCCGAGCCACCCTAACCGGACGCGCAGCACGGCAGGTTGCCCGAGCGGCCAAAGGGAGCTGACTGTAAATCAGCCGGCAATGCCTACGCAGGTTCGAATCCTGCACCTGCCACGCACCTGCGGGCCCCCGCTGGCATCGGCCAGACGGGGGCCCGTCGTGCGTGCGGGAGAGTCTCGATGACCGATATGCGGAAAATTGTGGCAACCAGGTTGCACAATGGCGGTCATGGAGGGACAGCTAGCGGAGCTCAGCAAGACCATCGACCCGGTCGTCCTCGGGCAGCGGCTGCGCAGCGCCCGCCTCGCGGCCGGCCTGACGCAGGGACAGGTCGCCGACGGCGCCGTCTCGACGGCGTACATCTCCAGGATCGAGGCGGGCCAGCGTCGACCCGACCTCGATCTCCTCGGCCGGATCGCCGAACGGCTGGGCACCACCGCGGAGGAGCTGCTGCTCGGGCTGCGCCACGACGAGCGGGCAGAGCTGCAGCTCGAGCTCGACCACGCTGAGCTCGCCCTGGCGTCCGGCAACGCCACCCAGGCGCTCGAGCGGACCGAAGCCGTCCTGGCTGCCCTGCCCGACGACGACAGCTCCGGTCTCCAGCGCCCGGCCGGGTTCGTCCGCGCCTTCGCGCTGGAGGCCACCGGCGACCTCGACGGCGCCATCGTCGCCCTGGAGCAGCTCACCGACAGCGGACCGTCGGACCTCGTCTGGCTGCGCGGGCAGATCGCGTTGTGCCGGTGCTACCGCGAGGCCGGCGACCTGGCGATGGCCATCGAGGTCGGACAGCGCGCCGAGGACACCATCGAGGAGCAGGGCCTCGGCGGACTCAGCGAAGCGGTGCAGCTGACCCTGACGATGGCGGCCGCCTTCTTCGAACGCGGTGACACCGGTCATGCGGTGCGGCTGTGTGCCGAGGCCGTCCGGCAGGCCGAGGGCCTGGCCTCGGCGACGGCTCGGGGCTCGGCCTACTGGAACGCCAGCGTCATGGCGTCCCGCCGAGGCTCGGTCGACGAAGGCGTGGCCCTGGCACGCAAGGCCCTGCACCTCTTCGAGCAGGACGCCGACGGCCGCAACCTGGCCCGGCTCCGCACGGAGCTCGGCATCCTGCAGCTGCGGCTCGACCCGCCCGAGGCAGGTGCCGCGAAGGAGAACCTCGAGCGCTCCGCGAAGGAGCTGGACTGGTCGAGCGCCAGCCCGATGGACAAGGTCGAGAACCAGCTCGCCCTGGCGAGGGCCAACCTGATGCTCGGTGACACCACCCTGGCCGAGCAGCAGGCGGCCGCGGGCTACACGCTGTCGCGCGAGCACGCTCCGCTGTCCGCGGCCGACGCGCTGGTGTTGCAGGGGCAGGTCGCGGGGTGCGAGGGCCGTGGCGACGACGCCGTCGCCGCCTACCGCGAGGCGATCCTCGTCCTCAGCGCTGTCGGCGCCGACCGCCGTGCCGCCGAGCTGTGGTTCGAGCTCGGTGGCCTGTTGCAGGAGGCCGGGGAGACCGAGGCCGCGCTCGATGCCTTCCGCAGGGCGGCAGCCTCCACGGGGCTGGCCGCCCGCACTCCGGTGCACCAGGCCCTGCGCGCGGTACGCGCCGGCTCAGCGCCGTCGCGCTAGGCAGCTCAGCAGCACCAGCGGTCGGCCTGCGCCGGCTGGTCCGCGCCAGGGGCGTCGGTCGCCGCCACGCCGACCACGACGCTCGCCGCCATGGTCAGGGCCACCAGGACAACCTTGATTCCACGCATTGCTGTTCTCCGATCTCGGGTTCACCCGTTCGTTACGAACGGGCTTTACAAATTCCAGTCATATCTTGTCAAACCCTGTTCTAATGGATGTGCACGAGATGTCCCGATTTGGGACACCGGCTGGCCTAGACAGGATGCGGAGATGAGTGGTCTCAGGGAGTTCCTCCTCGAGCGGATCCTCGAGGACGAGTCGGCTGCCCAGCGCGCGATCGACTCCTACCCGCCGGCGCACCGCTGGAGCGAGTCCGGGGCTGCGGTCCTGCACCCCCACTACGCCCACGACGACCCCTGGCGGGTCCTCTCCGGCTGCGTCGCCAAGCGGCTGATGATCGCCGCCCACCGTGACGTCGGGCCGGCCCTGGAGGTGGCCAGCAGCGACCGACCGGCCGGGTCGTACGCCTGCTCCACCTGTGGGCCCTATGACGAGCAGGGTGGTCGCGGTCCGTGCTACACGCTGCGGGTGCTGGCGCTCCACTGGGTGGACCACCCCGGCTACCGCAACGAGTGGCGGCCCGAGCGCCTGCGCTGCGTGGCCGGTCGGGCCTGAGGGCCGAGGCCTTCGAGGGCGTCGTTCAGTTGACCAGCGGGGCGAGGTAGCGCTTCGCGAAGTCGCGTACCTGCTGCTCGTCGGCGAGGTCGAGGCGCCCGTCGGGGTCGAGCAGGTACGTCGTGGCGAGACGGAGCATCAGCTCTGCCACCATCTGAAGCTCGTCGTCGGGCAGCGTCGCCCCGGAGCGGCGCAGCGTCCGGGCGACCCGGTCGCTCTGGGCCAGCAGCAGGTGCCCGCGTCCCGGCATGGCGGTGATCACCTCCGGCTCCGTCTCGGCCAGCCGGCCGAGCACCGGGATCTTCCGCATGATGGCCAGTCCGCGCACGAAGCACTCGACCACCGCCTCCTGCGGCGGCAGGTCCGCGGCGATCAGGTCGAGCTCGTCGAAGAACGCCTCGGTCGCCCTGGCGACGACGGCGGCCAGCAACGCCTCCTTGCTGGGGTGGCGCCGGTAGAGCGTGCTCCGGCTGGTCCCGGCCGCCCTGGCGATGTCGTCGACGTTGGCCCGGCGGGCGCCGTACTGCTCGAACACGCGCTCGGCGGCGTCCAGGATCGGGTCTGTGCTCATGCCCCGAGGTCCCGCTCGCGGAGCGGCTCCAGCGTGACCGGCAGCCGGTCCCGCACGAACGGCAGCGCCGCCAGGTCGAGCGGCCATTCGTAGTCGTCCGGAACGCTCCAGCGGTAGCTACGGAGCAGCTCGTGGAAGATCGTGCGCACCTGCATCCCGGCGAAGTGCAGGCCGATGCACTTGTGCACGCCGCCGCCGAACGGCTCGAACGCCATCCGGTGGCTGCGGTCCTCCCGGCGGTCCTCGGCGAACCTGTCGGGGTCGAAGCGGGTGGGGTCCGGCCAGTGGTCAGGGTCGTGGTGGTTGACGTACGGCGACACCGCCACGAACCCGCCCTTGCGGATCAGGTGGTCGCCGATCCGGACGTCGCGAACGGCCACCCGGGGCAGGGACGGCACCGGCGCGCACAGTCGCATCGACTCCTTCATGACCCGGTCGAGCAGGTCGAGGCCGAGCACGCCGTCGTAGTCCAGGTCGCCTGCCGCCAGGGACTCCTCGCGGGCGGACTCCTGCCACGCCGGGTGCTTGGCGAGGTGGTAGGCCATCGAGGTCAGCGTGATGGTGCTCGTGTCATGGGCCGCCATCAGCAGGAAGATCATGTGGTTGACGATGTCGTCGTCACTGAACGCGTCGCCGGCGTCGCTGCGGGCCACGCACAGCTGGGCGAACAGGTCGTCACCTCCCTCCCGCCGCTTGGCCGGGAGGTGCGTGCGGAAGAACTCCTCGAGCACGCGCCGGGCCGCCAGCCCCTTCGCCCAGGGGGTGCCGGGCACCGGCTTGCGGACGATCGAGGTGCCGGCGCGGACGGCGGCGATGAAGGCCCGGTTGATCCGCTGCTGCTCCGACGGGCTCAGGTCAACGCCGACGAAGATCTCCAGCGCCAGGTCGAGGGTCAGCTCCTTGAACAGCTGCTGCAGGCGTGGTTCCTCGACCGACTGCCACTGCGCGAGGTTACGGCGCAGGTGCGGAACCAGCATGGCGTGGTAGCGGCGCAGCGCCTCCGTGGTGAAGGCGTGCTGGAGGATCCTCCGGTGGTGCAGGTGCTCGTCGAAGTCCAGCAGCATCAGCCCGCGGCGGAAGAACGGGCCGATGAAGTGCGACCACGCGGGACCGTTGGCGAAGTCCCGGTCGCGGTTGATCAGCACCTGTTCGGCCGCATCCAGGCCGTAGGTCGCGTAGAGGGTGGTGCCGAACACGTTCAGTCGGACGATGTCGCCGTACCGGGCCCGCAGGGTGTCGTTGTGCTCGACCGGGTGGCGTCGGAGCCGGAGCAGGTGCGGGAGCCCGAAGCGTGGCCCGCGGGGAACCAGCAGTCCGGTGTCCAGGTCCGTGCCGAGGGTTGACGCCATCGCCCCTCCTGCGGGATGTTGGGACAAATCCGTTCCAACGTATCACCGGGAGGTGCGCCGCGGAAGCCCTGCCGCTCGGACCCGACTCGCTGCTGTGGCGCTACTTCGGCGACCACCGGATGGTGCTGCTCGGCCCTCGGGCCGCCGTGCTGCAGAACATGCTCCCGGCGCTCGGCCAGGGCGTGGACGACCACTCGGTGTGGTTCGACGAGACGCTGGCCAGGCTGGAGCGGAGCATCCCGCCGATCTACCGGGTCGTCTACGGCGAGGACGGCCACGCCGCGGGGCGGACCGTGCGCGACTTCCACAAGCCGATCAGGGGCCGGCTCGCCGACGGATCGCCGTACAGCGCCCTGAACCCGGACACCTACTACTGGGCGCACGCGTGCTTCGTGGAGCACGTGATCACCGCGACCGACACCTTCATCCGGCGGTTGGACCGGGCGGAGAAGGAGCAGATCTTCCGCGAGTCCCTGACCTGGTGGGAGCGCTACGGGGTCAGCTCACGCGGTCTGCCGGAGACGTACGACGAGTTCGTGGCCTACTTCGACGACGCCCTGGAGCGACGGCTGGTCAAGCACCGGACCGCGGCCTACGGCATCGGCTACGCCAAGAAGGGCTGGCCGCGTCCGCGCAACGTCAATCCACTGCTGTGGCGCCTGGTCCGGCGGCCGGTGAACGCCGTGAGTGCCTCGATCACCATCGGCGGGATGCCGCCGCGGGCGCGGGAGATCCTGGAGCTGCCGTGGGACGAGGGCCGGGAGCGGCGCTACCGGCGGTTCGCGCGCCTCTGTCGCGCGCTCGCGCCGCTCTACGAGAGACTGCCGGCACGTTGGCGGATGCACCCGATCCCACGGCGCGCCTTCGAGCGAGAAGGTCGGTCGCCGTGACCGGACGAGAGGACGGCTGATGAGCAGGCTCACCGGGAAGGTCGTCGCCGTGACCGGCGGCGCGCGTGGGATCGGCGAGGCGATCGCCGGTGCGCTTGCCACGGAAGGCGCGCGGGTGGCGGTCGGGGACGTCGACGCGGCTCTGGCCGAGTCCTCGGCCCGGCTGTACGGCGGCATCGGGCTGCCGCTCGACGTGCGCAGCGCGGGGTCCTTCGCGGGCTTCCTCGACAAGGTCGAGGCCGAGCTCGGCCCGATCGACGCACTCGTGAACAACGCGGGGATCATGGTGATCGGCCGGCACCTGGAGGTCCCTCTCGAGCACCAGCTGCGGCAGCTCGACGTGAACCTTCGCGGGGTGGTGCTCGGCTGCCACACGGTCGCACCGCGGATGATCGCCCGGGGCGGTGGGCGGATCATCAACATCGCCTCCGTGGCAGGGCGCATCCCCACGCCGGGCACGGCCGTCTACAGCGCCACCAAGGTTGCGGTGCAGGCCTACAGCGAGGCCCTCGACGGGGAGCTCCGGGGCCAGGGCGTCCGGGTGTCCGCCGTCCTCCCCGCGTTCACCCGCACCGCCCTGATCGACGGCACCACGGCGCCGAAGGCGAGCCCACCGATCGAGCCGGAGGCCGTTGCGCAGGCGGTGGTCGCGCTCCTGCGCCGCTACCGCGCCACCGCCATCGTCCCGAAGCGCGCCGCACTGGGCGTGGCGCAGTGGGCGCTGTTGCCCGCCCCCGCGAAGAACTGGATCAGCCGGCGGATCGGCTTGGACACCATGTTCACCGACTTCGACCATTCCGCCCGAGCCGACTACGAGCGCCGGACGACGAGCGACTGAGCGGGGAGGCGCAACTCGCGGTGCCGGGAGGCGCAACTCGGCGGTCAGCGGCGGCCGATCGCGACCACGGCGCCGAGGTCGTCGTCACGTGCGGCACTCGGCTCGAGACCGCGGCGCGAGAAGACGTCGACGGCGGTGGGGAGCTGTTGTTCGGAGACCTCGATGAGCAGGTGGCCGCCCGGTGCCAGCCACTCCGGTGCCTCCGCGGCGATGCGGCGGAGCAGCGCCAGGCCGTCGGGCCCGCCGTCGAGCGTGTGCCGGGGTTCGTGGAGCCGTGCCTCGGCCGGCAACAGCTCGATCTCGGAGGCGGGCACGTAGGGGGTGTTGGCCGCGAGGACCTGCACACGCCCGCGCAGCCACGTCGGGAGCGCGCTGAAGAGGTCGCCCTCGACGGCACGATCCGCGGGGACGTTGCGCCGGGCCACCGCCAACGCCGCGGGGTCGACGTCGGCGGCCCACACGTCGGCGCCCGGGACCTCCGCGAGCAGCGCTGCCGCGACCGGGGCGACGCCGCAGCAGAGCTCGACCGCCACGTCTCCGGGATGCAGTCGGCGGATCGCCTCGCCGGCCAGCAGCTCGGTTCGCCGGCGCGGCACGAACGCACCGGGTGCCACCTGCAATCGAAGCCCGCGGAACGCAGCCCATCCGAGCACCACCTCGAGCGGCTCGCCGGCAGCCCGTCTCGCGGCGAGGTCGCCGACGTCCCGGCCGTCGGCGAGGAGCAGCGTCGCCTCCTCTTCGGCGAAGACGCAGCCGGCGGCACGCAGGGCGGCCACCAGATCGTCGTACTGCATGGACAGGGAACCTATCCGCGAACGTGGCAGGCTGGGCAGGTGCAGATCCTGGAGCCGCGTGACGTCCCCCTCGGGGGCCTTCGTGCCATGGACGTCCGGCGCACCCTCCCGCAGCGGGAGCGGTCCTTCATCGGGGCATGGTGCTTCGTCGACCACTACGGCCCTGATCGCGTCGACGCCGACACCGGGATGAACCTGCCGCCGCACCCGCACACCGGCCTGCAGACGGTGAGCTGGCTCTTCGAGGGTGAGCTCGACCACCGTGACTCCGCCGACCACCACCAGCGGGTTCGTCCCGGCGAGGTCAACCTGATGACGGCGGGTCGTGGCATCAGCCACTCCGAGTACGTGACCCGCGCGACCACGACGTTGCACGGGGCCCAGCTCTGGGTCGCCCTGCCCGACGCCGACCGCCACGTCGCGCCCACGTTCGAGCACTACGCCACGAAGCCGGTGGCGGGGGACGGGTGGGAGGCCCGGGTCTTCCTGGGTTCGCTGCTGGGCAGCACCTCGCCGGTGCACACCTTCACCCCGCTGCTCGGCGCGGAGCTGCGCCTAGCCGGCGGTACGACGCTCGAGGTGCCGGTCGACCCCTCCTACGAGCTCGGCGTCCTCGTCGACACCGGCGTGCTGCAGCTGGACGGAGGGCAGGTGAAGCCGGCGGAGCTGGCCGTCGTCGAGCCGGGGCGGGAGACGCTCGTGCTCCGGGCGGAGCAGGAGGCGAGATTGCTCCTGCTGGGCGGGCCACCCTTCGGCGAGCAGATCGTGATGTGGTGGAACTTCATCGGCCGTTCGCACGACGAGGTGGTGCGCTTCCGGGGTGACTGGGAGCGGCTGCTGACCGGCGAGGAGCAGGACCGGTTCGCGCTCCCGCCGGCGGACCCGGAGCCGCCGCTGCACGCACCGGAGCTGCCCAACGTGCGGATGAGGCCGCGGGGCCCGTGAGCGACCCAGGCACCGGTCCGGTCGAGGGCGCCGACGGCGTGCTGCGCTGCCCGTGGGCGACGGAGGGGATCCTGCGGGACTACCACGACACCGAGTGGGGACTGCCCGTCGAGGGGGAGGACGGCCTCTTCGAGCGGATGGCCCTGGAGGGCTTCCAGTCGGGGCTCTCCTGGCTGACGATCCTCCGCAAGCGCCCGCGCTTCCGGGATGCCTTCCACGGCTTCGACGTCGACGCCGTCGCCGCGATGGGGGAGCCCGACGTCGAGCGACTGCTCGGCGATCCCGGGATCGTGCGGCACCGCGGCAAGATCGAGGCGACGCTGCGGAATGCGCGGGCCACGGTGGACTTGCGCGCCGACGGCGGACTCGAGCAACTGGTCGCACGCCACCGTCCCCAGCAGACGCCCGCGCCGCGCACCACCGGTGAGCTGCCGACCACTTCCCCGGAGTCGGTGGCCCTCTCGAAGGCGCTGAAGAAGCGCGGCTTCGGCTTCGTCGGCCCCACCACGATGTTCGCGCTGATGGAGGCGACCGGCATGGTCGACACCCACCTCGTCGGCTGCTTCAGGCGCGGGACCGCAGGGTCCCTCTGATTTGCTGGCGTCGTGGACCTCCTCAGCCGAGCAGACCGTGTGCAACGCCGGCACCCGGTGCTCGGCTTCCCGCTGGCGGTCCTCTACAAGTTCTTCGACGACCAGGGCAACTACCTCTCGGCGGCCCTGACCTATTACGCGTTCGTCGCGATCTTTCCCCTGCTGCTCCTCGCGTCGTCCATCTTCGGCTTCATCCTGCAGGGACGTCCGGAGCTGCAGCAGCAGGTGCTCGACTCGGCCCTGGGTCAGTTTCCGATCATCGGCGAGCAGCTCGGCCGGCCGGAGGGCCTGCAGGGTTCGGCCGGCGCGGTCATCGTCGGTGCGCTCGCAGCGCTCTACGGCTGCCACGGGCTGGGGATGGCGACCCAGAACCTGATGGCCACGGCCTGGGCCATCCCGCGGAACAGCCGGCCGAACCCCTTCCTCCTGCGCTTCAAGAGCCTGGTGCTGCTGGCTGCGGCCGGTACGGCGGTGATCAGCGTCTCGGTGCTGACCGCCGTGGTCAGCACCGACGCCTTCGGTGAGCGGTTCTCGACCACCATCGGCTGGCTGGCGCGACTCGGCACGGTCGTCGTGGTCGGCCTGGTGCTGACCGTGCTGTTCCGGCTCGCGGCGGCACGCGGCCACGACCTGGTGCGGGCGGCGCCGGGCGCGTTCACGGTCGCGATCGGCTGGCAGGTGCTCCAGCACGTCGGCACCGTCTACGCGACCAGCGTGCTGACGGGCACCAGCTCGATGAACAAGACCTTCGGGCTGGTGCTCGGACTCGTCGGGCTCATCTACATCGCAGCGGTCATCGCGGTGATCGGCGTGGAGGTCAACGTCGTCCTCGCCAGGCGGATGTGGCCGCGGGCCCTCCTCACGCCGTTCACCGACTCCGTCGACCTCACCGAGGCGGACCGCCGCGCCTACGCGGCCTACGCGCAGATGCAGCGGCACAAGGGCTTCGAGACCGTCTCGGTCCGGTTCGACGGACGCGACGGCGACACCCACGAGATCGTGCTGGACTCCTCGGCGCAGGACACCCGGGAGCACCGACGCACCGAGCCACCGGATGAACCGCCGCCGGCCCCGCCGTCCGGGCGCCGGTAGTTTGTGCCCATGGAGCACACCCCCCGGCAGCGCGTGCATGCCTTCGGTGACGACGCCCTGGGCGAGCACGACGCGGTCGGGCTCGCGGAGGAGATCCGGGCACGCCGGGTCAGCCCGGTCGAGGTCGTCGAGGCGGCCATCGCCCGGATCGAGCTGGTCGACCCGACGCTGAACGCGTTGGCGTGCCAGGACTTCGACCGGGCCTGCGAGCAGGCGCGCGCCATCGGCGCGGGCGCGGACAGCGCGTTCTTCGCCGGAGTCGCCGGTGTGGTCAAGGACAACAGCGCCGTCGCCGGACTGCCCACCCAGCAGGGGACGCGGTCGTTCCGCGCCCCGGTGGAGGTCGAGGACGGTGACTACGCCCGCATGTTCAAGCAGCAGGGCCTGGTCAACATCGGCAAGTCACAGCTGTCCGAGTTCGGCTTCAGCGCCAGCGCCGAGTTCAGCGACGGCACCCCTGCGGTGCGCAACCCCTGGCACACGTCGTACACCTCCGGCGCCTCGTCGGCGGGGTCCGCCGCGCTGGTGGCCAGCGGCGCGCTGCCGATCGCGCACGCGAACGACGGCGGTGGCTCCATCCGGATCCCGGCGGCGGCGTGCGGTCTCGTCGGCCTCAAGCCCACGCGTGGCCGGGTGCCGCAGGACCGGATGCTGCGGGAGATGCCGGTGCGCATCGTCGCGGACGGTGTCGTCACCCGCAGCGTGCGGGACACCGCGGCATTCCTGCGCGAGTCCGAGAAGGTCTACCGCCGGCTCGACCTGCCGCCCATCGGGGACATCCGCGGCCCGGGACGGAAGCGGCTGCGCATCGGGGTGGTCGTGGACTCGGTGGACAGGGAGAGCGACTTCGAGACGGCCCGGGCGGTGCGGGGTGCGGCGAAGCTCCTGGAGTCCCTGGGCCACCACGTCGAGGAGATCGATGCCCCCGTGCCGGAGTTCTTCGTCGCCGACTTCCTCACCTACTGGAGCCTGCTGGCCGGACACATCTGCCTGACGGGCCGACGCACCCTGGACCCGTCGTTCGACCGGCACCGGGTCGACAACCTCACCCTCGGACTGGCGGGCAACGCTCTGCGTCGGTCCTACCGGCTGCCGCTGGCGATCGCCCGGCTGGCCGCGTCGAAGCGCGTCTCCGCGCGGTTCTTCCGGCAGTACGACGCCGTCCTGACGCCCACGCTGGGGCGGGTCACCCCCGAGATCGGCTGGCTCGATCCCGGCCAGCCGTTCGAGACCGTCATGGGGCGGCTGCTCGAGTGGGTGACGTTCACGCCGTTGCAGAACGCGACCGGGGACCCGGCCATCTCGCTGCCCCTCGGACGCAGCAGCCAGGGCCTCCCCATCGGTGTCCAGCTGGCCGCCTCACAAGGCCACGAGGCGCGCCTCCTGAGGGTGGCCTACGAGCTCGAGGAAGCCAGCCCGTTCGCCCGGATCCAGGACCGGGAGCAGGCCGGCGACCGGTCGGCATGAGTGACGACTGGTTCACGCGGAGGACGCACGCGTGGAACGAATGGACCGTCCAGGAGCTCGTCGAGCGCAAGGGCCCCATGCGCGTGAGCCTCGTCGTGCCGGCGAGGAACGAGGCTGCGACGGTCGGTGACGTGGTCGCCAAGGTGCGGGACGCGCTGATGGAGTCCGCGGCCCTGCTCGACGAGATCGTGGTGATCGACTCCGACTCCACCGACGACACGTTCGCCGTCGCCACGGACGCCGGCGCGGTCGTCCACCGGGCCCGTGAGATCCGGCCCGACCTCGGCACGCACCCCGGCAAGGGGGAGGCGATGTGGAAGTCGCTCTTCGTCACCTCCGGCGACGTCCTGGTCTTCATGGATGCCGACCTCCTCGACTGGGACACCCACTTCGTCCCCGGGCTGTTGGGCCCGTTGCTCCACGACGAGGCCGTCGCCCTGGTGAAGGGCTTCTACGAGCGTCCCCTCGGCAGCGGGTCGGACGGGCAGGGGCACCGCCTCGAGGGCGGGCGGGTCACCGAGCTGGTGGCGCGACCGCTGATCGCGCTGCTCTTCCCCCAGCTGACCGGGCTGGTGCAGCCCCTGGCGGGCGAGTGGGCGATCCGGCGCGACCTGTTCGTCTCGCTCGACGTGCCCACCGGCTACGCCGTGGAGCTCGCCACGCTCGTCGACACGGTGGCCGGCCTGGGGCTCGACGCCATCGCCCAGGTCGACCTCGGCACCCGTGCGCACCGGCACCAGTCCTTGCGCGACCTGGGTGCGATGTCGGCGCAGATCCTGGCGGCCGCACTGCGGAGGGTCGGTACGGCGGTCCCGCCCGAGCTGGCCCTCACGCAGTACCACCTCGACGCCGGCGACCCCGGCACGCGGGTGCGGTCCATCCCGACGCTCGAACGTCCACCGGCCGGGCGCTTCCTCGAGGGCGGTGCCGCGTGACCCTGGCGCTGCGCAGCCGGTCGTTCCCCGACGACGCGACCCTGGTGATGGCCATCGTGAACCGCACGCCGGACTCGTTCTACGACAGGGGCGCCACCTGGCAGGAGGACCGCGCGTTCGACCGGGTCGACCAGGTGGTGGCGCAGGGCGCCGAGATCGTCGACATCGGCGGCATCAAGGCCGCTCCCGGCGAGTTCATCGACGAGGCCGAGGAGATCCGACGGGTCGCGTCCTTCGTCGGCCGGGTCCGCGACCGTCACCCCGGGCTGGTGATCTCCGTGGACACCTGGCGCTCGGGTGTCGCCCGCGCCGTGCTCGAGGAGGGCGCCGACGTCCTCAACGACGCCTGGGGTGGCGCGGACCCCGGCCTGGTCGACGCCGCGGCGGAGTACGGCGCCGCGATCATCTGCACCCACACCGGTGGTGTCACGCCCCGGACCCGCCCCTTCCGCATGGAGTACGACGATCTGCTGGCCGCCGTGCTTCGCGACCTGCGGCACTACGCCGACCGCGCGGTGGCCGCCGGTGTCGCGCGCGAGTCGGTCGTCATCGACCCGGCCCACGACTTCGGCAAGAACACCTTCCACTCCCTGGAGGTGACCCGCCGGCTGGACGAGATCGTGGCGACGGGATGGCCGGTCCTGGTCTCCCTGTCCAACAAGGATTTCGTCGGCGAGGCGCTCGGCGTCGAGGTCGGCGACCGCCTGCCCGGGACACTGGCCGCCACGGCGCTGTGCGCAGCAGCCGGCGCCCGCATCTTCCGCGTCCACGAGGTCGTCGAGACCCGGCACGCCGTCGACCTGGCCAACGCCGTGATGGGCCGGATCCGCCCACGGTCGGCGATCCGGGGACTGGCATGACCGACGTCGCCTTCGTCCCCGCGCCCCTCGGCCTGCTCCACCAGTACCGCAGCCAGGTCGATCCGCTCGCGGACGTTCGGGCGGCGGTCCGGGCGGCCGCGGTATGGCTGCACGACCGGTCGCAGGAGCTCGTGGTCGTCACTGGCCCGGCCCGCGCCGGTGACCCGACGGACCGGCCGGCGACGCCGCCCGGGCTCCGGATCGCCCGCGAGCTGCTGGCGGCGCTGCCCCCGCTGCCGGTGACCGAGATCGTCGTCGGCCCGGGCGTGACGGTCCCGCCTCCCGGGCCGAGGCGCGGCGTGCTGGTGGTGGCCGACGGCAGCGCCCGACGCTCCCTGAGGGCACCGGGCCACCTCGACGAGCGCGCCGTCCCGTTCGACGACGACATCGAGGCGGCGCTGCTCTCCGGCGACCCGGCCCGGTTCGCCGCTCTGGACGCGGGCCTCGCTGACGAGCTGCTCTGTGCCGCCGTCCCGGTCCTGGCCGGCGTGGCGGACGCTCTGGCCGGCGGCCGCGCCAGCACCGTGCACCTGGACCTGAGCGCCGATCCCTTCGGCGTGCAGTACTGGGTGGCCCGGTGGGCCGACGTCAGTTGACGGGGACCACCAGGAGGGCCTGCGCCGAGCGGGCGACCAGCCCTCTGCGGTCGTGGACGTCCGAGGTCGCCAGGCCGACCGAGCCGGGACCCAGCGTGGTGCGCGCGTCCAGGCAGACCCAGTCGCCCTCCGGGGGGCGCAGCACGTGCACGGTGAGCTCGGTGTTGAGGAAGTTCCACTCGCGCGGGTCGAGCGCCGCGGAGGCGCCCGAGGCGGAGTCGACGCAGCACAGCAGCCTCTGCAACGGCGACATCTCCTCGTCCGGCAGGAGGGGGATCCGCGGTCGCATCCACACCACGGCGGGACCCGGTCGCGTCACCGCGCCGGAGATCCAGCGCCACTCCACCGAGTCGAGGTAGCCGCGGCCCCACGCTGCCGGTGGCTCCTCCTCGTGCCCGTCGGCCGGTCCGTGCGGAAGGGTCGGACCCACGGCACCGGGACCACCGGTCGCGTCCGGGAAGACCCAGCCCTGGGCCCGGGCGACGAGCCGCCCGGAACCATCGGTCAGGGTGGCCTCGCGCAACGACACCGAGCGACCAGGGCGCAGCACCTGGGCCTCCACCGCCAGGGGCGCGACCGGGACCGGCCCCAGCAGGTCGAGGGTGAACCGCCCCACGAGGCCGGGGCCGAGCGACTCCAGGGCGCGGCCGAGCAACGCTGCCGGCGGCCCGCCGTGCTGGGCGTCGGAGCGCCACGGACCAGAGGTGGCGGCAGTCGACTCGATGCCCCGATCGGTCGGCAGGAAGAAGGATTTCGGCACGTGGCGGAGGTTACCGGGGGGCGCTGCGGATCGATTTCGCCGATCCGCGGGTGGCTGTGTATCCTTCACGTCGGCCCAACGCGGGAGCTGTTCCACCGATGGGTTGCGCCCCTTTAGCTCAGTCGGCAGAGCGTCTCCATGGTAAGGAGAAGGTCTACGGTTCGATTCCGTAAAGGGGCTCCGGGAATGTCCGCCGCGGCGCGGGCGTTGCCTTGGCGGGGTAGCTCAGGTGGTTAGAGCACACGGCTCATAATCGTGGTGTCGCGGGTTCGAGTCCCGCCCCCGCTACTCCGGTCGACCGTCGCACCATCCGCATGCAGGAAGAAGGCACACCGTGGCCAGCAAGAGCTCTGATGTCCGCCCCAAGATCACCTTGGCGTGCGTCGACTGCAAGGAACGCAACTACATCACCAAGAAGAACCGGCGCAACGACCCCGACCGCCTCGAGCTGGCGAAGTTCTGCCCGCGGTGCCGCAAGCACACGGCACACCGCGAGACCCGCTGACGCCGGTCCCCACGACACCGCCAGGAGCGGCTCCCCGACGTCGGGGGGCCGCTCCTCCCCGTCTGTCCCGAAGGCTCGCGATAGCGTGACGGCCATGCCAGTGGACCCGTCACTGACCGGGCGGACGTTCCCGCCGTCGGCGCCGTTCGAGGTCACCGAGGAGCGCCTGGCCGCGTTCGCGGCGGCCACCGGGACGCCGTACGACGAGGGCGGTCCGGCTCCGGCGACGTTCCCGATCGTGGTCGCCTTCACCGCCATGCGGCAGCTCATGGAGGACCCGGAGGTCGGGATCGAGCTGCATCACGTCGTGCACGGCGCCCAGAAGTTCACCCACCAGCGGCCGGTCCGTGCCGGTGACCGCTTGTCCGCGCAGCTCACCGTGACCGCATTGCGCCAGGTGGCCGGCACCGACATCATCAGCACCTCCAGCGCCATCACCGACGCCGGCGGCAGCAGCGTGTGCACCGCAGAGGCGACCCTGGTCCACCGGGCAGGCGCCTGATGGACGACCGGCTCGAGCCACGCACGTACCCCGTCACCCGCGCCGACCTGGTCGCCTACGCCGCGGCGAGCGGCGACGACAACCCGATCCACCAGGACGCCGACGTCGCGCGCAGCGTGGGGCTGCCGGACGTGATCGCGCACGGGATGTACACCCTCGCCCTGGCCGCGCGGTTCGTCGACGAGCACCTCGGCGAGGGCGGCCGGGTCGCCGAGCTCGGCGCGAAGTTCACCCGGCCGGTGGCCGTACCCGAGACGGGAACCGAGGTCACCGTCAGCGGCACTTGGCGTGACGAGCGCACCATCGCGCTGGAGGTGACCTGCCGGGGCGAGAAGGTGCTCGGCAACCCGGTGGCGGTCCTGCGTGGCTGAGACACGGTCCGGAGAACGGCTGGCCGCGCACACCACGCTGCGCGTGGGTGGTCCGGCCGCCGAGTACGTCGTCGCCACGACCGCCGACGAGGTGGTCACGTCGGTCCGCGAGGCCGACGAGGCCGGGATGCCGGTCCTGGTGCTGGGCGGCGGCAGCAACCTGCTCGTCGCCGACGAGGGCTTCGACGGCCGCGTCGTCGAGGTCGCCACGAGGGGTGTGGCCGCCGACGCCGACGACCCCGACGACCTCGCCTGCCTCGGGGCCGTCACGCTGACTGTCGCGGCGGGCGAGAGCTGGGACGCCGTGGTCGCGCGCGCCGTCGCCTCGGGCTGGGTGGGGATCGAGGCACTGTCCGGCATCCCCGGCTCGACCGGGGCCACCCCGATCCAGAACGTCGGCGCCTACGGGCAGGAGGTCGCCCAGACCATCGCGTCGGTGCGCACCTGGGACCGGCGGGAGCGGGCGCTGCGCACCTTCGCCGCGGCGGACTGCGGCTTCGGCTACCGGACCAGCCGGTTCAAGGAGGAGCCCGGCCGCTACGTCGTCCTGGAGGTCAGCCTCCTGCTCCGGCAGGGCGACCTCGGGACGCCGGTCGGCTACGCCGAGCTGGCGCGGGCCCTCCGGGTGGAGACCGGCCAGCGCGCGGCGCTCGCCGACGTCCGGGCCGAGGTGCTGCGGCTGCGAACCGGCAAGGGCATGGTGCTCGATGCCGCCGACCACGACACGTGGAGCGCCGGGTCGTTCTTCACGAACCCGGTCGTGCCGCCGGAGGCGGTGCCCGAGGGCGCGCCGGCCTGGCCGCAGCCCGACGGCCGGGTGAAGACGAGCGCGGCCTGGCTGATCGAGCACGCCGGGTTCCACAAGGGGTACGGCGACGAGCGGGCGGCGCTGTCCGGCAAGCACACCCTCGCGCTGACGAACCGTGGCGGGGCGACGGCAGCTGACCTGCTGGCCCTGGCTCGCCAGGTGCGGACCGGTGTGGAGCAGGTGTTCGGGATCGTCCTGGTCAACGAGCCGGTGCTCGTGGGCTGCCGGTTGTAGCGGGAGCCGCTCAGACGGACACGCCCTCCGGTCGCGTCTCGAGACGTTCGACGAGCCCGGGCAACCACAGGACCAGCAGCACCACCACCACGACCAGGAGGACGAGCAGCGCCGTCCCGATGATGCCGAGCACCATCCCCGCCCGTGCCTCCCGCTCGCCGTCGAGCCAGCCACCCGACGAACGGATGTCCCGCAGGGTGCGCTGACCCTTCGCCCAGGCGAACGGCGAGACCAGCAGGGCGAGACCGAAGGAGGGCAGCGCCGCCAGCAGGCCGATCAGCCCGAGTGCGAGCGCCGTCCCCGCGTCCCGGTGCCGCGGCCGGACCCAGCCGGGATGCCTGCTCACGCCGGCGCTCACGGAACCACCGGGGCGGCGGCCCACGCGTCGATGTCGGCGAGGATGGACTCCTGCGTGGACTCGGGCGCCCGCGACGCGAGGACCGAGCCTCGGGCCAGGTCGGCGAGCTGCCCGTCCGAGAGCTCGTGGGCCGCCCGCATCGTGGCGTACTGCGCAGCCAGCCGCGAGCCGAACAACAGCGGGTCGTCGGCACCCAGGGCGATCCGTGCCCCGGCGGCCATCAGCTCCGGGAGCGGCACCGAGGTCAGGTCGGAGTAGACGCCGAGCGCGACGTTGGAGACGGGGCACACCTCGAGAGCGATCCCCTTGACGACGACATGCTCCAGGAGCTCCGGATCCTCGACCGCACGCACGCCGTGACCGAGCCGGTCGGCGTGCAGGTCCTCGACGCACTTGCGGACGGACTCGGGGCCGAGCAGCTCACCACCGTGCGGGTCGAGCATCAGGCCGGCGCGCTCGGCGATCCGGAACGCCGGCGCGAAGTCCTCGGTGCGGCCGCGGCGCTCGTCGTTCGAGAGACCGAAGCCCACGACCCCCCGTCCTGCGTACTGCGCCGCCAGACGGGCCAAGGTGCGTGCGTCGAGCGGGTGCCGCGTGCGGTTCGCGGCGATGATCACGGCCATGCCGATGCCGACGTCGCGCGACGCCTGGTCGACCGCGTCCAGCACCAGGTCGGTGAACGCGGTGATGCCGCCGAACCTGGTGGCATAGCCGCTGGGGTCGACCTGGATCTCGAGCCACCGCCCGCCGTCGGCCAGGTCGTCCTCGGCCGCTTCCCGGACCAGCCGGCGGACGTCGTCCTCGGTCCTCAGGACCGACCGCGCCACGTCGTACAGCCGCTGGAAGCGGAACCAGCCCTTCTCGTCGGCCGCCGACAGCTGCGGCGGCCAGTCCTCGACCAGTGCGTCGGGCAGGTGGATGCCGTCACGCGCCGCGAGCTCCAGCAGGGTGGCGTGGCGCATCGACCCGGTGAAGTGCAGGTGCAGGTGCGCCTTCGGCAGGGAGGCGACCGGACGCGGCATGTGCCAAGTCTGTCAGGCAGCTGCGTCCAGCTTCTCCGCGGCCGCGAGCAGCACGCAGGTCGCCACCACCTCCATCGCCGCGGTGACCTCCGGCAGCTGTGGGAACGTCGGTGCGAGCCGGATGTTGCGGTCGTCGGGGTCGTTCCGGTGCGGGTACGACGACCCGGCCGGCGTGAGTGAGACCCCGGCCTCGCGGGCCAGCTCCACCACGCGCGACGCGGTGCCGTCCAGCACGTCGAGGCTGACGAAGTAGCCGCCCGCCGGTCGTGTCCAGGTGGCGATCCCGAGGCCGCCGAGCCGCTCGTCGAGGATGCGCTCGACCTCCGCGAACTTCGGCGCGATGATCCGCCGGTGCCGCGCCATGTGGTCACGCACGCCTTGCGCCGAGCCGAAGAACTGCAGGTGCCGCAGCTGGTTGAGCTTGTCCGGGCCGATGGCGCCCTTGCCGAGGTGACCGACGTACCACGCCACGGTCTCGCGGGAGCCGGCGAGGAACGCCACGCCGGCGCCGGCGTAGGTGATCTTGGAGGTCGAGGCGAACATGATCGGGCGATGCGGGTTGCCTGCCGCCGAGGCGAGGCTCAGGATGTCCGCGCTCTTCGCCTCCTGCTCGGTGAGGTGGTGGAAGGCGTAGGCGTTGTCCCAGAGGATCTTGAAGTCGGGCGCCGCGGTCGGCATGGACGCCAGCCGCTCGGCCACCTCCTGGGTCACGACCGAGCCGGTGGGGTTCGCGTAGGTGGGCACCACCCAGATGCCCTTGACCTGCGGGTCGTCCGCGACGAGCCGGGCGACTGCGTCGACGTCCGGGCCGTCCTGGTGCATCGGCACGGTGACCATCTCGATGCCGAACCACTCCAGCAGCGTGAAGTGCCGGTCGTAGCCCGGCACCGGGCAGACGAACCGGACCCGCTCCTCCTGCGACCAAGGGCGCGGGCTGTCGACCCCGCCCTTGAGCCAGAGGTCGGTCAACACCTCGCGCATCATCACCAGGCTGGAGTTACCGCCCGCCACGACCTGCTCGGGCTCCACGGACAGCAGCTCGGCGAACAGCTCACGCAGCTCCTGGAGGCCTTCGAGGCCGCCGTAGTTCCTGGTGTCCACACCATGGCCGTCCCGGGCGCCCTTGGGCAGGGCGAGCAGCTGGTCGGAGAGGTCGAGCTGCTCCGGCGACGGCTTGCCACGGGTGAGGTCGAGGTGCAGGCCACGCGCCCGGACCGCGTCGTACGCCGCCTGCTGCTCGCGACGGAAGGCCGCCATCTCGTCCGGGGAACGCTCGGTGAGGGGCCGGGGAGCCGGGTGCTGGTCGGTCACGAACCCCATTCTCCCAGACCCCGGGACGGCTCATCGCGACCGGTTCGACTTTGGGTGGCGGTGCCCCGTAGACTTGTCGTCTGGTGATTCCGGCCAATGCTTTGGCGTGCCCGGAAGTCGCCGTAGGGCACTAGCTCAACTGGCAGAGCATCGGTCTCCAAAACCGAAGGTTGGGGGTTCAAGTCCCTCGTGCCCTGCGAAGCAGGACGACCGCGCACACCGCGACGGATCCGGACGAGAAGCAGCGAACGGCAAGCAGCCGACGATTAGGGAGCGAGCAACGTGGCGGAGACCCCCTCGACACGCTCGACGCAGCAGCGCGAGCGGACGAGCCCGATCACGTTCTACCGCCAGGTGGTGGCCGAGCTCCGCAAGGTCGTGTGGCCCAGCCAGCAGCAGCTGGTGACCTACTTCATCGTGGTGCTGGTCTTCGTGCTCGTGCTCATCGCCCTCGTGTCGGTCTTCGACCTCGCCTTCGGAAAGGCTGTCTTCGCCATCTTCGGCGGGGAGAGCACCGGCGCGGCCGGCTAGTCGCCGCGAGAGCGCGCCGGGGCGCGGAACGTGCCGGAGGACAACCCATGACGAACCAGAACAGCAACGGAGACAACGTGTCGGAGCAGAGCGCCGCCGAAGCAGGCGCGTACGACGAGCAGGCCCTCGAGGCGACCCCGCAGGAGACGCTCGGCACCGAGCCGACGAGCGACGAGTCCGGGCTCGAGGTCACCGCGGACGAGGACCCGGCGATCGGCGGCTCCGCCGACGTGGACCCCGACGACGAGCTCGAGGCCGGCGGCGACACCGACGTGGACTCCGCTCCCGCCGACCCGATGGAGGAGTTCCGCGACGCGTTGCGCGCCAAGGCCGGCGAGTGGTTCGTGGTGCACACCTACTCCGGCATGGAGAACCGGGTGAAGGCGAACCTCGAGAACCGGATCACCTCGCTGAACATGGAGGACTTCATCCACGAGGTGATCGTCCCGACCGAGGAGGTCGCGGAGATCAAGAACGGCCAGCGCAAGCTCGTCAAGCGCACCGTCCTGCCGGGATACGTGCTGGTCCGGATGGACCTGACCGACGAGTCCTGGGCGGCCGTCCGACACACCCCGTCGGTCACCGGCTTCGTCGGGCACCAGCACCAGCCGGTGCCGCTGAGCCTGGAGGAGGTCGAGAACATGCTCGCCCCGGCGATCCAGGCGCAGGCCGACGCCGCCGCCGCGGAGCAGTCGGCCGACGGTGGCGCCCCGGTCAAGACGGGCACCCGCGCGCCGGTGGAGGTCGCCGACTTCTCGGTGTCCGACTCCGTCATGGTGGTGGACGGCCCGTTCGCCACGCTGCACGCGACGATCACCGAGATCAACGCCGAGGCGCAGAGGGTCAAGGCCCTCGTCGAGATCTTCGGCCGGGAGACCCCGGTCGAGCTCAGCTTCAACCAGATCCAGAAGGTCTGAGCACGAGCCTGGGCACGCACGTCCGGGCGCAACGAGCCCGGGCACACAAGGTGGCAGAGGGGTGATGCCCCTCGTCATGACCACGAGAAGAGAGAGATAGGGAAATGCCTCCGAAGAAGAAGATCGCCGCGCTCGTCAAGGTGCAGCTGCAGGCGGGTGCCGCCACCCCGGCGCCGCCCGTCGGTACCGCGCTGGGCCCGCACGGCGTCAACATCATGGACTTCTGCAAGGCCTACAACGCCCAGACCGAGTCCATGCGTGGCAACGTCGTCCCGGTCGAGATCACGATCTACGAGGACCGGAGCTTCGACTTCGTCACCAAGACGCCGCCGGCCGCCGAGCTGATCAAGAAGGCCGCCGGGATCGCGAAGGGCTCCGGCGTCCCGCAGAAGGACAAGGTCGGCAAGCTCACCAAGGACCAGGTCCGGGAGATCGCCGAGACCAAGCTCCCCGACCTCAACGCCAACGACGTCGAGGCCGCGATGAAGATCGTCGAGGGCACCGCGCGCTCCATGGGCGTCCTCACCGACTGAGACCACCGAGAGCAGCAAAGCCCTCGAACACCCTGTGGCAGAGCCGCGCTGGCTCACCTGACCACACCTGGAAGCAAAGGAACCAGACATGCAGCGCAGCAAGAGCTACCGCTCGGCGGCGGAGAAGTACGACCACGACGAGCTCTACTCCCCGCTCACCGCGATCAAGATCGCCAAGGAAGGCGCCCGGAAGAAGTTCGACGAGACCGTCGACGTCGCCATGCGTCTCGGGGTCGACCCGCGCAAGGCCGACCAGATGGTCCGCGGCACCGTCAACCTCCCGCACGGCACCGGCAAGACCGCCCGGGTCCTCGTCTTCGCCAACGGTGACAAGGCCGAGGCCGCCCGTGAGGCGGGCGCGGACTTCGTCGGCGGCGACGAGCTGATCGAGAAGGTCAACGGCGGCTGGACCGACTTCGACGCCGTCGTCGCCACTCCGGACATGATGGGCAAGGTCGGTCGTCTCGGCCGGGTGCTCGGTCCCCGTGGCCTGATGCCGAACCCCAAGACGGGCACCGTCACGCCTGACGTGGCGAAGGCCGTCTCCGACATCAAGGGCGGCAAGATCGAGTTCCGGGTGGACCGGCACGCCAACCTCCACTTCATCATCGGGAAGGCGTCCTTCTCCGAGGCGCAGCTCGCGGAGAACTACGCCGCCGCGCTCGAGGAGGTGCTCCGGCTCAAGCCGGCCAGCTCCAAGGGCCGCTACATCAAGAAGGTCACCGTCTCGACGACGATGGGCCCCGGCATCCAGGTCGACCCGAACCGCACCCGCAACGTCGCGGGCGAGGACGACGCCTGACCCCTCGCGGACAGGGGTGTCCCGCACCCCTGTCCGCAGCCGGCGGCAAGCTCGGCTCCGGCTCGTTCAGTCCGCGTGATCGTCGCTGCGCTCCTCAACGCTCCCTCGCTCGCCACAAGCTCGAGCAAGCTCGGCTCGGGCTCGCTCAGTCCGCGTACAAGCGCTCCTCGATGAGCTGCTCGCTGACCAGCTGGCCGTGCGGCTCGAAGCGCCCCTGGTCCAGGCGCTTGAGGAACTCCATGTCCACCCCGGTCACGCCGCTGCGGTTCTTCTCCAGGCTCAGCACGACGAACTTGCGGAACTTGCTGACGTTGGTGGTGTCGTAGACGATGTGGTGTTTGGCGACCATGTCGTACTTGTTGTTGAGCAGCAGCACGGTGTCGGCCTCGTAGGCCAGGGCGGTCGAGCCACGCAGGTGGCTCACCCGCATCCGGTTGCCGGCAGCCAAGCCCTCCTTGTCGGCGGCCACGATCGCGACCACCGGGATCTCGTGGTCGAGCGCGAGGTCCTTGAGTCCCTCGGCGATCATCGTGGTGCGCTCCTGCTCGTCGGCCTCGCGGCCGGGGACCGGCACCTTCTGGAGGTAGTCGACCACGACGAGCGGCCGGGTCCCGGCGCGCGCGGCGACGTCGTCGATCCCGGCAATGATCGCCGCCAGGTCGGTGTCCCGGCCACTGGAGCGGTGCAGGCTGAGCAGGTCGGCGTACCGGGCCACCTCGTGCAGCGCCTCGACGCCGCCGTTGGTCCCGGCCAGGCGCTCGGCCAGCGAGCGGCCGCCCTCCGGAGACTCGAAGGCCTCGCGGACGCGCTGCAGGTCCACCGGGCGCTCCACGCCGGTGAAGCCGGCCTCGAGGGCCACGAGCCGGGCGAGCAGGCTCTCCTGGTCGTGCTCGTAGGAGAACACCACGGCCGGTCGACCGCCGCGGGCGACGTTGCGGGCGATCTGCAGGGCGAGCGTCGACTTGCCCAGGCCCTGCGGGCCGCCGAGAAGGATGAGGTCACCGGACCGGAAACCCCCGCTGAGGTAGCTGTCCAGCGGCTGGAAACCGGTCGGCCAGACGCGCGAGGCGGCATGCGTGCCGCTCTCGAGGCGGTAGTCGACCTTCTCGAGGGTTTCGGTCAGTGATTGCAGCGCGAGATCCACGCCACTCATTGCAGCACCGCGGCGGTGCAGGCGCAGCCGATCGACGATTTTGCCCCTCGCCCGGGCTCGCGTACTCTGGTGCGCGGTAACCGAAGACCGCCGGTTCCCGTCCCCGCCACCATGGGGGGCAGGGGTGAAGGCTCGCATCAGTGCGACGGCCTGCGCAGGTGACACCGAGTGGAGCTCGACCGTTTCCGGTCGACGTACGCCCTGTGCCGCTGCGCCGGGGCGTTTTCTCATTTCTGGTGCACGGTCCGAGGGCACCCTGGCGCCGGGCAACCGGCCTGGCGTCGGCGCACCACCGTGCACGTAGTCGGAAGGAGTCCCATGGCGCGGCCAGACAAGGCAGCAGCTGTGGCGGAGATCGTCGAGCAGTTCAACGACTCCGCCGGTGCTGTGCTGACCGAGTACCGCGGGCTCACCGTGAAGCAGCTGCAGGAACTGCGGCGCGCACTCGGCGAGAACGCCAACTACGCCGTGGTCAAGAACACGCTGACCCAGATCGCCGCAAGGGAGGCGGGCGTCGACGGCTTCGACGACCTGCTCACCGGCCCGACCGCCATCGCCTTCATCAACGGTGATGTGGTCGAGGCGGCCAAGGGCCTGCGTGACTTCGCCAAGGCAAACCCCGCCCTCGTCATCAAGGGCGGTTACGTCGACGGCGCCTCGATGGACGCCAAGGAGATCGCCAAGCTGGCCGATCTCGAGTCCCGCGAGGTCCTCCTCGGCAAGCTGGCGGGCGCGATGCTCGCCTCGCTCAGCCAGGCCGTCTACCTGCTCAACGCCCCGATCCAGCAGGCTGCCCGGCTCGCCGGCGCCCTGCAGGTCAAGCTGGAGGAGTCTGGGCAGGACACCGCTGAATCCCTCAAGGGTGGGGCCGCCCCGTCCACCGAGGACACCCCCGCCGAGTAGTACGGCGACCACCCGGTAGAAAACCCCAGGCCGCACCCGACCGTGCGACCGACGAATGGAAGGAAACGCCACCATGGCGAAGCTCAGCACCGACGAGCTGCTCGACGCTTTCAAGGAGATGACCCTCCTGGAGCTCAGCGAGTTCGTGAAGCAGTTCGAGGAGACCTTCGGCGTGACCGCGGCCGCCCCGGTCGCCGTGGCCGCCGCTCCCGCCGCCGGCGGTGCCGGTGACGCGGGCGAGGCCGCTGCCGAGCAGGACGAGTTCGACGTCGTCCTCGAGGCCGCCGGTGACAAGAAGATCAACGTCATCAAGGAGGTCCGCGCGCTGACCAGCCTCGGCCTGAAGGAGGCCAAGGAGCTGGTCGAGGCCGCTCCGAAGGCCGTTCTCGAGAAGGTCAACAAGGAGACCGCGGACAAGGCCAAGGAGGCCCTCGAGGGCGCCGGCGCCACCGTCACGCTCAAGTGACCCGCCACATCTGACCGGCATCCCGAACGGCCGTCCCCCACGCTGGGGGGCGGCCGTTCGTGCGTCCGGACGGACCCCGTGGCGGCGGTGCCCTACTCATCGGTCACATATCGTGAGATGGTCTCCGGACACCTCGACGCAGGCATGGGAGTTTGCGTAACTTGTCCGAGGACGGATCGTTGGCACCGGTGGGAGTCGCGGCGAGCCGGGGCCGGCACCCCCAGCATGCGCACGCAGTCAGAGAGGGAGTCGCATGGGCGTCGAGATCGAGATCAACCACCTCACGAAGTCCTTCGGAAAGCAGCTGATCTGGGGCGACGTCACCCTGACCATCCCGGCCGGCGAGATCTGCGTGATGCTCGGCCCCTCCGGCACCGGCAAGTCGGTGCTGCTCAAGACCATCATCGGCCTGCTGAAGCCCGAAGAGGGCGAGGTGATCATCGAGGGCGTCGACATCGCGAGCTGCCCGGAGAAGGACCTCTACGAGATCCGCAAGCTCTTCGGCGTGCTGTTCCAGGACGGCGCCATGTTCGGGTCGATGAACCTCTACGACAACATCGCCTTCCCGCTGCGCGAGCACACCAAGAAGTCCGAGTCCGAGATCCGCAACATCGTGATGGAGAAGCTCGACCTCACCGGTCTCCTCGGCACCGAGAACAAGCTGCCCGGCGAGATCTCCGGCGGCATGCGCAAGCGGGCCGGCCTCGCCCGGGCGCTGGTGCTGGACCCCGAGATCGTGCTCTTCGACGAGCCGGACTCCGGCCTTGACCCCGTGCGCACCGCGTTCCTCAACCAGCTGATCGTCGACCTCAACGCCCAGATCGACGCCACGTTCCTGATCGTCACCCACGACATCAACACCGCCCGGACCGTGCCGGACAACATCGGCCTGCTCTACCACAAGCACCTGGCGATGTTCGGGCCCCGCGAGATGCTGCTGTCCTCTGAGGAGCCGGTCGTGCGCCAGTTCCTCAACGCCCAGAAGGTGGGCCCCATCGGCATGTCGGAGGAGAAGGACGCCGACGAGCTCGAGGCCGAGAAGGACCAGGAGCTCCCGCCGCTGCCGCCCATCCCGCTCCAGCTGGAGCCCTCCAACGGGATCCCCCGGCGCAGCCAGCGGCCGGCCGGCGAGTGGTGCCGCGAGCACGGGGTCACGCCACCCCCGGGCTCGTTCGAGGAGAACATCTCCATGGCCACGGGGGCCTGATCGACGATGTCCTCCGCTGTGGCGGACCGGGTCCTGGCGCCGATCGGGACGGCCGGCAAGCTCTTCGCCTTCGCGCTCGACGTGCTGCGGGCGCTGTTCAAGCGCCCCTTCCAGGCGCGCGAGTTCATCCAGCAGGCGTGGTTCATCGCGTCGGTGACCATCGTCCCGACCGCCCTGGTCGCCATCCCGTTCGGTGCTGTGATCGCCCTGCAGGTCGGCAGCCTGATCAAGCAGTTCGGCGCCCAATCCTTCACCGGCTCGGCGTCGGTCCTCGCGGTGGTCCAGCAGGCGGCACCGATCGGCACCGCGCTGCTCATCGCCGGTGCCGGCGGCTCGGCGGTCGCGGCCGACCTCGGTGCGCGCAAGATCCGTGAGGAGCTCGACGCCATGATGGTGCTGGGCATCGACCCGATCCAGCGCCTCGTCGTCCCCCGCGTGCTCGCCGCGATGCTGGTCGCGGTCTTCCTCAACGGACTGGTCAGCGTCGTGGGCGTCGCGGGCGGCTACGTCTTCAACGTCGTGCTGCAGGACGGCACCCCCGGCGCCTACCTGGCCAGCTTCACCGCGCTCGCACAGCTGCCCGACCTGTGGGTCGGCATGCTCAAGGCACTGTCGTTCGGTGTGATCGCGGCGATCGTCGCTGCCTACAAGGGCGTCAACGCCGGCGGCGGCCCGAAGGGCGTCGGTGACGCGGTCAACGAGTCCGTCGTCATCACCTTCATGCTGCTGTTCGTCGTCAACTTCGTGATCAGCGCCATCTACCTCCAGATCGTTCCACCGAAGACGGGTTGAGCGGATGGCGAACGTGAAGCAGGTCTACGAGCGTCCGGTGAAGTTCATCGACGACCTCGGCGAGGAGCTCGGGTTCTACATCCGTGCCCTCATCGCGACGCCGAAGTCCGTCGTCCGCTACCCCAAGGAGATCCTCCGCCTGCTTGCCGAGGTCACCCTGGGCACCGGCGCCCTCGCCGTCATCGGCGGCACCGTGGGCGTCATCCTGGCGATGACCTTCTTCACCGGCGCCCAGGTCGGCCTCTCCGGCTACGCCGCCCTCGACCAGATCGGTACGGCGGCGTTCGCCGGGTTTGTCTCGGCCTACTTCAACACCCGTGAGATCGCGCCCCTGGTCTCGGGCATCGCCCTGGCCGCGACCGTGGGCTGCGGCTTCACCGCACAGCTCGGCGCCATGCGCATCTCCGAGGAGGTGGACGCCCTCGAGGTGATGGCGATCCCCTCGATGCCGTTCCTCGTCACCACCCGGATCGTGGCCGGCCTGGTCGCCATCGTCCCGCTGTACGTCGTCGGGCTGATGTCCTCCTACGTCGCGACGCGGATCACCGTGACGCTCTTCTACGGGCAGAGCAAGGGCACCTACGACCACTACTTCAACCAGTTCCTGCCGCCCGGCGACGTGCTGTGGTCGTTCGGCAAGGTGCTGGTCTTCGCGGTGGTCGTGATCCTGATCCACTGCTACTACGGCTACACCGCCAGTGGCGGTCCGGCCGGCGTCGGCGTCGCCGTGGGCAAGGCCGTGCGGACCTCGATCGTGGCTGTCAACGTGATCGACCTGCTGCTCTCGATGGCGATCTGGGGCGCCAACACCACCGTCAGGCTGGCGGGGTGACGGCGATGGGCAAGGTGTTCATGAACAGGCGGCTCCTCGGCGTCGTCTTCATCGGCCTGCTGGTGCTGGCCGTCTGGTTCGTCTACGCCGTCTTCAACCAGAAGTTCGCGGACTTCGACAAGGTCACCCTGCAGACCGACACGGTCGGCCTGCAGCTGCCGTCCCGTGCGGACGTGAAGGTCCGTGGCGTCATCGTCGGCGAGGTGCTCGACCGGGAGACCGGGCCCCAGGGCGCCACGCTGACCCTGGGCATCAAGCCCGACAAGATCGACCGGATCCCCAAGAACGTCACCGCGTCGTTGCTGCCCAAGACGCTCTTCGGCGAGAAGTACGTCTCCCTGGACATCCCCGAGGACGCAGCCTCCGCGTCGCTGGAGCCCGGTCAGGAGATCACCCAGACCAAGCTCCCCGCGGAGGTCGAGCAGGTCCTCAACGACATCTACCCGTTGCTGCGTGCCGTGCAACCGGCCGAGCTCAACTACACCCTGAACGCGCTGGCCACGGCGCTCGAGGGTCGCGGCGAGGAGATCGGCGAGAACCTCGAGACGCTGAACTCCTACCTCAAGCGGCTGAACCCCCAGGTGCCGCAGATCATGGACGACCTGCGCCTGCTCGCCACGGTCAGCAACACCTACGCCGACGTGATGCCCCAGATCGCCCAGACGCTGCGCAACACCATCAAGACGGGCGGGACCCTGGTCGACGAGCAGGAGAAGCTCAACCGGTTCCTCAAGGGCGTCCGCGGACTCTCCGACACCACCAAGGGCTTCCTCGACACCAACGGCAAGAACATCGTCCGGCTCGGCCAGCTCTCGGTGCCACAGCTGCGCCTGCTCGAGAGGTACTCGGTCGAGTTCCCCTGCCTGCTGCGCGGGATAGTCCGCCAGGCACCGCGGCTGGGCAACACCTTCCGGGGCTTCGTCTTCCACATCAACCTGCGGATGCTGAAGCACCAGCCGCGGCCCTACAACGAGAACGACGTGCCGGTCCTGGGGATGAACAACCCGCCCACGTGTGCCGGGCTCCCCTTCCCGCCGGTTCCCTACCCCGACCTGCCCAACCTCGACGACGGCGTCGACAACATCGGGCGCGGTGACAACCAGCGCGCCGCCACCGGCTTCGACGCCGCCGACCCGCTCGTCGCCGGACCGGCTGGGACCGCGGCCGACCAGGGCCTGATCGACGCCCTGACCGCGCCGGTGCTCGGCGTCCCGGTCGACCAGGTCCCCGACCTCGCCACCCTGCTCTTCGGACCGCTCGCCGCCGGGACGGAGGTGAGTGTCCGATGATCACCCCACGACGTTCTGCGCTCCTCCGCTGCGCTCCTCCGCACACAACGCCGAGGGGGCCCCGATGAAGCTGCTGGACAAGAAGACCTCGGCCGACTTCGTCAAGCTGATGATCTTCATCGTGGTCACCACGATGGCCACCGGCGTGCTCGTGGTGCTCATCGGCAACCTGACGTTCCAGAGCAGCCGCCAGTACAAGGCCGTGTTCAGTGACGTGACCGGCGTCTTCCAGGGCGACGACATCCGCATCGCCGGCGTGAAGGTCGGCAGCGTCCAGGACGTCGAGATCGTCGACGGCAACCACGCGCTGGTCACCTTCGACGTGGCCGACGACGCCACGGTGACCCGCAGCTCGACGGCCACCGTCCGCTATCGCAACCTCGTCGGGCAGCGCTACATCTCCATCACCCAGGGCGTCGGCGACCTCTCCCAGCTGCCGGAGGGCTCGACCATCCCGCTCTCGCGCACGGAGCCGGCCCTCGACCTCACGGTGCTGTTCAACGGGTTCAAGCCGTTGTTCGCCGCGCTCAACCCCGCCGACGTCAACAAGTTGTCCTACGAGCTCATCAAGGTGTTCCAGGGCGAGGGCGGCAACCTCGAGGGGCTGCTGCGCAGCACCGCGTCGGTCACCTCCACCCTGGCGTCGAGGGACCAGCTCGTCGGCGAGGTCATCGACAACCTCAACGAGGTGCTCGTCACGCTGAGCGGTCGCGACAAGGAGCTCTCCGAGCTGATCGTGCAGCTGCGCGACTTCGTGGGTGGCCTCACGCAGGACAAGGACGCCATCCTCGGGTCCCTCGACTCGATCTCCAACCTCTCCGAGCAGACGGCGGACCTCGTCACCGGTGTCCGGCCCGGCCTGGTCCGGAGCATCAAGGAGCTGCGCGAAGTGGCCGGCAACCTCAAGGCGGGGCGTGAGGAGATCGACCGGGCGCTGCAGATCCTGCCGATCAAGCTCACCAAGATCGGGCGTACGGCGATCTACGGATCGTTCTTCAACTTCTACCTCTGCGAGTTCCACGCCACCGTCATGCTTCCCGACAAGCTGACGCAGGCCCTCCCCCAGCAGCTGCCGAAGGGCGTCGAGGCCACCTACCAGCTGCCGAAGACCGGGAGGTGCAACCTCACATGAAGCCCTTCCGCGAGCGCAACCCCGTGACGGTCGGCGCCGCCTCGCTGGTGGTGCTGGCCGCCCTGGTGCTGATGGCGTTCAAGGCCGACTCGCTGCCCCTCATCGGTGGTGGCACGACCTACCACGCGGCCTTCACCGACAGCAGCGGCCTGAAGCCCAACGACGAGGTCCGGATCGCCGGCGTCCGCGTCGGCAAGGTCACCGACGTCTCGCTCCAGGACGGCCACGTGGACGTGGCGTTCAAGGTCGACACCGACTCGCGCTTCGGCACCGAGACCGGTGCGGAGATCAAGGTGAAGACGTTGCTCGGCGCGATGTACCTCTCCCTCGAGCCGGCCGGGGCCGGCCAGCTGGACGAGGGCACCACGATCCCGGTCTCCCGCACCCGTTCGGCGTACGACGTGGTGGAGGCGTTCTCCGGCCTCGCCTCCCGGGTGGAGCGGATCGACCTGGACCAGCTGAAGAAGTCCCTGAACACGCTGGCCGAGGCCACCTCGGGCACGCCGGCGGCCTTCCGCGACACCCTCAAGGGGCTTTCCGCGCTGTCGGCCAACGTGGCCGCCCGTGACGAGCAGCTCAACACCCTGCTCGGCAACCTCAAGGACGTCTCGTCGGTGCTGGCCGCACGTGACCAGGATCTGGTCACCCTGATGGACGACAGCGACGAGCTGCTCCGGGCCCTGGTCTCCCGGCGCGAGGCCGTGCACCGCCTGCTCGTCTCCACGAGCAAGCTGTCCAACGAGCTCACCGCACTGGTGCGCCAGTCCCGGGCCGACCTCAAGCCGGCGTTGAGCAACCTCCAGGGTGTCACCGACGTGCTGCTGAAGAACCAGAACAACCTCGACAACAGCCTCCGGTTGATGGCGCCCTTCTACCGGGTGTTCACCAACGTGCTGGGCAACGGCCCCTGGTTCGAGAACTGGATCGCCAACCTGCCGCCCGCCGACGGTGGCCTGACCGTGAAGCCGGTGAACCGATGAGCCGACTTCGTGACCTGAACCCGCTGCTCTTCGCGGTCCTGGGGCTGGCCCTGGTCGCCGCGCTCCTGGTCGCTTTCTGGCCGCAGTCCGAGCAGCGCCAGGTGACCGCCGAGTTCCCGCAGAGCGTGTCGCTCTACGAGGGCTCCGACGTCAAGATCCTCGGCGTGCCGGTCGGCTCGGTCGACTCGGTCCGGCCGGCCGGTGACCGGGTGATCGTGAAGTTCCACTACGACGCCCAGTACAAGGTCCCGGCCGACGCCAAGGCGGTCATCATCTCGCCCTCGGTCGTCGGCGACCGGTTCATCCAGCTGACTCCCGCCTGGAAGGGCGGCCCGCAGCTCGAGGACGGTGCCCGCATCGGCCTCGACCGCACCGCCACGCCGCTCGAGCTCGACGAGATCTTCGGCTCCCTCAACGACCTCGCGGTCGCTCTCGGCCCGGAGGGCGCCAACGCTCCCGACGAGACGGGCGTCGGCGCGCTCACCCGACTGCTCGACTCGACCGCGCGCAACTTCGGTGGCCAGGGCGTGCAGTTCAACAAGACCCTGAAGAACCTCGGCAAGTTCACCGCGACCCTGTCGAACAACAAGGACGAGCTGTTCGGCACGCTCGGTGAGATCGAGAAGTTCACCAAGACCCTCGCCGACAACGACCACGTGGTCCGCGACTTCAACGACTCCCTGGCGAGCGGTGCCGACCTGCTGGCGGGGGAGCGCGAGGACCTGGCCGCCGTGCTGGTCAACCTCGGCACGGCGATGCGGGAGGTGCGCGGCTTCGTTCGCGACAACCGCGAGCTGCTGGGCAGCAACATCCGTGACCTCGAGCGGCTGACCGACATCCTGGTGAAGCGCCGCGGTGAGCTGGACGAGATCCTCAAGGACGCGCCGGTCGCACTCAACAACCTCTACATCGCCGGGGACTCCGGCGCCCAGGCGTTGTCCACGCGGGCGAACTTCGCACCGACGGTCCACCAGCTGCAGAACGACCCGGGCACACTGCTGTGCAGCATCCTGGGCACCTACTGCACCGACACGCCGCTCGGCCAGGTGCTCGGGCTGCTCAACCAGCGCGCGGGCGCCAACCGGGCCGGCCCGTTCGGCGCCGGCACCGCGCCGTCTCCCGACCGCATCGTCGAGCCGATCGACCGCAGCCTCGCCGGCCTGGTGGAGGTGCCGTGATGGGGATCTCCTTCGGCCGGCGCACCCGTCGTACCGCCGCCACCGCCGTGCTGGCCGTGACGGCGCTCGCGGCGAGCAGCTGCTCGGTCTACGACATCCCGCTGCCGGGTGGGCCCGACACCGGTGACAACCCGATCCACGTCAAGGCGAAGTTCCGCGACGTCCTCGACCTGGTGCCGCAGTCGACCGTCAAGCTCGACGACGTGACGGTCGGCAAGATCACCGACGTCAAGCTCGACGGCTACACCGCCGTGGTGACGATGGAGCTTCCCGCCGGGATCGACCTGCCGGACAACACCAAGGCGCTGATCCGCCAGACCAGCCTGCTGGGCGAGAAGTTCGTGTCGCTCAGCAAGCCCGACGACCCGGTCGGGGAGCTCTCCGACGGTGATGTCATCGATCTCGAGGACACCGGCCGCAACCCGGAGGTCGAAGAGGTCTTCGGCGCGATGGCGCTGCTGCTCAACGGCGGCGGTGTGGGCCAGCTCAAGTCCATCAGCGAGGAGCTCAACGCCGCCCTGAGCGGCCGTGAGGACGACGTGCGCTCCGTGCTCACGCAGATCCGCTCGTTCATGAGCCAGCTCGACGCCAACAAGGGCGCCATCATCAACACCCTGGAGAATCTCAACCGGCTCGCCCTCGAGCTGCGCCGGCAGGACGGCACCATCAAGGCCACCCTCGACAACATCCCGGCCGCGCTGAGGTCCATCGACTCCCAGCGCCAGGACCTGGTCCGGATGCTGCGGGCGCTCCAGCGGCTGAGCGGCGTCGGCGTGCAGGTGATCAACGCGTCCAAGGCCAGCACGATCGAGAGCCTGCGCAACCTGGCTCCGGTCCTCTCCGAGCTGGCCAAGTCGGGCCAGGACTTCCCGAAGTCGCTGCAGGTCTTCCTCACCTACCCCTTCGTGGACGCCGCCGTGGGCCGCGACCCCGAGGTCGCCCGCAACCTGCACATGGGCGACTACACCAACCTCAGCGTCGACCTGCGACTCGACCTCGGGAAGCTGCCCGACCTGCCGGGCCTGCCCAACGGTGCCCAGTCGATCGACGCGCTGCTCGACCAGTGCGAGGGCGGAGCCGCCGGCACACCGGTGGCCACTGTCTGTGCCCAGCTGGGCAACGTGGTGCCCGGTCTGCTGGACCAGCTCGGCATCCCCGGCGTCAGCCGCCAGGCACCGTCGTCGCCCTCGGCACCCAAGCCGAAGGCGCCTACCCCCGACAACCCGCTGGGCGGCGTCCTCGGCGGCGGGGGCAGCGGTGGCGGGTCGGACGGCGGCTCGCTCGGCGGACTCCTCGGTGGCCTAGGCCTGGGCCGGGCGGCTCCCGGCTTCGGAGCCGGTGCCGCCGAGCCCGACCCGTTCCTGCTCGGTCCCCGCGGCGTGGACCCCGGTCTGGGCACCCTTCTCCTCCAGGGGGTGGCGATCAAGTGATCACCTCGCGCACCAAGAAGCAGCTGCTGGTGTTCGTCATCCTGACGCTCGTGGGCGTCACCTACGTCGGCGCTCGCTACGCCCGCCTCGACCGGCTGTTCTACGACGCGGCCTACGAGGTCAACGTGCACTTCAAGGACTCCGGCGGCATCTTCACCGGCGCCGAGGTCACCTACCGGGGCGTGGGCATCGGGCAGGTCTCGGACATGGAGCTGATCCAGGACGGCGTGAACGTCGTGCTCAGCATCGACAAGGACTACGACCACATCCCGGCCGACACCCTGGCGCAGGTGGCCAACAAGTCGGCGGTCGGTGAGCAGTACGTCGACCTCAAGCCCCGCACCGACTCCGGCCCCTACCTCGAGAACGGCTCGGTGATCGAGCCCGAGGACACCAAGGTGCCGGTCTCCACGACCGAGCTCCTCACCAACACCAGCGCGCTGGTGAACTCCGTGCCGCTGAACGACCTGCGCACCGTCGTCTCGGAGTTCGGCTCCGCCTTCCACGGAGCCGCTCCCGACATCGCCCGGATCATCGACACCACGAACGAGTTCATCCGGACGGCGAACGACAACTTCGACGTGACGACGGCCCTGATCCGCGACTCCAACACCGTGCTGCGCACCCAGGCGGCGAAGGGCTCGGCGATCCGGTCGTTCTCCCGCAACCTCCAGTTGTTCACCGACACGATCGCCGGTCACGACGACGACCTCCGGACGCTGATCGAGAACGGCTCCGCCACCGTGCCGGAGCTGCGTGAGTTCCTCGAGGTCAACCAGGTGAACCTCGGCCAGCTGATCAACAACCTCGTCACCACCGGCGAGGTGACGGTCCGGCACCTCGACGGCACCCGGGCGATCCTGGTGATCTACCCCTACGTCGTCGCGGGCGGCTTCACCGTCGCGGCCCGCAATGCCGACGGCACCTACAACGCCAACTTCGGCATGGTCATGACCCAGGGCCAGGACCCGTGCGAGAACGGCTACGACCCCTCCGAGCAGCACCCGCCCAGCGATCAGACGGACTACCCCATGGACGTCGACGCCCACTGCGCCAATCCGCCGACGCTGGAGAACGGCGGCAACCCTCGCGGCGCCCAGAACGCTCCGCGCGCCGCGACCGGCTTCGACGCGGCGAGTGGCCGGGCACCCATCGGCACGTACGATGTCGACACGGGCGAGTTCACCTGGGGCCAGGACGAGTCCGCTCGGGGCAACGTCGTCTACGACGGTGGCGCGGCCCAGCTGCTCGGAAAGGACTCCTGGAAGTGGATGCTTCTCCAGCCGGCCCTGGGACCGCGACGCTGACCTTCGCCGCCCCTTGCCCCTGCCCTTCCCCGACCTCCGGACTGATTCTTTGATGGCGCTACGACGCGACCGGCTGGTGCCGGTCCTCGGCATCGTGCTGGTCCTGGCCCTCGCAGCCGCGGCCTTCCTGTTCTACCGCTATGCCCGCTTCGACGAGGGCCCGGCCTCGTTCGCGGCGGACGGCCCGACGGTGAGCGACCGCGACCGCAGCGCCGCACTGGCGGTGACCGAGCAGTTCGCGCTGCGGATGGACAACATCGACGGCAAGGACGTCAAGGGCTACACCGAGGGCGTCCTCGACCTGCTGACCACGAAGGGCAAGACCAACTTCAAGAAGCAGTTCGACGCCCTGCAGAAGGTCGGCGTGGACCCGAAGACCAAGGGCGAGGGCAAGGTGCTGGCCACGGCGATCGCCGAGATGGACGACGACTCGGCGACCACGATGGTGGTGCACGACAGCGTCGTGACCACCTCCCAGGGCTCCACCGGCCGGCACTACCGCTGGACCGTCAACCTGCGCAAGGTCGACGGTGACTGGCTCGTCGACGACTTCAACCCGGTGGCGTGACCCCATGACGACTCCGAACCCCACCTGGTACGACATCCTCGGCGTCCCACGCGACGCGTCCCCGGAGCAGGTGAAGGCCGCCTGGCGCACCGCCACCGACAAGTTCGAGCCGGGCTCCGGCAGCGGCCAGTTCCGGTTGTTCAACGAGGCGGCCGACGTGCTGCTGGACCCGGTCCGCCGGGCGGAGTACGACGCCGGGCTTGCCGCCGAGCCCGTCACGGTGCAGGAGCCGCCCGCGCCAGCGGCGCCGGGCACCGACGCCGACACGCCCGGGGCGCCGGCCATCGAACCGGCCGACGGACCCGATGACCCTGACGCCGAACCGATGACAGGGCGCAGCTGGGTGCTGCCGGTCCTGGCCGCTCTCACGGCGCTGGCCCTGGTCGCGGTGGTCGTGGCCGCCGGCCTCCTCTGGAACCGGTCGTCGGACGCCGGCATCGACCTCGTCGACGGTGTGACCGAGGGCGAGATCCCGGCCCGCGTGGCAGCGGGCGACAGCGCGCAGTCCGCTGCGGCACGCGCCCTGGTCGCCGTACTCAGCTATGACTACCGGCGGATGGAGGCCGACAAGGAACGGGCGCTGCAGTACCTCACGCCCTCCTTCGGCAAGGAGTTCGCCGCCACCTTCGACAAGCTGCTCACCGACGCCGGTGACGACAAGCCCGGCAACGCGGAGAAGACGAAGACCGTGGTCAAGGCCGACGTGCTGCAGACCGGCGTGATGAACCCCGAGGCATCCACCACCTCGAAGGTGCGCGTCCTGGCGTTCGTGAACCAGGCGGCCACCAAGGGCGAGGGCAGTCCCACGATCTTCCAGAACCGGGTCGCCGTGACCATGGTCAAGCGCGGCGGGAAGTGGCTCATCGACGGTCTGACCAGCTACTGACGCGCCGTCCACAGGTAGCCCACAGATCCACCGATGTGCTTGACCTGACCGGGTCGGGCGTTCATGCTTGCTCCAACCTCAGCCGGGGTGGCCCCAACGGGGCCGAGACGTGGCTGTTGTGTCGAGTGCTGCCCTTGGGGTACGCTTTCTCTTTGCGTCCCGCCCTCAAATGCTCATCAGCCTGTCCGGTGGCTGGTCTGTGGTGGGCCGGCGCGTTCCACGTGTGCCTCGGAAGGACCCCTCTTGGCCGCCTCGCGCAGCTCGAAAGTCACCAACCGCTCCGCAATCCAGGCTCCTCGCCGCATCTCCTTCGCCAAGATCGCCGAACCTCTCGAGGTTCCGCAGCTGCTTGCCCTCCAGACCGACAGCTTCGACTGGCTGATCGGCGACCCGAAGTGGCAGGCGCACGTCGAGGAGAACAACGCGGCCAACGCCGATGCGCAGCTCTCGACGAAGTCCGGCCTCCACGAGATCTTCGAGGAGATTTCTCCGATCGAGGACTTCTCCGAGACGATGTCGCTCTCGTTCGAGAACCCCGTCTTCCTCGACCCCAAGTACACCGAGGAGGAGTGCAAGGAGAAGGACTTCACCTACTCCCGTCCCCTCTACGTGTCCGCCGAGTTCACCAACGGCGAGACCGGTGAGATCAAGGGCCAGACCGTCTTCATGGGTGACTTCCCGATGATGACGAAGAAGGGCACCTTCATCATCAACGGCACCGAGCGTGTCGTCGTCTCCCAGCTGGTCCGCTCGCCCGGCGTCTACTTCGAGAAGACCGCCGACAAGACCTCCGACAAGGACATCTTCACCGCCAAGGTGATCCCCTCGCGGGGCGCCTGGCTGGAGTTCGAGATCGACAAGCGCGACATGGTCGGTGTCCGCCTCGACCGCAAGCGCAAGCAGAACGTCACGGTGCTCCTGAAGGCGCTGCAGGCGATCGCCGAGCAGACCGGTGAGGACTACGACTACGAGGCCACCATGGCCGAGTTCCGGCAGTACGAGTCGATCGTGCTGACCGAGGAGAAGGACCACACGCAGAGCGCGGACGAGGCCCTGCTCGACATCTACCGCAAGCTCCGCCCGGGCGAGCCGCCGACGCGCGAGGCCGCGCAGACGCTGCTGACCAACTACTACTTCAACCCCAAGCGCTACGACCTGGCCAAGGTCGGCCGCTACAAGATCAACAAGAAGCTCGGCGTCCACGAGGCCTACGACCAGCAGACCCTCACGATCGCCGACGTCGTCGCCACGATCCGCTACCTCGTCGAGCTGCACGCCGGCCGCGACGTCCTGGTCACCGGCACCGACACGGTGGTCACCGACGCGCACGGCGACCCGATCGAGGTCCGTCCCGACGACATCGACCACTTCGGCAACCGCCGGATGCGCACCGTCGGCGAGCTGATCCAGAACCAGCTCCGCACCGGCCTGGCCCGGATGGAGCGGGTGGTCCGCGAGCGGATGACGACCCAGGACGTCGAGGCGATCACGCCGCAGTCACTGATCAACATCCGCCCCGTGGTCGCGGCCCTGAAGGAGTTCTTCGGGACCTCGCAGCTCTCGCAGTTCATGGACCAGACCAACCCGATCGCCGGCCTCACGCACAAGCGCCGGATGTCGGCGCTCGGCCCGGGCGGCATCTCCCGTGACCGCGCGCAGATGGACGTCCGCGACGTGCACCCGTCGCACTACGGCCGGATGTGCCCGATCGAGACCCCCGAGGGCCCGAACATCGGCCTGATCGGCTCGATGGCGTCCTACGGCCGGATCAACCCGTTCGGCTTCGTCGAGACCCCCTACCGGGTGGTCAAGAACGGCCGCGTCACCGACGAGATCCACCACCTCACCGCCGACGAGGAGGACTCGAAGGTCATCGCGCAGGCCAACGCCACCCTCGACGACAAGGGCAACCTGGTCGACGAGCGGGTGCTGGTCCGCACGCGCGGAGGCGACGCGGTCGACATCCCGCGCGACGAGGTCGAGTACATGGACGTCTCGCCGCGCCAGATGGTGTCGGTCGCGACGGCGCTGATCCCGTTCCTCGAGCACGACGACGCCAACCGGGCGCTGATGGGCGCCAACATGCAGCGCCAGGCGGTGCCGCTCATCAAGAGCGACGCCCCGATCGTCGGCACCGGCATGGAGTTCCGTGCCGCCGTCGACGCCGGCGACGTGGTCACCTCCGAGGTGGCCGGTGTGGTCAAGGAGGTCTCGGCCGACGAGATCGTGATCATGACCGACGAGGGCGGCAACAAGTCGGTCCGGCTGCAGAAGTTCACCCGCTCCAACCAGGGCACCTGCATCAACCAGCGGCCGCTGGTCTCCGAGGGAGACCGGGTCGAGGTCGGGTCGCCGCTCGCGGACGGACCGTGCACCGACGACGGCGAGATGGCGCTGGGCACGAACCTCCTCGTTGCCTTCATGCCGTGGAACGGGTCGAACTACGAGGACGCGATCATCCTGTCCCAGCGCCTGGTCCAGGAGGACGTGCTCACCTCGATCCACATCGAGGAGCACGAGGTCGACGCCCGCGACACCAAGCTGGGCCCCGAGGAGATCACCCGCGACATCCCGAACGTCGGCGACGAGCTGCTCGCCGACCTCGACGAGCGCGGCATCATCCGGGTCGGCGCCGAGGTCACCACCGGCGACATCCTCGTCGGCAAGGTGACCCCGAAGGGCGAGACCGAGCTGACCCCCGAGGAGCGGCTGCTCCGCGCGATCTTCGGTGAGAAGGCGCGCGAGGTGCGCGACACCTCGATGAAGGTCCCGCACGGTGAGTCCGGCACGGTCATCGGTGTCCGCGAGTTCAACCGCGAGGACGGCGACGAGCTGCCGCCGGGCGTCAACCAGCTGGTCCGGGTCTACGTCGCACAGAAGCGCAAGATCTCCGTGGGTGACAAGCTCGCCGGCCGGCACGGCAACAAGGGCGTCATCTCCAAGATCCTCCCGATCGAGGACATGCCGTTCCTCGAGGACGGCACCCCGGTCGACGTCGTGCTCAACCCGCTCGGCGTGCCGGGCCGGATGAACATCGGCCAGATCCTCGAGATCCACCTCGGCTGGCTCGGCAAGACCGGCTGGCAGGTCGAGGGCGACGACGAGGACTGGAAGCAGCGCCTCATCAAGATTCACGCCGAGGCGTCGGAGCCCGACACCAACCTCGCGACGCCGGTGTTCGACGGCGCCCGTGAGGACGAGATCGTCGGCCTGCTCGGCTCCACGCTGCCCAACCGGGACGGTGTGCGGCTGGTGGGCGAGAACGGCAAGGCCAACCTGTTCGACGGCCGCTCCGGGGAGCCGTTCCCCGACCCGGTCTCGGTCGGCTACATGTACATCCTCAAGCTGCACCACCTCGTCGACGACAAGATCCACGCACGCTCCACCGGCCCCTACTCGATGATCACCCAGCAGCCGCTCGGCGGTAAGGCCCAGTTCGGTGGCCAGCGCTTCGGTGAGATGGAGGTCTGGGCGATGGAGGCGTACGGCGCGGCCTACGCCCTCCAGGAGCTGCTCACGATCAAGTCCGACGACGTGCCCGGTCGCGTCAAGGTCTACGAGGCGATCGTGAAGGGCGAGAACATCCCCGACTCCGGGATCCCCGAGTCGTTCAAGGTGCTCGTCAAGGAGATGCAGTCGCTCTGCCTCAACGTCGAGGTGCTCTCGCAGGACGGCTCGAACATCGAGCTGCGCGACGCGGAGGAGGACGTCTTCCGTGCCGCCGAGGAGCTCGGCATCGACCTGTCGCGCCGCGAGCCCAGCAGCGTCGAAGAAGTCTGAGGTCGCGCCGGGCGCCACGCTTCGAGCGTGCGCGCCCGGCACTCCCCAGTCGCCACCAGACACCACATTTTTCGAGAGAACACGAGGGAAGTAGCCACTGTGCTCGACGTGAATTTCTTCGACCAGCTGAAGATCGGCCTGGCCACCGCGGACGACATCCGCACCTGGAGCCACGGTGAGGTCAAGAAGCCGGAGACCATCAACTACCGCACGCTCAAGCCCGAGCGCGACGGCCTCTTCTGCGAGAAGATCTTCGGTCCCACCCGGGACTGGGAGTGCTACTGCGGCAAGTACAAGCGCGTGCGCTTCAAGGGCATCATCTGCGAGCGCTGCGGCGTCGAGGTGACCCGCTCCAAGGTCCGCCGCGAGCGGATGGGGCACATCGAGCTGGCCGCCCCGGTGACGCACATCTGGTACTTCAAGGGCGTGCCCAGCCGGCTCGGCTACCTGCTCGACCTGGCGCCGAAGGACCTGGAGAAGGTCATCTACTTCGCCGCCTACATGATCACCTCCGTCGACGAGGAGGCCCGCCACCGCGACCTCTCCGACCTCGAGGGCAAGATCGGCCTGCAGCGCAAGAGCATCGAGAACCGCCGCGACAACCAGATCGAGGAGCGCGCCCAGAAGCTCGAGGGTGACCTCGCCCAGCTCGAGTCGGAGGGCGCCAAGGCCGACGCCCGCCGCAAGGTCAAGGACGGCGCCGAGCGCGAGATGAAGCAGATCCGCGACCGGGCCCAGCGTGAGCTGGACCGGCTCGAGGAGGTCTGGAGCACGTTCAAGAGCCTCAAGGTCCAGGACCTGATGGGCGACGAGCTGCTCTACCGCGAGATGAAGAACTGGTTCGGCAAGTACTTCGAGGGCTACATGGGCGCCACGGCGATCCAGAAGCGTCTGGAGACCTTCGACATCGCGGCCGAGGTGGAGTCGCTGCGCGACGTCATCGCCAACGGCAAGGGTCAGCGCAAGGTGCGGGCGCTCAAGCGGCTCAAGGTCGTCGACGCGTTCCGCAAGACCGGAAACAGCCCGATGGGGATGGTGCTCGACGCCGTCCCGGTCATCCCGCCGGACCTGCGCCCGATGGTGCAGCTCGACGGTGGCCGGTTCGCGACGTCCGACCTCAACGACCTCTACCGCCGGGTGATCAACCGGAACAACCGCCTCAAGCGGCTCCTGGACCTCGGTGCGCCGGAGATCATCGTCAACAACGAGAAGCGGATGCTCCAGGAGGCCGTCGACTCGCTGTTCGACAACGGCCGTCGTGGTCGTCCGGTCACCGGCCCGGGCAACCGGCCGCTGAAGTCGCTGTCCGACATGCTCAAGGGCAAGCAGGGCCGGTTCCGCCAGAACCTCCTCGGCAAGCGCGTCGACTACTCGGGCCGCTCGGTCATCGTGGTCGGCCCGCAGCTGAAGCTGCACCAGTGCGGCCTGCCCAAGTACATGGCGATCGAGCTGTTCAAGCCGTTCGTGATGAAGCGGCTCGTCGACCTCTCGCACGCGCAGAACATCAAGTCCGCGAAGCGGATGGTCGAGCGTGCGGTGCGCCCCGAGGTCTGGGACGTGCTGGAGGAGGTCATCGCAGAGCACCCCGTGCTGCTCAACCGGGCGCCGACCCTGCACCGCCTCGGCATCCAGGCCTTCGAGCCGCAGCTGATCGAGGGCAAGGCCATCCAGATCCACCCGCTGGTCTGCTCGGCGTTCAACGCCGACTTCGACGGTGACCAGATGGCCGTGCACCTGCCGCTGTCCGCCGAGGCCCAGGCCGAGGCGCGGATCCTGATGCTGTCGACGAACAACATCCTCAAGCCGTCCGACGGCCGCCCCGTGACCATGCCGACGCAGGACATGATCATCGGCATCTACTTCCTCACCCAGGACAAGGACGACCAGCCCGGTGGCGGCCGCGCCTTCTCCTCGATCGGTGAGGCGGTGATGGCCTTCGACCGTGGCGAGATCACCCTGCAGTCGCAGGTCCGGATCCGCCTCGAGGGCATCCTGCCGCCGGAGGGCGCCGAGGTGCCCGAGGGCTGGGCCGAGGGCGAACCGATCACCCTGGAGACGACGCTGGGCCGTGCGCTGTTCAACGAGGCACTGCCGGCCAACTACCCCTACGTCGACTACCAGGTCGGCAAGGGCGAGCTGGGCAAGATCGTGAACAACCTCGCCGAGCGCTACACCAAGGTGGAGGTCGCCAACGCCCTGGACGCCCTCAAGGACACCGGCTTCGCGTGGGCCACCCGCTCGGGCATCACCGTGTCCATCGAGGACGTGGTCTCCCCCGGGGAGAAGCCGGAGATCCTGGGGCGGTACGACGAGCAGGCGTCGAAGGTCCAGAAGCAGTTCGAGCGCGGTCTGATCACAGACGACGAGCGCCGCCAGGAGCTCATCGAGATCTGGACGCAGGCGTCCAACGAGGTCGCCAAGGCGATGGAGGAGAAGTTCCGCAAGGAGGCGACCTCCAACCCGATCTTCATGATGGTGAACTCCGGCGCTCGCGGTAACTGGATGCAGGTCCGGCAGATCGCGGCGATGCGTGGCCTGGTGGCCAACCCGAAGGGCGACATCATCCCGCGGCCGATCAAGTCCAACTTCCGTGAGGGCCTGTCGGTGCTGGAGTACTTCATCGCCACGCACGGTGCCCGCAAGGGCCTGGCCGACACCGCGCTGCGGACCGCCGACTCGGGCTACCTGACCCGCCGTCTGGTCGACGTGAGCCAGGACGTGATCATCCGCGAGGACGACTGCGGCACCGAGCGCGGCATGCCGAAGGTGATCGGTGTCCGGCAGGGCAGCGGCGCCGGCTCGGTCGTCGTCAAGGACCCGAACGTCGAGACGTCGACGTACGCGCGCACCTCGGCGGTCGACATCGCCCACCCGGAGACGGGTGAGGTGTTGGTCGCGGCCGGGGAGGACCTCGGTGACGTGCAGATCGAGCAGCTGGTCGAGGCCGGCATCGAGGAGGTCAAGGTCCGCTCGGTGCTGACCTGCGACGCCCGCACCGGCACCTGTGCGAAGTGCTACGGCCGCTCGTTGGCCACCGGCAAGCTGGTCGACATCGGTGAGGCGGTCGGCATCATCGCCGCGCAGTCCATCGGTGAGCCGGGCACGCAGCTGACGATGCGTACCTTCCACACCGGTGGCGTGGCGTCGGCCGACGACATCACCCAGGGTCTCCCGCGCGTGGTCGAGCTCTTCGAGGCACGCCAGCCGAAGGGCAAGTCGCCGATCTCCGAGGCCGCCGGCCGGGTGGAGATCGAGGACACCGACAAGGCGCGGAAGATCATCGTCACCCCGGACGACGGCTCGGACGCGCAGGAGTACCCGGTCAGCAAGCGTTCGCGCCTGCTGGTCGACGACGGTGACCACGTGGAGCCGGGTCAGATGCTCACCCAGGGCACGCCCGACCCGGGCGACGTGTTGCGCATCCTCGGCGTGCGCAAGGCCCAGGAGCACCTCGTCTCCGAGGTCCAGCAGGTCTACCGCAGCCAGGGTGTGTCGATCCACGACAAGCACATCGAGATCATCGTGCGGCAGATGCTGCGCCGGGTCACGGTGATCGAGTCCGGAGACACCAGGCTGCTGCCGTCCGACCTGGTCGACCGGACCCGCTTCGAGGAGGAGAACCGTCGGGTGGTCTCCGAGGGTGGCAAGCCGGCCTCGGGTCGTCCGGTGCTGATGGGCATCACCAAGGCCTCGCTGGCAACCGAGTCGTGGCTCTCCGCCGCCTCGTTCCAGGAGACCACCCGGGTGCTCACGGACGCAGCGATCAACGGCAAGTCCGACTCGCTGCGCGGTCTCAAGGAGAACGTGATCATCGGAAAGCTGATCCCGGCGGGCACCGGCCTCGAGCGCTACCGCAACATCCGGGTGGAGCCGACCGAGGAGGCCCGCGCGGCGGCGTACTCCGTCACCGGCTACGACTCCTACGGCAGCTACGACTTCGGTCCTGGCGGGAGCCAGGCCGTGGCGCTGGACGAGTTCGACTTCGGGTCCTACCAGAGCTGAGCCGTGACGAGGCCCCCGAGCACCCGTGGTGCTCGGGGGCTTCGCCCGTTCCACCCGTGCGAGAGGATGTCCCTGTGAGCGCCGTGCCGACCGACCGCCGTACCGACGTGCTCGTCGTCGGCGCCGGCCCGGCTGGGTCGTCCGCAGCAGCTTGGGCGGCGCGGGCCGGGCTCGACGTCACGCTGGTCGACGCGGCGGTGTTCCCGCGGGACAAGACCTGCGGCGACGGGCTGACCCCACGTGCGATCGCGGAGCTCCAGCGGCTCGACCTCGACGACTGGGTGCGCGCCCACACCGTCAACCACGGCCTGCGGGCGCACGGCTTCGGGCAGACGCTGCTGCTGCCCTGGCCCGGTGGACACCTGCCGGCGTACGGCTCGGCGGTGGCGCGCACGGAGCTCGACGACCACCTCCGCTCGACGGCGATCAAGGCGGGGGCGGCCGGCATCGACGGCGCCCGCGCGGTCGACGTGCGGTTGGACGGCGACCGGGTGGTGGCCGTGGTGTTCGCGGGGTCCGACGGCGCCTTCGAGGTCGCCTGTGACCGGCTCGTCGTGGCCGACGGGGTTCGCTCGCCACTGGGCAAGCTGCTGGGCCGGGAGTGGCACCGCGACACCGTCTACGGCGTGGCCGGACGCTCCTACGTCGACTCCGCCAGGCACGACGACCCGTGGATCTCCAGCCACCTCGAGCTGCGCGGCCCGTCGTCAGGCTCGGGACGCGATCGCGGACAGGTGCTCTCCGGCTACGGCTGGATCTTCCCGCTCGGCGACGGCCAGGTGAACCTCGGCGTCGGCACGCTGGCCACCTCGAGGCGACCTGCGGACTTCGCGGTCCGGCAGCTGATGCAGCACTACGCCGACCAGCGGCGTGAGGACTTCGCGCTCTCCGGCGAGCTGCGGATGCCGACCTCCGCGCTGCTGCCGATGGGCGGGGCGGTGTCGAACGTCGCCGGCCGCAACTGGGCGCTGATCGGCGACGCAGCCGCCTGCGTCAACCCGCTCAACGGCGAGGGCATCGACTACGGCCTGGAGACGGGCCGGATCGTCGTCGACGTGATGGGCGAGCACCCGGACCTCGCCACCGCCTGGCCGGCGTACCTCCGCGACCACTACGGGGAGGCGTTCTCGATCGCGCGGCGGCTCGCCGGGATCGCGACCGCGCCCAAGGTGGTCGCCGCGCTCGGCCCGGCCGGGATGCGGTCGGACTGGCTGATGACGCTGGCGCTGCGCTGGATGGGCAACCTCGTCACCGACGAGGACCGCGACCGTGCCGCGCGGGTGTGGCGGTGGGCGGGCAGGCGCTCCCTGCGCCTGGACCACCGCCCGCCGTTCAGCTGACCGGGTTGGAACGAGCCGTGCCGGACACCGTCTACCGCCTGGTCAACCGCGTGGGCCGGGGCGCCTTGTGGGGCCTGGGCCTCGACGTGCACTGGACCGGTGCGGAGCAGGTGCCGACCGAGGGCCCGGTGATCCTCGCCGCCAACCACGTCTCCTACCCCGACTTCGTCTTCATCCAGAGGGCAGTGCTGGACCGCAGGAGGCATGTCCGGTTCCTGACCCGGCACGATGTCTGGGACGTCCGGTGGCTCGGCCGGCTGCTGGACGGCATGCGGCACATCCCGGTCGACCGTCAGGCCCCGGCGCACGCCTACCTGCGGGCCCGGGCGGCGTTGCGCGCCGGGGAGGCGGTCGGGGTCTTCCCCGAGGCCGGGATCAGCTGGTCGTTCACGGTCCGGTCGCTGATGCGGGGCGTCGGCGCGCTGGCCGGGGAGACCGGCGCGCCGGTGGTCCCGGTGGCGATCTGGGGCTCGCAGCGCGTGTTCACGGTCGGTGACCCGGCGCCGCCGTTCGACTGGCGCAGCCGTGGCCGCCGGGTGGACCTCGCCTTCGGCGCTGCCCAGCAGGTCGGCCCCGACGACGACCTCACCGACTGGACGGCGCGGCTGGGACACACCCTCACCGGCCTCCTCGAGGGCCTGCAGCGGATGCCCGAGCACGTGCCGCGTCCCGGAGAGGTGGCGAGCTGGTACCCCGCCCACCTGGGCGGCCATGCGCTGACCCGCGAGCAGGCCGCGGCGTACGACGTCGTACCGCGGAGCGCCGTCAGGCCGACCTGGGGACCCGCTCCAGCTGTCGACGCTCCCACGCCCCGATCGGGTCCACCGCCAGCTTGAGCCGCCTGCTCACCGGTCCCCACCCGAGGAGGAGCGCCAGGCCGACCGCCAGCAGCGTGGTCAGCGGCAGCGCGATCCACAGGTGCCCGGCCGTCCAGTCGGGGTAGCCGGCGAACCGGGCGGTGAGGATGGGGAAGCCGTGGAAGAGGTAGACGACGAGGGTCGCGGCGCCCATCCGGGTGAACCAGCCGCCGGTGCGGGGGACCAGCGCGAACACGGCGTAGGCGCCCACGAGGCCGACGAGGATCAGCACCAGGCGGATCGTGGCGGCGCGGACGTCGTCGGGGACCAGGACGTCGTAGCGGGACCGGTAGTACAGCCACTCGGTCTCGATCCAGTCGTTGGTGAACCGGGAGAGCACGAAGATCGCCACCAGGCCGGCGACCGCGTAGTAGCGCGCCGCCTTCGCGCGCAGGAGGTTCCAGTGACCCTCGTGCATCTTGAGGCCCAGGACGAAGAAGGGCAGCAGCCCGAAGATCCGCGCCATGTCGAAGGTGTCGCCGGCCCATAGCCCGGCGGCCAGGCTGATCAGCGTCGCGATGGTGACCTTCGCCGGCAGCCGCAGGAAGATCGGCGTCAGCAGTCGCCAGAAGAACAGTGCCGAGAGGTACCACATCGGCCAGTGCGGGTCGGTGAAGAGGTCGTCGAGCCGCACCCCGCCGAACTGGTAGCGGAACCAGGCGAGCGCCGCCTCGAAGACGACGTACGGCACGGCCACCGTCTTCACCAGCGACCACAGCTTGTCGGGGGTCCAGCGGAACGACCGGGACAGGTAGCCGGTGATGACCACGAACGCCGGCACGTGCCAGGCGTACAGGAAGTCGTAGAGCCAGCTCTTCGCGACCGAGTCCGGCAGCAACGTCCACGAGTGGCCGACCACGACCAGGGTCACCAGCGTCATCTTGATGTTGTCGAACCACGGGTCGCGTCGGGGCCGTCCCGTCTGCAGCGCGGTCTCCCGCCTCTCCGGACCCGTCACCGTCCGGGGCACCGTCTCGGTCATCGCACCTCCCACGGGGACGCCGTACCCACTCCGGACCTCGTCAGCGACCCGACGTGGGGAGCGTCATAGAGTCGCGGTCATGGCAGAGCTCCCCGAGCGCCCGTTGCGGCGACAGCGGGTGGCCGCCTACGCGGTGATCCTGCAGGAGGGTCGGGTGCTGCTCTCCCGGCTGGCGCCGTACCTCGCGGAGACCGAGCGCTGGACCCTGCCGGGTGGCGGCCTCGACTTCGGGGAGCACCCTCGCGACGCCGTGGTGCGCGAGGTCTACGAGGAGACCGGGCTGCACGCCCAGGTCGGCGACCACGCCTGGATCGACTCCGCCCACATCACCAACGGCTGGTCCGGCGAGGAGCGGCACGCGATCCGGATGGTGTTCGAGGGCTGGGTGCCGCCCGAGGCGCCGGAGCCCCACGTGGTCGAGGTCGACGGCTCCACCGTGGACGCGCGCTGGCACGCCGTCGAGGAGGTGCTCGCCGGTAGCGTTCCCGTGGTCCCGATGGTGAAGGCCGCGCTCGCGGCGCACCTCCCGCTGCGACGGCAGCGGCTGGCGGCGAAGGCACTGGTCCGCCGTGGCGACAGGGTGCTGCTGGCGCGGCTGTCGTCGTACGCCGTGGAGACCGGCAGCTGGACGCTGCCGGGCGGGGGAGTGGATCACGGCGAGTCGCCGGAGCGGGCGCTGGTGCGCGAGGTCGAGGAGGAGACCGGGCTGCGCGCCACCGTCGGGGCACTGCTCGGCGTCAACGACAAGCACATCACCGGCAACGCCCCGGACGGCCGGTTCGAGGACTTCCACGCGGTCAACCTCGTCTACGCCGCCGAGGTCGCCGACGACGCCGAGCCCCGGGTGGTCGAGGTCGACGGCACCACCGACGCGGTCGCCTGGCTCCCGATCGCGGACATCGAGGCGGGGCTCGTTCCGGTGACCGACATCGTGCGCTACGCACTAGCGTTGCCGGCATGAGCACGCCTGGACGGTCCGGCACCGAGACGGTCTTCACCTACGGCGCCCCGGGGCTGAAGTTCGGCACCGGCGCCTCCGACGAGATCGGCTTCGACCTCAGCCAGTACGGCGTGCGCCGGGTCCTCGTGGTCACCGACCCCGGTGTGGCGGCCACCGGGCACCCCCAGCGGGTGGCCGACCAGCTCGGCCGGTTCGGGATCGAGGGGGCGGTGTTCGACGGCGTGCACGTCGAGCCGACCGATGCCTCGCTCGAGGCCGCGATCGCCCATGCCCGGGAGAGCGGGCCGTGGGACGCCTTCGTGGCCGTCGGGGGTGGCTCGTCCATCGACACGGCCAAGGCGGTCAACCTGCTCACCACCAACGACGGCGAGCTGATGGACTACATCAACGCGCCGGTCGGCCGGGCCCGCGTCCCGGTCAACCCGCTGAAGCCGCTGGTCGCGGTGCCGACCACGACCGGCACCGGGGCGGAGTCCACCACGATCTGCGTGCTCGACGTGCTCTCCCTGAAGGTGAAGACCGGCATCTCGCACGCCCGGCTCCGGCCGACGCTCGCGGTGGTGGACCCCGTCCTGACGCTCACCCAGCCGGCGGGCGTCACCGCGGCGGCCGGCATGGACATCCTCTGCCACGCGCTGGAGAGCTACACCGCACGTCCCTTCGACAGCTACGACCGGAAGGCGCCGGAGCAGCGGGTGCCCTACTGCGGGTCCAACCCGATCTCCGACATGTGGTCGGAGAAGGCGATGAGCCTGCTGTCCGCCGCCTTCCGCCGGGCGGTGCACCACGGGGACGACGCCGGTGCCCGTGAGGAGATGGCGATGGCGGCCACCTTCGCCGGCCTCGGCTTCGGCAACGCGGGGGTGCACATCCCGCACGCCAACGCCTACCCGATCGCAGGCCGGGTCCGGGACTTCCACCCCGCCGGCTACCCCGACGACGAGCCGATCGTGCCGCACGGCATGGCGGTCTCGCTCACTGCGCCCGAGGCCTTCCGGTGGACCTTCGAGGCCGCCCCCGAGCGGCACCTCACCGCTGCGGGGCTGCTCGCGCCCGGGCACGCGTACGACGGTCCGGACGCGCTCCCTCGGGTGCTCGCCGACCTGATGCGCGACATCGGGATCCCCAACGGGCTGGCCTCCGTCGGCTACGGGGCCGGTGACGTCGACGACCTGGTCGAGGGCACCATGAAGCAGCAGCGCCTGCTCGCGACCGCGCCGCGCCCGGTGACCGAGGACGACGCCGCCCTGATCCTGCGGGAGTCCCTCGAGCTCTGGTGACGCGGGATGGGAGGATTGCCCCCGTGCCCGATACCGAGCTGACCGCCGCGCTGCAGGGCGCCGGCATCGGGGACGTCGACGCATCGCCGCTGGCGCGGTCGCTCTACGCCTCGGACGCCTCGCTCTACCGGATCCCGCCCCGGGTCGTCGTACGCCCACGGGACGCGGACGAGGTGCTCGCCGCGCTGGCGGTCGGTCGCGAGGCCGGCGTGCCGATCACGATGCGCGGCGCCGGCACCTCCATCGCCGGCAATGCTGTCGGCCCCGGGATCGTGGTCGACACCAGCAAGCACCTCAACCAGGTGGTGGCGATCGACCGCGAGGCAGGCACCGCGCGGGTGCAGCCGGGCACGGTGCACGCAACCCTGCAGCGGCAGGCCACGGCTGTCGGCCTGCGCTTCGGCCCGGACCCGTCGACGCACACGCGCTGCACGATCGGGGGGATGATCGGCAACAACGCCTGCGGCTCGAGAGCGCTGGCCTACGGCCGCACCGCCGACAACGTCGAGGGACTCCAGGTGGTGCTGGCGGACGGATCCGTCGTCCGGGTCGGCCCCGACGGCCGCGGTCTGCCGGACGCCCTGGCGGCGCTGGTCCGTGACAACCTCGGTCTCGTCCGCACGGAGTTCGGCCGCTTCAGCCGGCAGGCGTCGGGCTACGCGATGGAGCACCTGCTCCCGGAGAACGGCGCCCGCTTCGACCGGTTCCTCGCCGGCACGGAGGGCACCCTGGCCCTGCTGCTGGAGGCCGAGGTGCGGCTCGTCGAGGACGCACCCTTCCGTGCGCTGGCGGTGCTCGGCTACGCCTCGATGGCCGATGCGGCCGATGCGGTGCCGGCGCTGCTCGCCCATCCTTTGACGGCGTGCGAGGGGCTCGACCAGCGGATCACCCGCCTCGTCACCGGGGCGCCCGAGCTCCCGCTCGGGCAGGGCTGGCTCTTCGCCGAGGTGACCGGGGACACCGAGGCAGCGGCCGCGGCTGCCGCGGAGGCGGTCGCCCGCACGGCCGGCGTCCCGCACCGGGTCGTCACCCGGGTCCCCGAGCAGCTCGCGCTGTGGCGGATCCGCGAGGACGGGGCCGGGCTCGCCGCCCGCACCCTGTCCCGGCCGGCCCACGCCGGCTGGGAGGACGCCGCTGTGCCGCCCGAGGCGCTCGGTGCCTACCTGCGCGAGTTCGAGGCGTTGCTGGCCGACAGCGGGCTCGACGGCGTGCCCTACGGCCACTTCGGCGACGGCTGCGTGCACGTGCGGATCGACTTCGAGCTCGAAGACACGTCGGGTCGCCGGCGCTACCGCCAGTTCGTCGAGGCGGCCGCCGACCTGGTGGCGGGTTACGGCGGCTCGATGAGCGGCGAGCACGGGGACGGCCGGGCCCGCTCGGAGCTGCTCACCCGGATGTACTCCGCCGAGGCGATCCGGCTGATGGGCCAGGTGAAGCACCTGCTCGACCCCGACAACGTGCTCAACCCGGGGGTGCTGGTCGATCCGGAGCCGCTCGACCAGTCGATCCGCCTGGCCGCGCCGGCCAGCGGCCCGCTCGCCGACCTCTTCGGCGAGGTGCACCGCTGCACCGGCGTCGGCAGGTGCATCGCCGACAACACCCCCTCCGGTGGCATCATGTGCCCGTCGTACGTCGCCACCCGCAACGAGAAGGACTCGACTCGCGGCCGGTCCCGGGTGCTGCAGGACGTGGTCACCGGCCGGCTGTCGGTCGACGACGAGGCGGTCGAGCAGGCGCTCGACCTGTGCCTGTCGTGCAAGGGGTGCGCCCGTGACTGCCCGACGGGCGTGGACATGGCGACCTACAAGTCCCACTGGCTGCAGGCGAGGTACGACGGAAGGGCGCGCCCGCGCTCGCACTACACGCTGGGCCGGCTGCCGCGCTGGGCCGCGATCACGCCGCCGAAGGTGGCGAACCGGATGCTGCGCAGCAAGGCGCTGGCCAGGATCGCGAAGTCCGCAGCCGGCGTCGACCAGCGCCGGTCGCTCCCCAGGTTCTCCGAGGAGCCGCTGCGGTCCGGCCGCGGCGAGGAGACCGGGACGCCGGACGTCTGGATCTGGGCCGACTCCTTCACCAACCACTTCTCCGCCCACACCGGACGCGCGGCCCTCGACCTGCTCGAGGCGGCCGGCATCACCGCCCGGGTCATCCCCGAGCCGGCGTGCTGTGCGCTGACCTGGATCACCACCGGCCAGCTCGACGAGGCGCGCCGGATCCTGCGGCAGAGCGTCCCCCGGCTGCACGGCTACGTGTCCAGCGGCGTGCCGGTCGTCGGACTGGAGCCGAGCTGCCTGGCCAGCCTGCGCAGTGACGCCGTCGAGCTGCTCGACGACCCGCGCGCCGCCGAGGTCGCCGCCGGGGTGCAGAGCCTCGCGGAGTTCCTCACCGCTCGCGGCTGGTCGCCGCCGGACCTCACCGGCGTGGAGGTGATCGCGCAACCGCACTGCCACCAGGCGGCGGTGGTGGGCTTCAGCGCCGACCGCGCACTCCTCGAGCGGGCGGGCGCGGCCGTCACGGTGCTGGGCGGGTGCTGCGGCCTCGCGGGCAACTTCGGCGTCGAGAAGGGCCACTACGAGACGAGCGTCGCGATCGCCGAGCACACCCTGCTGCCCGCTGTGAGGTCGCGCGGTGAGGACACCGTCGTGCTCGCCGACGGGATGTCCTGCCGGATCCAGCTCGACGACCTCGCCGGCGTGCGGGCCCTGCACCTGGCCGAGCTCCTCGCCGCCGGCGCCCGAATAGGATAATCCGCCGCGAAATGCCGCACCTCGGCCCGCGCAGGACCGGTATTTCGCGTCGGACTATCTGGCCGCCAGCTCCCTGATCCGTGCGGCCACCGCGTCTCCGTACTGGCGATGACCGGCAGGGGTCAGGTGCAGGCCGTCCGGCAGGTAGGGCAGCGCGAGGTCGCTGGTGCCGACGTAGGGGATGCCGCGACGCTGCGCCAGGGCGCGAAGGAGGTCGTCCACGCGGGGTACTCCGGCCGCCCGTGACGGTGCGGACGCCGGGCCGACGACCACGACGCGGCCCTCGGCAACCGCGTGCCGGAGCACCCGGAACAGCCGGTCGAAGCCGGCGCGGATGGCGGCGTCGGTCCGGTCGACGTCGTTGAGCCCGCCCTGGACGACGACGAGCCCCGAGGTCTGCGGCAGAACCGCAGCCGCACGCCGGTCAAAGGCCACCTGCCGGCCGCACGGACTCGCGGTGGCGCTGAACCCCGACCCCGAGAACCCCTCGACGAGGACACGGCCGGGGAGCCGGGCGGGCCAGGAACCCGACGGGTGGAGCAGGCCGAGCCCCACCGACCACGAGTCGCCGACCACCAGCACGGCCGGACCCGAGCCCGTGGGGGACGCGGCGCGCAGAGCCGACGCCGCGGCGAACCGCTCGCAGCGCGACACCTGCGAGCCCTCCGCGCGGCCGAGCTGGCTCGTCGCGCCCAGCACCAGGACAGCCAGCAGCCCCAACGCGAACGCGCACGACACGACGAGCCGGCGTGGGCTCGCCACCCCCCGGTGGACCACCCCGACATGATCCGTGGCGGCGGCCGGCCGGCCAATGGCCCGAAGGGGCCATCGGACGTCACGATCCGGTCACGCCGCCGGCCTCAGACGCCGTTTTGACCGGTCACCTGGCAGCCGGTAATCTTTTTCCTTGTGTCTGGGTCGTCCAGGCCCGTCTGCGCGCCCTGTTCCCGATCACGGGGTGCTGGCCCTGTTCCGCAGGACAACAGACTGCATTCCGAAGCACCACTCGAGAAGCAACACGATCGTGCCCGGCAGAGTGCCGGGTACTGAGGGAAGAAAAGAAAGGGAACCACCCGGTGCCCACCATTCAGCAGCTGGTCCGCAAGGGCCGCCAGGACAAGGTGTCGAAGAACAAGACACCTGCCCTGAAGGGTTCGCCCCAGCGTCGCGGCGTCTGCACGCGCGTCTACACCACCACACCGAAGAAGCCGAACTCCGCCCTCCGCAAGGTCGCCCGCGTGCGCCTGTCGAGCGGCGTCGAGGTCACCGCTTACATCCCGGGCGTGGGCCACAACCTCCAGGAGCACTCGATCGTGCTGGTCCGCGGCGGCCGGGTGAAGGACCTCCCCGGTGTCCGCTACAAGATCATCCGCGGCTCGCTCGACACCCAGGGCGTGAAGAACCGCAAGCAGGCGCGCAGCCGCTACGGCGCGAAGAAGGAGAAGAGCTGATGCCGCGCAAGGGCCCGGCGCCGAAGCGCCCCATCGTCAGCGATCCCGTCTACGGTTCGCAGCTCGTCTCGCAGCTCGTCTCCAAGGTGCTGATGGACGGCAAGAAGCAGGTCGCCCAGCGCATCGTCTACACCGCGCTGGAAGGTGCCCGCGAGAAGACCGGCACCGACCCCGTCGTCACGCTCAAGCGTGCGCTCGACAACGTCAAGCCGGCCATCGAGGTGAAGAGCCGCCGCGTCGGTGGCGCCACCTACCAGGTGCCGATCGAGGTCAAGGGCACCCGGGGCACCACCCTGGCGCTGCGCTGGCTGGTCGGCTACGCGGCGGAGCGTCGCGAGAAGACCATGGCCGAGCGCCTGATGAACGAGATCCTCGACGCCAGCAACGGCCTCGGCGCCGCTGTGAAGAAGCGCGAGGACACCCACAAGATGGCCGAGTCCAACAAGGCCTTCGCCCACTACCGCTGGTGACGCCGGGCGGGGCCGCGCCGGACCGGCCGGCCCCTGCCCTCCAGCACCTCCAACACTCTCGAAGGAACTGAGTTTTCAGTGGCTGTCGACATCACGACCGACCTCACCAAGGTCCGCAACATCGGCATCATGGCGCACATCGATGCCGGTAAGACCACCACCACCGAGCGGATCCTGTTCTACACCGGCATCAACTACAAGATCGGCGACACCCACGAGGGCTCGGCGACGATGGACTGGATGGAGCAGGAGCAGGAGCGCGGCATCACGATCACCTCCGCCGCGACGACCTGCTGGTGGAAGGACCACCAGATCAACATCATCGACACCCCGGGGCACGTCGACTTCACCGTCGAGGTGGAGCGCTCCCTTCGCGTCCTCGACGGCGCGGTCGCGGTGTACGACGGTGTCGCCGGTGTCGAGCCGCAGACCATGACGGTGTGGCGCCAGGCCAACAAGTACTCCGTGCCACGGATGTGCTTCGTCAACAAGATGGACCGCACGGGTGCGGACTTCTTCAACTGCGTGCAGATGATGGTGGACCGGCTGAACTCCACCCCGCTCGTGCTGCAGCTCCCGATCGGCGCCGAGGCTGACTTCCTCGGCGTGGTGGACCTGGTCAACATGCGCGCGCTCACCTGGCGCGGTGAGACCAAGGTGGGCGAGGACTACGAGATCGAGGAGATCCCGGGTGAGCTCGCCGAGCAGGCGGCCGAGTACCGCGAGAAGCTCCTCGAGACCCTGGCCGAGGCCGACGACGAGGTGATGGAGAAGTATCTCGAGGGTGAGGAGCTGTCCGCCGCGGAGATCGAGGCCGGCATCCGCCGGGCGACCCTGGCCGACAAGGTCAACCCCGTTCTGCTCGGTACCGCCTTCAAGAACAAGGGCGTGCAGCCCCTGCTGGACGCGGTCGTGAAGTACCTGCCCGCTCCCGTCGACGTCGAGGCCATCATCGGCCACGTGCCGGGCGACGAGGAGGAGAAGGTGGAGCGGCACCCCTCCGACGACGAGCCGTTCGCGGGGCTGGCCTACAAGATCGCCGCCGACCCGCATCTGGGCAAGCTCACCTACGTCCGGGTCTACTCCGGCAAGCTCGAGGCCGGTTCGAGCGTGCTCAACTCGGTCAACGGCCGCAAGGAGCGGATCGGCAAGGTCTACCAGATGCACGCCAACAAGCGTGAGGAGATCGCCTCGGTCGGTGCCGGCCAGATCGTCGCCGTGATGGGACTGAAGGACACCAAGACCGGGCACACCCTCTGCGACCCGCAGCAGCCGGTGGTGCTCGAGTCGATGACGTTCCCGGCGCCGGTGATCGAGGTCGCCATCGAGCCCAAGACCAAGGGTGATCAGGAGAAGCTCGGCACCGCGATCCAGCGACTCTCCGACGAGGACCCGACGTTCACAGTCAAGACGGACGAGGAGACCGGCCAGACCATCATCGCCGGCATGGGCGAGCTGCACCTCGACATCCTCGTGGACCGGATGAAGCGCGAGTTCCGGGTCGAGGCGACCGTCGGCAAGCCGCAGGTGGCCTACCGGGAGACCATTCGCCGGAAGGTCGAGAACCACTCCTACACCCACAAGAAGCAGACCGGTGGCTCGGGCCAGTTCGCCAAGGTCATCATGACCATCGAGCCGAGCATCGACCCCGAGACCGGCACTGGTGCGGGCTACGAGTTCGTCAACAACGTCACCGGCGGTCGGGTGCCCAAGGAGTACATCCCCTCGGTCGACCAGGGCGCCCAGGAGGCCATGGAGTTCGGCGTCCTCGCCGGCTACCCGATGGTCGACGTGAAGGTGGCGTTGGAGGACGGCGCCTACCACGACGTCGACTCCTCCGAGCTGGCCTTCAAGATCGCCGGCAACCAGGCCTTCAAGGAGGCCGCGCGGATGGCCAAGCCAGTGCTGCTCGAGCCGATGTTCGCCGTCGAAGTGGTCACGCCGGAGAGCTTCCTCGGCACCGTCATCGGCGACATCAACTCCCGCCGGGGCCAGATCCAGGCACAGGAGGAGCGCCATGGGGACATGGTCGTCTCCGCCCTCGTGCCGCTCTCAGAGATGTTCGGGTACGTTGGTGACTTGCGGTCGAAGACCTCAGGTCAGGCGTCGTACTCGATGGAGTTCGACTCGTACGCCGAGGTTCCCCAGAACGTCGCCGACGAGATCATCAAGAAGGTCCGCGGCGAGTAGGGTTCGCGGCGGCCTCGGCAGCAAACAAACCAACACGAGTCAAGTAACAACCAACAGGAGGAGCCCCAGTGGCTAAGGCGAAGTTCGAGCGGACCAAGCCGCACGTCAACATCGGTACGATCGGTCACATCGACCACGGCAAGACCACGCTGACCGCGGCGATCACGAAGGTCCTGCACGACAAGTACCCGGACCTGAACCCGTTCACCCCGTTCGACGAGATCGACAAGGCTCCCGAGGAGCGGCAGCGCGGCATCACCATCTCGATCGCGCACGTCGAGTACCAGACTGAGGCTCGTCACTACGCCCACGTCGACTGCCCGGGCCACGCGGACTACATCAAGAACATGATCACCGGTGCCGCGCAGATGGACGGCGCGATCCTCGTGGTCGCCGCCACCGACGGCCCGATGCCGCAGACCCGTGAGCACGTGCTGCTGGCCCGCCAGGTGGGCGTGCCCGCCATCGTCGTGGCGCTGAACAAGTGCGACATGGTGGACGACGAGGAGCTCATCGAGCTCGTCGAGATGGAGGTGCGTGAGCTCCTCAACGAGTACGAGTTCCCGGGCGACGACATCCCGGTCGTCAAGGTCGCTGCCTTCCCGGCGCTGAACGGCGACGAGAAGTGGGCCGAGTCGATCCTCGAGCTGATGAACGCCGTCGACGAGTGGATCCCGACCCCGACCCGCGACACCGACAAGCCGTTCCTGATGCCGGTCGAGGATGTCTTCACGATCACCGGCCGCGGCACCGTGGTCACCGGCCGCATCGAGCGCGGTGTGGTCAAGGTGAACGAGGAGGTCGAGATCGTCGGCATCCGCGAGGGCTCGCAGAAGAGCACCGTCACCGGTGTCGAGATGTTCCGCAAGCTGCTCGACGAGGGCCAGGCCGGCGAGAACGTCGGTCTGCTGCTCCGCGGCACCAAGCGCGAGGACGTCGAGCGCGGCATGGTCGTGATCAAGCCGGGCACGACCACCCCGCACACCAACTTCGAGGCCTCGGTCTACATCCTCAGCAAGGAGGAGGGCGGCCGCCACACGCCGTTCTTCAACAACTACCGCCCGCAGTTCTACTTCCGCACGACGGACGTGACGGGCGTGGTGACCCTGCCTGAGGGCCGCGAGATGGTGATGCCCGGTGACAACACCGACATGACGGTCGAGCTCATCCAGCCGATCGCCATGGAGGAGGGTCTCCGCTTCGCGATCCGCGAGGGTGGCCGCACCGTGGGTGCCGGCCGCGTCACCAAGATCACGAAGTGATCTGACCAGTCCCTGACTGATCCATCAGCTCGGCCCCGGACCGCACCGGTCCGGGGCCGAGCTGCGTTCTGGGCCAGCCCGGGGGGCACCTACACTCGCCCGGTCATGGATCGCCAACCGCTGCCCGCTGCCCGACCGCACCACCGATTCACGCCCGAGGGACGCCGGGTACGTGAGGTGCTCAGCTACTCGCGCCGCGGCTCTCGCTTCACGCCGACCCAGCAGGCGGCGTGGGACGCCCACCACGAGGCCTGGGTGGTCCCGGAGGCCGCCGTGGACTCGCCCGGGTTCTCCCTGTCGGAGTGGTTCGGCCGCGAGGCGCCGCTGGTCGTCGAGATCGGGTCCGGCGTCGGTGAGGCGACCGCGGCGCTCGCAGCTGCCCGCCCAGACCACAACGTGCTCGCGCTGGAGGTGTGGCGCCCCGGCGTGGCGACGGCACTGGGCCTGGTTGCGCAGGCCGGCGCCGGCAACGTGCGGTTCCTCTCGGTCGACGCCGTGTGGGCCCTCGAGCACCTCGTCGAGCCTGACGGCCTGGCGGAGCTGTGGACGTTCTTCCCCGACCCCTGGCCCAAGAAGCGCCACCACAAGCGGCGGCTGGTGAACCCGGCGAACGCGCACCTGTTCGCGACGCGGCTGCGCCCCGGTGCCGTCTGGCGGCTCGCCACGGACTGGGCCGACTACGCCGTCCAGATGCGGGCCGTCCTCGACGCCGAGCCGCTCCTGGGCGGCGGCGCGGTCGAGCGGTGGCCCGACCGGCCGCTGACACGCTTCGAGCGCAAGGGCCTGGCCGCGGGCCGGGAGATCCGCGACCTCGCCTATCGGCGCCGGTGACCTCCTTGCCCTCGATTTGGCGCTGGGCCGGAACTCTGCCAAGATAGTCCGGTTGCTCCGGCGGGATTGCCGGGGCGCGGACATTGACTACTGAACAGGATCTCCTGGCTCCCAGCTCACGCGGGGGCGTCGTGGTCACGTGTTCGTGCCGCACCTGGAGATCCCGTTCCGCCCGGCCACCTGGGTCGGGCACAACCCCAGAACGACACACCGGCCCAGACCGTCGGCGCGCGTCCCTGTGCGATCAGGAGAGGCGACACGCCCGACCGCGGGGGTCGGAGTTCGCGGGGGGAGACAGGCGGTCCGCCTCACCGAGCGAGGCGGTCCGAGACACGTCGTGAGGACTACGAAGTGAAGGACGCGTGATGGCGGGACAGAAGATCCGCATCAGGCTCAAGGCCTATGACCACGAGGTGATCGACACCTCGGCGCGGAAGATCGTTGACACCGTGACCCGGACGGGCGCCAAGGTGGCCGGCCCGGTGCCGCTGCCCACGGAGAAGAACGTCTTCTGCGTCATCCGCTCGCCGCACAAGTACAAGGACTCCCGCGAGCACTTCGAGATGCGCACCCACAAGCGCCTCATCGACATCATTGACCCCACGCCGAAGACGGTCGACTCGCTGATGCGCCTCGACCTGCCCGCCGGCGTCGACATCGAGATCAAGCTCTGAGGTCTCAGCCATGACGAACACTTTCGAACGCAACGTGAAGGGCCTGCTGGGCACCAAGCTCGGTATGACCCAGCTCTGGGACGAGGACAACCGCATCGTGCCGGTGACCGTCGTCGCGGCGGCCACCAACGTGGTCACCCAGGTCCGCACGCCCGAGAAGGACGGCTACAACGCCATCCAGGTCGGGTTCGGCGAGATAGAGGGCCGCAAGGTCACCAAGCCGTCGGCCGGCCACTTCGAGAAGGCCGGCGTGACGGCCCGTCGCCACCTCGCCGAGATCCGCACCGCTGACGCTGCCTCCTACGAGGTCGGCCAGGAGCTCACCGCCGAGCTGTTCGCCGCGGGCGACGACGTCGACGTCACCGGCACCAGCAAGGGCAAGGGCTTCGCCGGCACCATGAAGCGCCACGGCTTCGCCGGCGTCGGCGCCTCGCACGGCGCGCACCGCAACCACCGCAAGCCGGGCTCCATCGGCGCCTGCGCCACGCCGGGCCGCGTCTTCAAGGGCACCCGGATGTCGGGCCGGATGGGCACCGACACCGTCACGACCCAGAACATCACCGTGCACGGGGTCGACACTGAGAAGGGCCTGATCCTGCTCCGTGGCGCCGTTCCCGGTCCGAAGGGCGGCCTGCTGGTCATCCGGACGGCCGCCAAGAAGACCGCCGACATCTCCGGGGAGGCCTGAACCCCATGGCTGAGAACGCAACTGCCAAGACCGTGAAGGTCGATCTCCCCGCCGAGATCTTCGACGCGGCGACCAACATCCCGCTGATCCACCAGGTCGTCGTCGCCCAGCAGGCGGCCGCCCGTCTGGGCACCCACGCCACCAAGACCCGCGGCGAGGTCCGTGGCGGTGGCCGCAAGCCCTACAAGCAGAAGGGCACCGGCCGCGCCCGCCAGGGCTCGACGCGCGCTCCGCAGTTCGCCGGCGGTGGCACGGTGCACGGCCCGCAGCCGCGCACCTACGACCAGCGCACGCCCAAGAAGATGAAGGCCGCCGCCCTGCGCGGTGCCCTGTCGGACCGGGCGCGTGCCGGCCGCATCCACGTCGTGGAGTCCGTGGTCCAGGGCGACAAGCCCTCGACCAAGGCAGCCGTCGCCGCCCTGAACGGGCTCACCGAGGGCCGGCGCCAGCTGGTCGTGCTCGAGAGGGACGACGCCATCACGTGGTTGTCGCTGCGCAACGTGCCGAGCGTGCACCTGCTCGCGGTCGACCAGCTCAACACCTACGACGTGCTGCTGTCCGACGACGTGGTCTTCACCAAGGGCGCCTACGACGCCTTCGTGAGCGGGCCCGCCGTGGGCGACAAGAAGGAGGCGGACCAGTGAGCACCTTGCACAAGGACCACCGCGACGTGCTGATCGCGCCGGTGGTGAGCGAGAAGAGCTACGGCCTGCTCGACAACAACAAGTACACGTTCCTGGTGCGCCCGGACGCCAACAAGACCGAGATCAAGATCGCGGTCGAGAAGGTGTTCGACGTCAAGGTCACCTCGGTGAACACCCAGAACCGTCAGGGCAAGGCCCGCCGCACCCGCACCGGCATCGGTCGCCGCGCGAACACCAAGCGCGCCATCGTCAGCCTGGCGGAGGGCCACCGCATCGACATCTTCGGAGGTCCGGTCTCCTGACCGGGCTGAGTAGGAGAAACGAACATGGCTATCCGCAAGTACAAGCCGACCACGCCGGGCCGTCGTGGCTCGTCGGTCGCTGACTTCGCCGAGATCACCCGGTCCACGCCGGAGAAGTCGCTGGTCAAGCCGCTGCCCAAGAAGGGCGGCCGCAACAATCAGGGGCGCATCACCACCCGTCACCAGGGTGGTGGCCACAAGCGTGCCTACCGCGTCGTCGACTTCCGTCGCTACGACAAGGACGGCGTGCCGGCCAAGGTGGCGCACATCGAGTACGACCCGAACCGCACCGCGCGCATCGCGCTGCTGCACTACGCCGACGGCGAGAAGCGCTACATCATCGCCCCGGTCGGCGTGAAGCAGGGGACCGCGATCGAGTCCGGGGCCCAGGCCGACATCAAGCCGGGCAACAACCTGCCGCTGCGCAACATCCCCGTCGGTACGACGATCCACTGCATCGAGCTGCGGCCCGGTGGCGGCGCGAAGATCGCCCGGTCCGCGGGCAACTCCGCGCAGCTCGTCGCCAAGGAGGGCTCCCGGGCCCAGCTGCGGCTGCCGTCGGGCGAGATGCGCTACGTCGACGTGCGCTGCCGCGCCACCGTCGGCGAGGTCGGCAACGCCGAGCAGTCGAACATCAACTGGGGCAAGGCCGGCCGGATGCGCTGGAAGGGCAAGCGCCCGACCGTCCGCGGTGTCGTGATGAACCCCGTCGACCACCCGCACGGCGGTGGTGAGGGCAAGACCTCCGGTGGTCGCCACCCGGTCTCGCCGTGGGGCAAGCCCGAGGGCCGCACGCGCAAGCGCAAGTCCAGCGATGCCCTCATCGTCCGTCGCCGTCGCACCGGCAAGAACAAGCGCTGAGTAGGGAAGAGACGAGATGCCTCGCAGCCTGAAGAAGGGTCCGTTCGTCGACGACCACCTGATGAAGAAGGTGGACGCGCAGAACGAGGCCGGGACCCACACCGTGATCAAGACGTGGTCGCGCCGCTCGATGATCGTGCCGGCCATGATCGGCCACACGCTCGCGGTGCACGACGGGCACAAGCACGTGCCCGTGTTCGTCACCGACGCGATGGTGGGCCACAAGCTCGGCGAGTTCGCGCCGACCCGCACCTACCGCGGACACGTCAAGGACGACCGGAAGAGCCGCCGCCGCTGAGTGCGGGGCGTCAGGAGAGTTGAGCAATGAGCACAGTTGAGCGTAGGCGCGTGAGCGCCCGTCGCGACTCGCTGCTGGGCGACGAGCCCGGCGCGTTCGCCAGCGCGCGCTTCGTCCGGATCACCCCGATGAAGGCCCGCCGCGTCGTCGACATGGTCCGCGGCCTGCCCGTGGACGATGCCCTCGCGCTGCTGCAGTTCGCGCCGCAGGCGGCGAGCGAGACCGTCTACAAGGTCCTCGAGAGCGCCGTCGCGAACGCGGAGGGCACCGAGGACCTCGACCGGAACTCCCTGGTCGTGTCCAGGGCGATGGTGGACGAGGGCCCCACGATGAAGCGCTGGCGCCCCCGCGCCCAGGGCCGGGCCACCCGGATCAACAAGCGCACCAGCCACATCACCCTCGTCGTCCAGCCCGCGGAGTTCCTGAAGGGGGCCACCAAGTAATGGGCCAGAAGATCAACCCGAACGGGTTCCGCCTCGGCATCTCGACCGACCACAAGAGCCGGTGGTACGCCGACAAGCTCTACAAGTCCTACGTCGGTGAGGACGTCGCGATCCGCAAGCTCCTGTCCAAGGGGATGGAGCGCGCCGGCATCTCGAAGGTGGAGATCGAGCGCACCCGCGACCGGGTCCGCGTGGACATCCACACCGCCCGCCCCGGCATCGTCATCGGCCGTCGTGGTGCCGAGGCCGACCGCATCCGCGGTGAGCTCGAGAAGCTCACCGGCAAGCAGGTGCAGCTGAACATCCTCGAGGTGAAGAACCCCGAGATCGACGCGCAGCTGGTCGCCCAGGGCGTTGCCGAGCAGCTCTCCGGCCGCGTGCAGTTCCGGCGCGCCATGAAGAAGGCCATGCAGACCTCGATGCGCTCGGGTGCCAAGGGCATCCGGATCCAGTGCTCGGGCCGCCTCAACGGCGCGGAGATGTCCCGCTCGGAGTTCTACCGCGAGGGCCGGGTGCCGCTGCACACGCTCCGCGCCGACATCGACTACGGCTTCTACGAGGCCCGCACGACCTTCGGCCGGATCGGCGTGAAGGTCTGGATCTACAAGGGCGAGGTCGCCGGCACCCGCGCGGAGCGCGAGGCCCAGGCCGCCGCCCGTGCCGGTGCCCCCGGTCGGAACCGCGGTGCGCGCGGCGACGGCCGCAGTGACCGTCCGACCCGGGGCACCCGCGGCGGTGCCCGTCCGACCCGCGCGGACCGCGCCGCCGAGGCCCCGGCCACCACCGAGGCCGCGACAGCTCCGGTTGCCGAGGCCGCCGCGCCCAACACCGCATCTACGTCCGGGGAGGCCTGACCATGTTGATGCCCCGTCGTGTCAAGCACCGCAAGCAGCACCACCCGAAGCGGACCGGCTTCGCCAAGGGTGGCACCAAGCTGGCGTTCGGTGACTTCGGCATCCAGGCGCTGGAGAGCCACTACGTGACCAACCGGCAGATCGAGTCGGCGCGTATTGCGATGACCCGGCACATCAAGCGTGGCGGAAAGGTGTGGATCAACATCTATCCCGACCGTCCGCTGACCAAGAAGCCGGCCGAGACCCGGATGGGCTCCGGCAAGGGCTCGCCCGAGTGGTGGGTGGCCAACGTGAAGGCCGGTCGTGTCATGTTCGAACTCTCCGGTGTTCCCGAGGACGTCGCTCGCGAGGCCATGCGCCGCGCGATGCACAAGCTCCCGATGAAGTGCCGGTTCGTCAGCCGTGAGGCGGGTGAATTCTGATGGCCAGCAAGGACAACGGCGCCGCTGCGCTCGACGAGCTCAACGAGGTCGACCTCGAGACCAAGCTGCGCGAGGCCAAGGAGGAGCTGTTCAACCTCCGCTTCCAGGCCGCGACCGGCCAGCTGGAGAGCCACGGCCGTCTGCGGACGGTCAAGAAGGACATCGCCCGGATCTACACCGTGGTGCGCGAGCGGGAGCTCGGCATCCGCACGGCTCCCGGCGCCAAGACCGAATCCGAGGAGGTCGGCGCATGAGCGTCGAGAGCACCGAGCGCTCGGCTCGCAAGGTCCGCGAGGGCCTCGTGGTCAGCGACAAGATGGACAAGACCGTGGTCGTCTCCGTCGAGGACCGCGTCAAGCACGCGCTGTACGGCAAGGTCATGCGGCGCAACGTGCGGCTCAAGGCGCACGACGAGCAGAACGAGGCCGGCACCGGCGACCGCGTCCTGATCATGGAGACCCGCCCGCTGTCGGCGACCAAGCGCTGGCGCGTGGTGGAGATCCTCGAGAAGGCCAAGTAAGCAGCAGCAGGCCCTGACCACATTGCCCGTTCGGCCAGGCTCGCACCACCAGTGACGGTGCGAGAACCGGCACGACAACCAGGAGAAAGAATCCGATGATCCAGCAGGAGTCGCGACTCAAGGTCGCCGACAACACGGGTGCAAAGGAGATCCTCTGCATCCGCGTGCTCGGCGGCTCGGGTCGACGGTACGCCGGCATCGGCGACGTCATCGTTGCCACTGTCAAGGACGCCATCCCCGGCGGCAACGTCAAGAAGGGCGACGTCGTCAAGGCCGTGGTCGTGCGGACCGTCAAGGAGCGCCGTCGCCCGGATGGTTCCTACATCCGCTTCGACGAGAACGCCGCCGTCATCCTCAAGGCCGACGGCGAGCCCCGGGGCACCCGCATCTTCGGCCCCGTTGCCCGTGAGCTGCGCGAGAAGAAGTTCATGAAGATCATCTCGCTCGCGCCGGAGGTTCTGTGATGAGTGTGAAGATCAAGAAGGGCGACACCGTCAAGGTCATCGCCGGCAAGGACAAGGGCGCCGAGGGCAAGGTGATCTCGGTCCTTCGCGACGAGCGACGGGTGATCGTCGAGGGCGTCAACCGCGTCAAGAAGCACACCAAGGCCATCAACCAGGGCGGCCGGGCCGGCAACACCGGCGGCATCGTCACCACCGAGGCGCCGATCCACGTGTCCAACGTGATGCTGGTCGAGGGCAAGGCCACCACCCGCGTCGGCTACAAGCGGGTCGAGGTGGAGAAGCGCCGGCCCGACGGCTCGACGTACAAGGCGAACCGCAGCGTGCGCATCTCCCGCAAGTCCGGAGACGAGATCTGATGAGTGAAGCAACGATGGACGCAACGACTACGACGCCGCGGCTGAAGCAGCGCTACCGCGAGGAGATCCTCCCGGCCCTGCGCGAGCAGTTCGGCTACGACAACGTCATGCAGGTGCCCGGCCTGACCAAGGTCGTGGTGAACATGGGCGTCGGTGAGGCAGCCCGCGACTCCAAGCTGATCGAGGGCGCGGTCCGCGACCTGGCCGCGATCACCGGCCAGAAGCCGCAGGTCACCAAGGCCCGCAAGTCGATCGCGCAGTTCAAGCTCCGCGAGGGCATGCCGATCGGTGCGCACGTCACGTTGCGCGGCGACCGGATGTGGGAGTTCCTCGACCGGCTGCTGTCGCTGGCACTGCCCCGGATCCGGGACTTCCGCGGCCTCAACGACCGCCAGTTCGACGGCCGTGGCAACTACACCTTCGGGCTCACCGAGCAGGTGATGTTCCACGAGATCGACCAGGACAAGATCGACCGTTCCCGCGGCATGGACATCACGCTGGTGACCACGGCCACCAACGACGACGAGGGTCGGGCGCTGCTCAAGCAGCTCGGTTTCCCGTTCAAGGAGAGCAACTGACATGGCGAAGACTGGACTGAAGGTCAAGGCCGCCCGCAAGCCGAAGTTCAAGGTCCGGGCCTACACCCGCTGCCAGCGCTGCGGGCGCCCCAAGGCCGTCTACCGCAAGTTCGGCCTGTGCCGGATCTGCCTGCGGCAGATGGCGCACCGCGGCGAGCTGCCCGGCGTCACCAAGAGCTCCTGGTAATCCACCGACAACAAGAACGCTGAAGGTCCCGACGAGCCCCTCGTCGCGGAAACCACAACGAGAAAGGGCCACCACCGGCCATGACCATGACTGACCCGATCGCAGACATGCTGACCCGTCTGCGCAACGCCAACCAGGCGTACCACGACTCGGTCACGATGCCCTACAGCAAGCTCAAGGCTGGGGTAGCGGAGATCCTGCAGCAGGAGGGCTACATCACCTCCTGGAAGTCCCACGAGCCCAGCGAGGGCCAGGTGGGCCAGACCCTGGAGATCACCCTGAAGTACGGCCGCAACCGGGAGCGCTCCATCGCGGGCGTCCGCCGGATCAGCAAGCCGGGCCTGCGGGTGTATGCCAAGCACACCGCCCTGCCCAAGGTGCTCGGTGGCCTCGGCGTGGCGATCATCTCGACCAGCCAGGGCCTGCTGACCGACCGTCAGGCCAACTCGAAGGGCGTAGGTGGGGAAGTCCTCGCCTACGTCTGGTGACCAGGAACCAGGAGGAGGAAGCACCATGTCGCGTATTGGCAAGCTGCCCGTCCCGGTCCCGGCCGGCGTGAACGTCACCATCGACGACCGCACCGTCACGGTGCAGGGCCCCAAGGGCACCCTGAGCCACACGGTCGCCGCACCCATCACGGTGGAGTCGGCCGACGGCACGCTCGAGGTCAGGCGCCCCGACGACGAGCGGGAGAGCCGTGCCCTGCACGGGCTCACCCGGTCGCTGATCAACAACATGGTCGTGGGCGTGACCGAGGGCTACGAGAAGAAGCTCGAGATCGTGGGCGTCGGCTACCGCGTCCTGTCCAAGGGTCCGACGCAGCTGGAGTTCCAGCTCGGCTACTCGCACCCGATCACGTTCAACGCCCCCGACGGCATCACCTTCACCGTCGACGGGCCCACCCGGCTCGGCGTCCAGGGCATCGACAAGCAGCTCGTCGGTGAGGTCGCGGCCAACATCCGCAAGCTGCGCAAGCCCGAGCCGTACAAGGGCAAGGGCGTTCGCTACGCGGGTGAGCACATCCGCCGCAAGGTCGGAAAGGCTGGTAAGTGACCATGGCGATCTCACTCAACGCTGCGAAGCACACGGCTGGTCGGCAGGCCTCGCGCCTGCGGCGGCAGCTGCGCGGTCGCAAGAAGGTCAGCGGCACGTCGGGGCGTCCCCGTCTGGTCGTGACCCGCTCCTCGAAGCACATCACCGTGCAGGTCGTCGACGACCTGGTCGGCAAGACGCTCGCGTCGGCCTCGACCATGGAGTCGGACCTGCGCTCCTTCGAGGGGGACAAGACCGCCAAGGCCCGCAAGGTGGGCGAGCTCGTCGCAGAGCGGGCGAAGAACCAGGGCGTCGAGTCCGTGGTCTTCGACCGGGCCGGCAACAAGTACCACGGTCGCGTCGCGGCCCTTGCTGATGGCGCCCGCGAGGGCGGCCTGACCTTCTGATTGGGAAGAGGTAGATCTCATGAGCGGACCCCAGCGCGGACGCGCCGGTGGTGAGCGTCGAGGCGGCCGTGACAACCGTCGCGGCGACGCCGACAAGAACGCCTACATCGAGCGCGTCGTCGCGATCAACCGCGTGGCCAAGGTCGTCAAGGGTGGTCGGCGCTTCAGCTTCACCGCCCTGGTGGTCGTCGGCGACGGCGACGGCATGGTCGGCGTCGGCTACGGCAAGGCCAAGGAGGTGCCGGCGGCCATCGCCAAGGGTGTCGAGGAGGCGAAGAAGAGCTTCTTCCGCGTCCCCCGCATCCAGGGCACCATCCCGCACCCCGTCCAGGGTGAGAAGGCCGCCGGCGTCGTACTCCTGCGCCCTGCCGCGCCCGGTACCGGTGTCATCGCCGGTGGCCCGGTGCGCGCGGTGCTCGAGGCGGCCGGCATCCACGACGTGCTGAGCAAGTCGCTCGGCTCGTCGAACCAGATCAACATCGTGCACGCGACGGTGGAGGCCCTCCGGATGCTGGAGGAGCCCGAGGCTGTCGCGGCGCGACGCGGCCTGACGGTCGAGGAGGTGGCCCCGGCCGCCCTGCTCAAGGCCCGGGCCGAGGTGCCCGAGGGCGTGTCGGCGGAGGTGTCCGGCTGATGGCGCGCCTCAAGGTCGAGCAGAAGAAGTCGACGATCGGCTGCAAGCAGAACCAGCGGAACACCCTGCGCACGCTGGGCCTGCGGCGGATCGGCGACGTCGTCGTCAAGGAGGACCGGCCCGAGGTACGCGGAATGGTGCACACCGTCCGTCACCTCGTCACGGTCACGGAGATCGAAGGAGAGGTGGAGGCGTCATGACGCTGAAGCTGCACCACCTGCGCCCGGCCCCCGGCGCCAAGACCGCGAAGACCCGTGTCGGTCGCGGTGAGGGCTCCAAGGGCAAGACCGCCGGTCGAGGCACCAAGGGCACCAAGGCCCGCTACCAGGTACCGGTCGCCTTCGAGGGTGGCCAGATGCCGATCCACATGCGGCTGCCGAAGCTCAAGGGCTTCCGCAACCCGTTCAAGGTCGAGTTCCAGGTCGTCAACCTGGACCGCATCGCCAACCTCTTCCCGGAGGGCGGCACGGTCACCGTCGACGACCTTGTCGCCAAGGGCCTGGTCCGCAAGGGCCACCCGGTGAAGGTACTCGGACAGGGCGACATCTCGGTGGCCCTGCAGGTCACCGCCGACAAATTCTCGGCGCAGGCCAGGGAGAAGATCGCAGCTGCCGGCGGCAGCGCGACCGAGCGCTGAACCGTAGCGTGAACAGGGCAGGGAGCACCCCACCGACGAGCGTGGCGGCCTCCCTGCCCTGTTAGGCTTCCACGGCCCCATGACCTGAGAAAGAGGACCTGTGCTCAAGGCGTTCGTCAACGCGTTCCGGACACCGGACCTGCGCAAGAAGCTGCTCTTCGTGCTGCTCATCGTCGCGATCTTCCGGCTCGGGTCCCAGGTCCCCACCCCCGGCGTGAACGTCGCCAACGTGCAGGCCTGCTTCAAGGCCACCGAGAACTCCGGCATCTACGGGATGATCAACCTGTTCTCGGGTGGGGCGCTGCTCCAGCTGACCGTGTTCGCGCTCGGGATCATGCCCTACATCACCGCGAGCATCATCCTGCAGCTCCTCGTGGTGGTGATCCCGCGCCTCGACGCCCTCAAGAAGGAGGGCCAGCAGGGCCAGACCAAGATCACCCAGTACACCCGCTACGTCACGCTGGCGCTGGCCATCCTCCAGGCCACCGGCATCGTCGCGCTGGCCCGCACGGGCAACCTGCTCCAGAACTGCAACCTGCCGCTGGTCTACGAGAACAACTTCACCACCGCGGCTCTCATGGTGATCACGATGACCGCCGGCACCGCGGTGATCATGTGGCTCGGCGAGCTGTGCACCGAGCGCGGCATCGGCAACGGCATGTCGATCCTGATCTTCACCCAGGTGGTCGCCACGTTCCCGACGGCGCTGTGGGGCGTGCAGAAGGCACGTGGCCCGTGGGTCTTCGGCATGGTGGTCGTGCTGGGCCTGATCGTGATGGCCGCCGTCGTCTACATGGAGCAGGCACAGCGCCGGATCCCGGTGCAGTACGCCCGCCGGATGGTCGGCCGGAAGATGTTCGGCGGCTCCTCGACCTACATCCCGCTGAAGGTCAACCAGGCTGGCGTCATCCCGGTGATCTTCTCCTCCAGCCTGCTCTACCTCCCGGCCATGGCGGTGCAGTTCAACTCGGGCTCGGACAGCAAGGTCCTCGAGTGGATCGCGGTGCACTTCGTCCGCGGCGACCACCCGATCTACATGGCGACCTACTTCTTGCTCACCATCTTCTTCACCTACTTCTACGTCGCGATCACCTTCAACCCCGAGGAAGTCGCGGACAACATGAAGAAGTACGGCGGTTTCATCCCCGGGATCCGGGCTGGAAAGCCGACGGAGGAGTACCTCAACTACGTGCTCTCCCGCATCACCTTCCCGGGCTCGCTCTACCTGGGCATCGTCGCCCTGATCCCGTTGATCGCGCTGGTGCTGGTCAACGCCAACCAGAACTTCCCGTTCGGCGGCACCTCGCTGCTGATCATGGTCGGCGTCGCCCTCGACACGGTCAAGCAGATCGAGAGCCAGCTGCAGCAGCGCAATTACGAAGGATTCCTCCGCTGAAATGAGACTCATCCTCATGGGCCCGCCGGGGGCCGGCAAGGGCACCCAGGCGAAGTTCGTCGCCGGGCGCTTCGGGATCCCGGCCATCTCCACGGGTGACATCTTCCGGGCGAACGTGTCGCGGGGCACCGAGCTCGGCCTGCAGGCGAAGCGCTACATGGACGCCGGCGAGTACGTCCCGGACGAGGTCACCAACCTGATGGTGCGCAACCGCATCGACGACGAGGACGCCCGCGCGGGCTTCCTCCTCGACGGCTACCCACGCACGCTGGCCCAGGTCGACGAGCTCGACGGGATGATCCGCTTCACCGGCCACAAGCTGGACGCCGCGGTGGTCCTCACCGTCAACGAGGAGGAGCTGATCCAGCGACTCCTGCAGCGGGCCAAGACCGAGGGCAGGGCCGACGACACCGAGGACGTCATCCGGCGCCGCCAGGAGGTCTACGCCGAGCAGACCGCGCCGCTCATCGACGTCTACCGCGAGCGCGGCGTCCTGATCGAGGTCGACGGGCTCGGCGAGATCGACGAGGTGACGGAGCGGATCTTCGCGGCCCTCGAGTCGGTCGTGCGGAGCTGAGCGACCCGCGTGGGGCTGTTCGGCCGCAAGGTGCAGGTCAAGACACCTGAGCAGGTGCGCAAGATGCGGGTCGCCGGGCTCCTGGTCGGCGAGACCCTGGAGCTGCTGCGCAGGTCGGTCCGTCCCGGCATCACGACGGCGGAGCTCGACGCCATCGCGGAGGAGAACATCCGTGCCCATGGCGGCGTGCCGTCGTTCAAGGGCTACGGCCGGCCGCCGTTCCCGGCCAGCATCTGCAGCTCCGTCAACGACGCTGTCGTGCACGGGATCCCCGGCGACGAGGTGGTCGCAGAGGGAGACCTCGTCAGCATCGACTGCGGTGCCATCGTGGACGGCTGGCACGGCGACGCCGCGATCACCGTTGCGGTGGGAGAGGTCGCGCCGGAGCTGCGCGAGCTGGCCCGGGTCACCGAGGAGGCGATGTGGCGCGGCATCGCGGCCGCGCGGCCGGGTGGCCGGGTCACCGACATCTCGCACGCGGTCGAGGCCTACGTCCGGTCGCAGCCCCATCCGGTCGGCGGCAACTACGGCATCCTCGAGGACTTCACCGGCCACGGCATCGGCACCGAGATGCACCAGGCGCCCGACGTACCCAACTACGGGCCGGCCGGCCGGGGCCCGGAGCTGGTGCCCGGGCTGGCGCTCGCGGTCGAGCCGATGATCACGCTGGGCAGCGCGGACGTCGTCGTGGACGACGACGAGTGGACCATCCGCAGCGCCGACGGCAGCCCGGCTGCGCACCACGAGCACACCTTCGCGCTCACCGAGCGCGGCGCCTGGGTGCTCACGGCGCTCGATGGCGGGCGTGCGCGGCTGGCCGAGCTCGGCGTGCCGTACGGCGGCGACTGACCTGCCCCGCTCCGCCCCGCCCGGCGCGGTGATGTGCCAGTGTCGGGGGCTCGTGTCACCATTCCACCGTCAGACGCCGGGCAGGATGGCGTCACGGGGGAAAGGTCAGAGTTGGGTGACTCAACAAGTCAGGAGCCGAGGCAGAGCCGTCGCGGCGCGCCGCTGAAGGTCCTCGAGGACCGCACCAGCCTGAGCGGCGACCGCGTCGACGTCGCGGCCAGGATCGCCTGGCT
>DASSOK010000031.1:0-6875 GCA_035700665.1 Marmoricola sp.
CGAGGAAGTGAGGGCTGACATGACGACCACCGAGATCCCCGGGCTCTCCGGCCGTGCCGCCGACCTGGTGTCGCCGAGCATGAACTACTACATCCCGCAGTGGGAGGAGCGGACGTCGTACGGCGTCCGGCGCATCGACCCCTACACCAAGCTCTTCGAGGACCGGATCATCTTCCTCGGGGTGCCGATCTCCGACGACATCGCCAACGCGGTGATGTCGCAGCTGCTGGTGCTGGAGTCGATGGACCCCGACCGGGACATCCAGATCTACATCAACAGCCCCGGCGGCTCCTTCACGGCGCTGACCGCGATCTACGACACGATGCGCTTCATCAAGCCCGACATCCAGACGGTCTGCCTGGGCCAGGCGGCCTCCGCGGCGGCGATCCTGCTCACCGCCGGGGCGCCCGGCAAGCGGCTGGCGCTGCCGAACAGCCGGATCCTGATCCACCAGCCCTACACCGAGGGCTCCTACGGCCAGACCTCCGACATCGAGATCCAGGCCAACGAGATCCTGCGGATGCGCGAGCTGCTCGAGACGATGATCGCCGAGCACACCGGCAAGTCGCAGGAGGAGGTCAGCCACGACATCGAGCGGGACAAGATCCTGACCGCTCAGCAGGCCGTGGACTACGGTCTCATCGACTCGATCCTCGAGTCGCGCAAGGCATCCGTCCCGGCGGTCTGAGCCACCGGTCGGGCGAAGGGTGACTCGTCGTGTCCCCATCCCATTTGGGGGCACGACGGGGTACCTTCGAGTTCAGAGTCAGAACAACCAGCCGGCCGGTCGCTGGAGGTCCCTCGGGGTCCCCGGCCGTCGGCGCGAGGTGTGAGGAGTCGTCGCCTGTGGCACGCATCGGTGACGGAGGCGACCTGCTGAAGTGCTCGTTCTGCGGGAAGAGCCAGAAGCAGGTCAAGAAGCTCATCGCGGGACCCGGCGTCTACATCTGCGACGAGTGCATCGATCTCTGCAACGAGATCATCGAGGAGGAGCTGAGCGAGGGCAACGAGGTAGGCCTCGAGGAGCTGCCCAAGCCCCGCGAGATCTTCGAGTTCCTCAACTCCTACGTGATCGGCCAGGAGAACGCCAAGAAGGCGCTCGCGGTGGCGGTCTACAACCACTACAAGCGGGTGCAGGCCGGGGTCGCCACCGGTGCGCAGCGGCACAAGCAGGACGAGGCCGTCGAGCTGGCCAAGTCCAACATCCTGGTGATCGGTCCGACCGGCTGCGGCAAGACCTACCTCGCCCAGACGCTGGCCCGCATGCTCAACGTGCCGTTCGCGATCGCGGACGCCACCGCGCTGACCGAGGCCGGCTACGTCGGCGAGGACGTCGAGAACATCCTGCTCAAGCTCATCCAGGCCGCCGACTACGACGTCAAGAAGGCCGAGACGGGCATCATCTACATCGACGAGATCGACAAGGTCGCCCGCAAGGCGGAGAACCCGTCGATCACGCGCGACGTCTCCGGTGAGGGCGTCCAGCAGGCACTGCTGAAGATCCTCGAGGGCACCACCGCGTCGGTGCCGCCGCAGGGCGGGCGCAAGCACCCGCACCAGGAGTTCATCCAGATCGACACCACCAACATCCTGTTCATCGTGGGCGGTGCGTTCTCGGGCCTCGAGCACATCATCGAGCAGCGCGTCGGCAAGAAGACCCTGGGCTTCGGCGCCGAGCTGCCCAGCAAGGAGGACCGCGACCTGGAGAAGGTGTTCTCCGAGGTCATGCCGGAGGACCTGCTCAAGTTCGGCCTGATCCCCGAGTTCATCGGCCGACTGCCGGTGATCGCGACCGTGGACAAGCTCAACCGCGAGGCCCTGGTCCAGATCCTCACCGAGCCTCGCAACGCGCTGGTCAAGCAGTACCAGAAGCTCTTCGACCTCGACGGCGTCGAGCTCGAGTTCACCACCGACGCCGTGGACGCGGTGGCCGACCTCGCGATGGTGCGCGGCACCGGCGCCCGCGGCCTGCGGGCGATCATCGAGGAGGTCCTGCTCCACGTGATGTACGACGTCCCCTCGCGCGAGGACGTCGCCAAGGTCGTCGTGACCGGCGAGGTGGTCAGCGACAACGTGAACCCGACGCTGGTGCCGCGGGTCCCCGAGACCAAGAAGAAGAAGTCCGCCTGACCCGCAGGTCTCGTCTCTGCGCAGGGGCCGTCCGCACCGGACGGTCCCTGCGGCTTTTTCCGGCATTTGCTGGATTCCGGGGACAACCGGGCACGCGGGCCCGGACAATCGGTACCGGTAGCTGTTCTGTGCCGACCTCTCGGGAGCCAGCGTGTCGCCTCGTTATGACCACCGCGGACCTGCGGTGGCGTTCGTGGTGCTGTTCCTCGTCGCCGTGCTGGTGATGGGCAACCAGATGCTCGCGCGGGCGGTCGGCGGCACGACCTACCTCGCCTTCGACCGGGCCCCGCGGGTGCTGCTCGCCGTCCGGCCGGCACCGCGCGCGGTCCGACCGGCGCCCGCGCCGGCCGTCCCCACGCTGATGGCCGCGGTGGCGGCCGCCCCGCACGTCGCCGGGCGCGCCACCGGTCACCGGGTCGTGCCTCCCTCGCCCCGGCGCGCCCTGCAGGCCTCCGGTGAGGGTGCCGTGCAGGGCCCGGCCCGCCGGCCGGGGCATCGCGCCGTACACCGGGGGAGGGGGCCGCACCACCGTGGCGTCGCCCACCGCCACGCCCGTGGCCCCCTGCACCCGTCGGTCAGGCACCCGTCGGCCGGGCACCCGTCGGTCGCGCACGAGGCGGTCGCGCACGAGCCGGCCGTCCACCGCGCGTCGCCTCCGGGGCTCGTCCGGTCGGTGCGGGCGCACCCCGTGGCGCGCGAGCGAGCGCGGCCGCATCGCGTCCACCGACCGGCCGGCCACGCCTCCGGGTGGGCGCGCGGCCACGGCGGCCGGGGAGCCGGGAGCCGGCACCGACGCTAGGCCTGGCTAGGCTCGCGTCGTGACCGATGACCTGACCCCGCTGCAGCTCCCGACCACCGACTGGGAAGGCTGGCTGGCCGCCCGTTGCGACGGCCAGCTCGACGAGGCCCGCGCCCGTGTCGAGGAGCTCAAGACCGGGCGGCGAGACGCCGCCTCGACGATGGCGCTGTGGAACGACGTGAGCGTGGCGCTCGCGAACGCGTTCGCCGCGGCCGAGCTGATGGCCAACGTCCACCCCGAGGAGGGCGTGCGCTCCCGCGCCGAGAAGGCCGAGCAGGACGCCCACCGGCTACTCACCGAGATCGGCCTCGACCGGGCGCTGTACGACGCGCTGGCCGCCGTCGACGCTCAGGAGCTGGACGAGGGCGGGCAGCGCGTGCTCGCGTTGTCGCTCCGCGACTTCCGGCGTGCCGGCGTCGACCAGGACGAGTCGGTGCGCAACCGGATCCGGGAGCTGTCCGAGCGCGAGACCGAGGTCGCCCAGGAGTTCTCGAAGAACATCCGCGACGACGTGCGCTCGGTGCGCCTCGACCCGGCGCAGCTCGCCGGTCTGCCCGCCGACTTCGTGGAGGCCCACCAGCCCGGGGAGGACGGCAAGGTCGCGATCACCACCGAGTACCCGGACTACCTGCCCTACATGACCTTCGGACGCGACCGGGACGCGCGCGCCGCCCTCCTGCACGAGTACCTCAACCGCGCCTGGCCGCAGAACGACGCGCTGCTCAAGGAGCTGGTCGCGCTGCGCGCCGAGCACGCGAAGATCCTCGGCTACGACGGCTGGCCGTCCTACGACGCCGAGGTGAAGATGATCGGCAAGGGCGCGGCGATCCCCGAGTTCGTCGACCGGATCGCGGAGCTGTCGGCGTCGGCCGCCTCCCGCGACTACGACGTGCTGCTCGCCCGTCTCCAGCAGGACCATCCCGAGGTGGCGACTGTCGACAGCACCGACAAGGCCTTCTACTCCGAGGTCGTGCGCCGCGAGAACTTCGACGTCGACGCCCAGGAGGTCCGCCCCTACTTCGACTTCACCAAGGTGCGCGCGGGGCTGCTCGACGTGACCGGCCGGCTCTTCGGGATCGACTACGTCGAGGTGCCCGACGCCCCGGCGTGGCACGAGGACGTCGCGTCGTACGACGTCGTCCGGGACGGCGAGCGGCTCGGCCGGATCCACCTCGACCTGCACCCGCGCAAGGGGAAGTACTCCCACGCCGCCCAGTTCGACCTGGTGCCCGGCATCGCCGGTCGCCAGCTCGCCGAGGGCGTGCTGGTCTGCAACTTCTCCAAGGCGCTGATGGAGCACGACCACGTCGTGACGCTCTTCCACGAGTTCGGCCACCTGGTGCACCACGTGCTCGCCGGCCGGCACCCGTGGGCGCGCTTCTCGGGTGTGGCCACCGAGTGGGACTTCGTCGAGGCCCCCTCGCAGATGCTCGAGGAGTGGGCGTGGGACCCCGACGTGCTGCAGACGTTCGCGACCAACGCCGGCGGCGAGCCGATCCCGCGCGGGCTGGTGGAGAAGATGCGCGCCGCCGACGACTTCGGCAAGGGGCTGTACGCCCGCACGCAGATGTTCTACGCGGCGCTGTCGTACTACCTGCACCAGGAGACGCCCGAGGACGTCACCGCGATGGTGCGCGACCTGCAGGCGCGCTACGACGTGTTCTCCTACGTGCCCGATACGCACTTCCAGGCGTCGTTCGGCCACCTCGAGGGCTACGGCTCCGGCTACTACACCTACATGTGGAGCCTGGTCATCGCCAAGGACCTGTTCTCGGCGTTCCACCACGACGACCTGTTCGACACCGAGGTGTCCTACCGCTACCGCGACCGGATCCTGGCCGCCGGCGGCAGCAAGGACGCCGCGGACCTGGTGGCCGACTTCCTCGGCCGCCCGTACTCCTTCGACGCCTTCGAGGCCTGGCTCAACCGCTGACCCCCAACCCGTTGAGTTTGCGCTCGTTCTCCGTTGAGTTTGCGCAGATTCTGCCTCGTTCCGTTGCGCGGTTAGCGACCGAGGCGTGACGGGCTGACGTCGCCCGCGTCGCAAGGCGTCCGTACGGCGCAAGTGGGGCCCGGTACCGCGTAGGGGGTGCCGGGCCCCACTCGCGACCCCGGCCCTCTCACCGGAGAGGCCTCACCCTCAGCGCATCGGCGACCACTCAACGGTGCATGAGGGCGAACTCAACGGTGCACGAGGGCAAACTCAACGGTGCATGAGGGCGAACTCAACGGTGCACGAGGGCAAACTCAACGGTGCACGAGGGCAAACTCAACGGGTCTCAGTGGAGGCGGACCCGCGGGTCGAGGACGGCGTAGAGGATGTCGACCAGGATGTTGGCCACGACCACCGCCGCCGATGCGAACAGCACGATCCCGACGATGACCGGGAGGTCCTGCCGGTTGATCGCGTCGATGGCGGTCTTGCCGAGGCCGGGCAGGCTGAACACGGTCTCGGTCACCACCACGCCGCCGACGAGCTGGCCGAGGTCGATGCCGAACTGGGTCACCACCGGGGTCAGGGCCGAGCGCAGCCCGTGACGGATGATCACGCGCCGCTCGGCCAGGCCCTTCGAGCGCGCGGTGCGGATGTAGTCCTCACCGAGCACGTCCAGCATCGAGCCCCGGGTCAGCCGGGTGTAGGTGGCGGCCAGCACCAGGGCCAGCGTCACCCAGGGCAACACCATGTGCAGCGCCCATTGCGCCGGTCCCGCGGTGAAGGGCGCGTAGCCACCCGCGGGGAACCAGCGGAAGCCCGCGAGCGTGAGCTTGAAGTACAGGAAGTACAGCAGCACCACGCCGAGGAGGAACGTCGGCATCGAGTAGAAGAACAGCGCGAACACCGTGAGGCTGCGGTCGGCGAACGACCGTGGCTTGATGGCGGAGATCACGCCGTTCCCGACCCCGACGACCATCCAGATCACCGCGGCGCCGAGTGACAGCGAGATGGTGATCGGCAGCGCCTGGGCGATGATGTGCGTCACCGGCACCTGGTAGTAGTAGTCGTAGCCGAGGTTGCCGTGCAGTGCGTTCACGACGAAGTCGAGGTACTGCTTCCACACCGGCTGGTCGAGACCGAGCCGGTGCTCGATCAGCGCGATGGTCTTGGGCGTGGCCTGCCGGCCCGCGAGCGTGCGCGCGACGTTGTTGGGCGCCACGAAGAACAGGACGAACACGGCCACCGTGATCAGCCACATCACCAGTGCGCCGAGGGCGAGCCTCCGGATCAGGAAGCGCAGCATCGTGGGGTTCTCCTCACTGGTTGAGCAGCCGGTCCGACCGCGGGTCGAACGCGTCGCGGACGCCGTCGCCGAACAGGTTGAAGGCGAGCGTCGTGATGAGCAGGGCGGCGCCGGGGAACGCGATGAACCACCAGGCGACGGTGTAGTACTTCTGCGCGTCGCTGATCATCCCGCCCCAGTCGGCGGTCGGTGGCGGCAGCCCGAGCCCGAGGTAGGACAGTGTCGCCTGTACGACGATCACGACGGGCACCAGGAGGGTCGTGTAGACGATGACCTGCGCCAGCACGTTGGGCAGGATGTCGACGAACATGATCCGCATGTTCCCGGCACCCAGCGAACGCGCCGCCTCCACGAACTCGCGCTCCTCCAACGAGAGCACCTGGCCGCGCACGATGCGCGCCACCGACGCCCAGCTGAAGAAGCCGATCACCAGCACGGTGATGGTCAGGCTCGGGCCGGTGATGGACACGAGCGCGATGGCCACCAGCAGGAACGGCACCGACAGGACCACGTCGATGAGCCGGGCCAGCACCGTGTCGACGATGCCGCCGAGGAAGCCGGCTGCGAGCCCGACCAGGACCCCGATGGCGACGGTGAGGGCGGTGGCGACCACTCCGACCAGCAGCGAGATCCGGGCGCCGTAGAAGGTCCGGACCAGGATGTCGCGCCCGAGGTCGTCGGTGCCGAAGATGAACTCGTGGGTGGGG
>DASSOK010000032.1:0-3297 GCA_035700665.1 Marmoricola sp.
GCAGCTCGATGGCCACCGGGTGGTGTTCCTCCGCGTCGGACTGGGCGACGCCGCGAAGCGCGTGGGCCTGGGCGTCTCGCGTCCACTGCTGCTCGGCAACGTGCGCAGCCGGGTCAAGCAGCTGCTCGACGAGCGCACGCCGGTCTACGAGTCCGTGGCCACGCACACCGTGGACACCGACGGCCGCGAGCCCGACGAGGTGGCCGCCGAGGTGCTGCGCCTGCTGGAGGACACCCGGTGAGCGTGACGACCCTGCGGGTGACCACGGGACCGGCACCGGGGGCGGGTGCCGGGTACGACGTCGTGGTCGGACACGGGCTGCTGAACCACGTGGCGGCCATGCTCGGCCCCGACGTCCAGCGGGTCGCCGTGTGCCACCCCGCCTCGCTCGACCACCTCGCCGACCGGGTCGCCGACACGCTGGGCGACCGGGAGCTCCTCCGGCTGGTGCTGCCTGACGGTGAGGCCGCCAAGTCCGGTCCGGTGGCGCTGGACGCCTGGGAGCGCCTGGGCGAGGCCGGCTTCACCCGTTCGGACGCGGTCGTCACCGTCGGCGGCGGCGCCACCACCGACATGGGCGGCTTCCTGGCCGCCACGTGGCTGCGCGGTGTCCGCGTCGTGCACGTGCCCACCACGCTGCTCGCCATGGTGGACGCCGCGGTGGGCGGCAAGACCGGGATGAACACCGGCGCCGGCAAGAACCTGGTGGGCTCCTTCCACGAGCCCGCCGGCGTGGTCTGCGACCTCGATCTCCTGGAGACGCTGCCCCTCGCGGAGCTGGTGGCCGGGCTCGGTGAGGTGGTGAAGTGCGGCTTCATTGCCGACCCGGAGATCCTCGCCCTCGTCGAGAAGGATCCTGGCTCCGCTTGTGACGCCGGCTCGTCGCTGCTCCGCGAGCTCGTCGAACGGGCCATCCGCGTCAAGGTCGACGTGGTGGCCGATGACCTGCGGGAGACCGGCGGCCGCGACGGACACCCCGGGCGGGAGGTGCTCAACTACGGCCACACCATGGCGCACGCGATCGAGCGCGCCACCGGCTACCGGGTACGGCACGGTGAGGCGGTGGCGCTGGGGATGGTGTACGTCGCCGAGCTGGCCCGCCTCTCGGGGCTTCTCGACGACGCCACCGCGGCCCGGCACGCCGCCACCTGCCGGCTCGTCGGGCTGCCGACCCGGTTCGGGGACGTCGGCGTGGAAGCCAGGTTCGAGGAGCTGCTCGCCACCATGCGGGTCGACAAGAAGGCCCGTGGCACCCACCTGAGGTTCGTCGTACTGCAGGGGATGGGCGAGCCGACCGTCCTCACCGACCCGCCGGTGGAGCACCTGCGCGCGGCGTACGACGTCCTGGCGGGGGCGACCCGATGAAGGTGTGGGTGCTGAACGGTCCGAACCTCGGCCGGCTGGGCCGGCGTCAGCCGGAGATCTACGGCTCGACCACCTACGCCGAGCTGGCGGACCGCTGCGCCGCGTGGGGCCGCGACCTCGGCCTGGCGGTGGAGGTCCGACAGACCAACCACGAGGGCGAGCTGCTGGACTGGCTCAACGACGCGGCCGACGAGGCCGTCCCGGTCGTGCTCAACGCCGCCGCCTGGACGCACTACTCGCTGGCCCTGTACGACGCCTGTGCCCAGCTCACCGCACCGCTCGTCGAGGTGCACATCAGCGACCCGAAGCAGCGGCCCGAGGAGTTCCGGCACCACTCCGTGGTGGAGCCGCACGCCGCCGCGACGATCGCCGGGCACGGTGTCGACGGCTACCGGCAGGCGCTGGAGCTCCTCGCACGCTCGTAGGGCTGACCCCGGCACATGGCCCGAACGGGCCATCGACGCGCCCACCGGGTTGCCCGAGACTGGGCCGCCGGAGGTGGGGCATGAGCACGACCGCGACGCGGCCGGAGGACGAGGCCGGGCCGGAGCCGGCAATGGCCGGATCAGTGGGACGGTACCTGGGCAGCAGGTTGCTCGACGACGGCCAGGTCCTGGCCAGGCTGATGCTGGCCGGCTCCCTGCTGGGCGTCTTGACGACCGGGGTGCTGGCGCGCCTGGCGATGCGGCTCCTCGCGGTCGTCAACGGCGACGTGCGGGGAGTGCGCAGCGACGACGGCTTCTTCATCGGCGAGCCGTCGATGTCGGGCAGCCTCGAGCTCGTCGTCACCGGTGTGTTGCTCGGCGCGCTCAGCGGCCTGCTCTACGCGGCCCTGTCACCCCTGCAGACCGGACCGGACTGGTTCCGTACCCTGTCCATCAGCGTCGGCGCCGGCGTCGTGGTGGGCGCGATGCTGGTGCACACCGACGGGGTCGACTTCACCTTCCTCGACCCGGCCTGGCTGGCCGTGGGCATGTTCGTGCTGATCCCGGTGGTCCACGTCGCGCTGCTCGACGTGGTCGGCCGGCGGATCAAGTCGGGGGAGCTGATGCGGCACCGGCTGTGGGCTGTCGCGGGAGCTGCTCCGTTGTTGCTGCTCTCGCCGTTCGTCGCGGCCGTCGCGGCCGTGCGCGTCGTCCTCCTGCTGGTGCTCCGCGACACCGGCGGTGCGGCCCCACTGCCGGCCCCTGGCTGGGCGACCGCCGCGCGTCTCGTGCTGACCGTCATCTTCGTCGCCGGCCTCGTGGACCTGGTGCGGGACGTGGTTCGGATCAGCTGACCAACGCCCGAGTCGGCACCAGGGCGTCCAGCCCGGTAAACTCGTGCGCTGTGCCTGCGCCGGAGCGCGGCACCGCCCGCGTCCATCGACCAGCAAAGGCAAGACTGACCGCATGGCAACGACGAACGACCTGAAGAACGGCATGGTGCTCAACATCGACGGGCAGCTCTGGTCCGTGGTGGAGTTCCAGCACGTCAAGCCCGGCAAGGGCCCCGCGTTCGTGCGCACCAAGCTGCGCAACGTCGAGTCGGGCAAGAACGTGGACAAGACGTTCAACGCCGGCACCAAGGTCGAGACGGCCAACGTCGACCGCCGCACCATGCAGTACCTCTACAACGACGGCACCTCCTACGTCTTCATGGACACCGGCACCTTCGACCAGATCGAGGTCTCCCCGGAGATCGTCGGGGACGCGAAGAACTTCATGCTGGAGAACCAGGAGGCGATCGTCGCGACCAACGAGGGCCGCGTGCTGTTCATCGAGCTGCCCGCCTCCGTCGAGCTGCTCATCGCCGAGACCGAGCCGGGCCTGCAGGGCGACCGCTCCACCGGCGGCACCAAGCCGGCCACCCTCGAGACCGGCCACACGATCCAGGTCCCGCTGTTCATCACCACCGGCGAGAAGGTCAAGGTCGACACCCGCGACTCGTCCT
>DASSOK010000033.1:0-11462 GCA_035700665.1 Marmoricola sp.
TCTGTTGATGGTTGCCCGGCCGCCCCGCTGGACTTCCCGCGCCATTGTCGACATACCGCCATGTCGCGGAGTCGGCGTGACTCTATGCACCGACGCGACCCGTCACAAGGTGAACCCGCAGATGTGTGGACGACCAGCCGAATCTGGGGAAACCGCTGTGGCTGCGCTGAGCGGGCGCTGCACAGGGACACGCACACCTGTGCAGAATCCTGTGGGAAAGCGACGGTCGGCACCGTCAGTCCCGGGCCCGTGGATGGGCGGCGGCGTAGACCTCCCGCAGGCTGTCGACGGTGACCAGCGTGTACACCTGTGTAGTGGTCACGGACGCATGCCCGAGCAGCTCCTGGACCACGCGGACGTCCGCGCCGCCCTCCAGCAGGTGGGTCGCGAAGGAGTGCCGCATGGTGTGTGGTGAGACCTCCGCGACGACACCGGCGCGCTCGGCCGCCCGAACGATCACGGTCCACGCGCTCTGCCTCGAGAGCCGACCCCCGCGCGCGTTCAGGAACAGCGCTCCGGCACGGTCGACGGCTCCGGTTGTCGCGGCCGCGACGAGCTCCGGTCTTCCGCGCACCAGATAGGCCTCGACGGCCTCGCGGGCGAAGCGCCCGACCGGCACGATCCGCTCCTTGCCACCCTTGCCTCGCAGGAGCACGGTGGCGTCCGCCGGCGTGGACAGGTCCAGGTCGTCGACGTCGAGCCCCACCGCCTCGGAGATGCGCGCGCCGGTCCCGTACAGCACCTCCAGCAGAGCGCGGTCGCGCAGGGACAGGATGGTGCCCGCCTCGCCAGCGGCCGCGAGGATCGCCTCGACGTCTCCGAGCGACAGCGCCTTGGGCAGCCGCTTGGCGGGCGGCGGCGGCTTCACACCCGCGGAGGGATCGACCTCGGCGAGCCCGTCCCGGACCGCGAACCGGTGGAAGCCGCGGACACCCACGAGGGTGCGACCGGCTGAGCTGGCACTCAGCGGTGGGTGCTCGCCGTCACCCTCCCTCAGGCTCATCAGGAAGGCGGCGACGGTCTGCTCGGATATCTCGTCGAGCGCAGAGATGCCCTGGCTGTCGAGGAACCCCAGGTAGCGGCGCAGGTCCCGCCGGTAGGACTTCACCGAGTTCTCCGCCAGCCCGCGCTCGACGGTGAGGTGGTCGAGGTAGGTGCGGACCGCCCGAACCAGGTCACCGGGGCCGGTCTCGCGCCCGGCGTCGGTCGCCGGTCGCTCCGCGGTCGAGGACGGCACGCTCAGGACGCCTCCGCCAGCACGTCGTCGGGCCGCACCGCGTCGAGCCCGTGCGCGTCTCCGACCGGCACGTTGGTCAGCTGGCCGGCATGGGTGTTGAGGCCCGACGCGAACGAGTGGTCGTCGCGACACGCCTGCTGCCAGCCCTTGCCGGCAACCGCGACGACGTAGGGCAGGGTCGCGTTGGTCAACGCGTACGTCGAGGTGTTCGGCACCGCACCGGGCATGTTCGCCACGCAGTAGAACGTCGACTCGTGCACCCGGTAGGTCGGGTCGGCGTGCGTGGTCGGCCTGGTGTCCTCGAAGCACCCGCCCTGGTCGACGGCGATGTCGACGAGCACCGACCCCGGCTTCATCTCGGCCACCAGCTCGTTGCTGACCAGCTTGGGCGCCCGAGCGCCGGGGATCAGCACCGCCCCGATGACCAGGTCGGCCTCGGTCACCTGCTGCCGGATGGCCAGCTGGGACGAGGCCAGGCCGTGCACCCGGTTGTTGTAGCGCCAGAAGGACAGCCGCAGCTTGTCGAGGTCGGTGTCGAGCAGGGTCACGTCGGCACCCATCCCGAGCGCGATGTTGGCGGCGTTCTGGCCGGCCACGCCCGCGCCGATGACGACCACCTTCGCGTTGGCCACGCCTCCGACCCCGCCCATCAGGACGCCCCGGCCCCCGCGCGCCCGCAGCAGCTCGTGCGCGCCGACCTGTGGTGCCAGGCAGCCGGCCACCTCCGACATGGGGTACAGCAGCGGCAGCGCCCCGGACGGCAGCTGCACCGTCTCGTAGGCGATGGCGGTCACCCGCCGGGACAGCAGCTCCTCGGTGAGGTCCCGGTCGGCCGCCAGGTGTAGGTAGGTGAACAACACCAGTCCGGGCCGGAGCCGGTGGTACTCCTCGGCCACCGGCTCCTTGACCTTGAGCACCAGCTCCGCACGCGCCCAGACCTCGTCGGGGTCGGCAACGATCTGCGCGCCGGCGGCGGCGTACTCGTCGTCCCGGATGGACGATCCGGTGCCGGCGCCCTGCTCCACATGGACCTCGTGCCCGTGGGCGACCAACTCGTGCACGCCGACAGGCGTGATGGCCACGCGGTACTCGTTGTTCTTGACTTCCTTCGGTACGCCGACCCGCACGCGCGCTCCTCCCTCGGTCGCAGGCCCCGTCGCCGTGGTCTGCTCCTCGAGTCTAGGACGCGTGCGGGCCGCTGCCGGTCAGGCTGGCGCGCGGTGTCGCCGCGCGTCGTGGGCCAGTACGGCGATCGCCAGTGGGCCGTCCTGGGCACGTCCCTCGAGGACCGCGGCGACGACGTCGTCGAACGGCACCCGCTCCACGGTCATCTCGGCCTCCTCGTGCGTGGGCTCGAAGCCGGGGTCGACCTCGCGCAGGCCCCGAGCGAGGAAGAACGCCTGGGTCTCCTCGCTCTTGCCCGGCGTCGGGTAGCAGGTCAGCAGGTGCTCCCAGTGCGCGGCCTCGAGACCGGCCTCCTCGCGCAGCTCACGCGCGGCGGCGTGCCGTGCGTCCTCGCCCGGCTCGTCCAGCACCCCCGCGGGCAGCTGGAGCAGCCGCATCCGCGCGGCATGGCGGTACTGCCGGACGAGCACCACGCGGTCCGAGTCGTCGATGGCCAGTACGACGACCGCGCCAGGGTCCTGGATGACGATCCTGGTGAACTGCTCGTCGTGGTCGGGTCGGGTGATGACGTCCTGCCGCAGCGACACCACCCAGCCGCTGCGGTAGACCTCCTCGGAGGCGACCACCGGCCAGCTCATCGGCTCGTCGGCGATCTCGCCGTGGGAGAGGGAGGCGGGCACGCCCGCGTCCGTCACGCCGTCACCTCGTCCTCGACCGGGATGCGGCGCAGGCCGGTCTCGTCGATCGGGAAGCGCAGCTCCCGCTGCCGGTCGATGGCCGCACCGATCAGCCCGGTGAAGAGCGGGTGGGCGCGCGTCGGCCGGGACTTGAGCTCGGGGTGCGCCTGGGTGGCGACGTAGTAGGGGTGCACGTCGGCAGGCAGCTCGGCGTACTCGACCAGCCGCCCGTCGGGCGAGGTGCCCGAGAACGACAGCCCGGCCGCCTCCAGCTGCTCGCGGTAGGCGTTGTTCACCTCGTAGCGGTGCCGGTGCCGCTCGGTCACCTGCTCGGCGCCGTAGGCAGCGCGCACGGTGGAGCCCTCCTGCAGCACAGCAGGGTAGGAACCCAGGCGCATGGTCCCGCCGAGGTCACCGGCGCCCTCGACGTAGGCCTGCTGCTCGGCCATGGTGGCGATCACCGGCTCCGGACAGCCAGGGTCGAACTCGGTGGACCCGGCCTTCTCCAGGCCGGCGACCTCCCGCGCGTACTCGATCACCATGCTCTGCAGCCCGAGGCACAGCCCCAGGGTGGGCACCTTGTGGGTGCGGGCGTAGGTCAGCGCACCGATCTTGCCCTCGATCCCGCGGATGCCGAAGCCACCGGGCACGCAGATCGCGTCGGCGTCGGCCAGCTTGCGGGCAGCGCCCTCCGGGGTGGCGCACTCGTCGGAGGGCACCCACTCGATGTTGACCCGCGCCTTGTGGGCGAACCCGCCGGCGCGCAGCGCCTCGACCACGGACAGGTAGGCGTCCGGCAGGTCGATGTACTTCCCCACCAGGGCGACCGTCACCTCCTCGTCGGGATGGTGGACCCGGTCGAGCAGGTCGTCCCAGCGGCTCCACTCCACGTCCCGGAACGGCAGGTTCAGGCGTCGTACGACGTAGGCGTCGAGGCCCTCGCGGTGCAGCACCTTCGGGATGTCGTAGATCGAGGGCGCGTCGGCGGCGGTGACGACGGCCTCGGCATCGACGTCACACATCAGCGAGATCTTGCGCTTGACCGAGGCGGGGATCTCCCGATCGGCGCGACACACGATCGCGTCGGGCTGGATGCCGATCGAGCGCAGCGCGGCGACCGAGTGCTGGGTGGGCTTGGTCTTGAGCTCTCCCGACGGCCCGATCCAGGGCACCAAGGAGACGTGCAGGAAGAAGCAGTTGTCCCGGCCCACATCGTGGCGGACCTGCCGCGCCGCCTCGAGGAAGGGCAGTGACTCGATGTCGCCGACGGTGCCGCCGATCTCGGTGATCACCACGTCGGCCCGCGCGTCGCCCTCGCCGCCCATCGCCCGGATCCGGTCCTTGATCTCGTTGGTGATGTGCGGGATGACCTGGACCGTGTCGCCGAGGTAGTCGCCACGGCGCTCCTTGGCGATGACGCTGGAGTACACCTGTCCGGTCGTCACGTTGGCGATCTGGTTCAGGTCGGTGTCGAGGAAGCGCTCGTAGTGGCCGATGTCGAGGTCGGTCTCCGCACCGTCCTCGGTGACGAACACCTCACCGTGCTGGAACGGGTTCATCGTCCCGGGGTCGACGTTGAGGTACGGGTCGAGCTTCTGCATGGTGACGCGCAGCCCGCGCGCCTTCAGCAGGCTGCCCAGCGAGGAGGCCGTCAGCCCCTTGCCGAGGGAGGAGGCGACTCCACCCGTCACGAACACGTGCTTGGTCGGCTGCATCTCCACGGGGTTCGACCCTATCAACTGCTGCGTCACCGGGGTCGGCGACGCGCGCGATCGGGACGGGCGACGGCGAGGAGCTCCTCGGCGTGCGCCATCGCGGTCTCGGAGGCCTCCAGGCCGGCCAGCATCCGGGAAAGCTCGCGCACCCGGCCCTCGTCGTCGAGCACGGTCAAGCCGGACGTCGTGACCGCGCCGTCGCTGGACTTGTGCACCACGACGTGCCGGTCGGCGAAGGCGGCCACCTGCGGGAGGTGAGTGACGACGAGGACCTGAGCGTCACCGGCGAGCGCCGCGAGCCGGCGGCCGATCTCCACGGCCGCCTTGCCACCGACACCGGCGTCCACCTCGTCGAAGACGAAGGTCGGCACCGGGCTCGTCCCGGCCAGCACCACCTCCAGTGCCAGCATGACCCGCGAGAGCTCGCCACCCGAGGCACCCTTGGCCAGCGGACGTGGCGTCGCACCGGAGTTGGCGGCGAGCAGCAGCTCCACCTCGTCGAGCCCGGTGCTGGTGCAGCGGAGGTTGCGGCCATCGACCTCGATGCCCTCCGGCGCGTCGGCCTCGGTCTGGGTGACGACCACCTCGATCCGGGCGTGCGGCATCGCCAGGGACGTCAGCTCCGCGGTGACCCGTGCCGCCAGCTCCCCCGCTGCCTGCTGGCGGGCCACGGACAGCAGCGCGGCGTCGCGACCCAGCTCGCGGCGCAGTTCCTCGCGACGGGCGCGCAGGCCGGCGATGTGCCCTTCGGAGTTGTCGAGCTCCAGCAGCCGCTGTGCCGACTGCTGCGACCAGGCGAGCACCTCCTCGATCGTGTCGCCGTACTTGCGCGTGAGCGCGCCCAGGGCGGCCCTGCGCTCGGACACGGCGGCGAGACGGGCCGGGTCCGTCTCCAGCCCGGTGGAGTACGACGCCACGTCGGCCGCCACGTCGGAGAGCAGGTAGCTGACCTCCGCCACCCGGTCGGCGAGCTGGCCGGCCTGGGGGTCGAGCTCACGGACCTGCTCGAGGGCGGAGCGGGCCGCCGCCACGGCACCCAGCGCGTCGGGCGAGTCCTGGTCGGAGGACAAGGACTCGCGCGCCGATTCCGCCGTCATGCGCAGGGTGTCCGCGTGACCGAGGCGGGACTCTTCCGCCGCCAGCTCGGTGTCCTCCCCCGGCTGGGGGTCGACCGCCTCGATCTCGGCGAGGCCCAGGCGGAGCACGTCCGCCTCCTGGGCGCGCTCGCGGGCGGCGGAGACGACCTCCTGCAGCTCCGCCTCGACGCGCCGGAGCTCGGCGTGGCCGGCCGCCACCCGGGGGAGCAACTCGGCGACGGCCGGTCCGGCGAAGCCGTCGAGGGCCTGCCGGTGGGTGTCGGTCTGCAGGAGCCGGCGTTGGTCGGACTGGCCGTGGACCGCGACCAGCCGGTCGGCGAGGCCCTGGAGCGAGCTCACCGGGACCGCTGCGCCACCGAGGAAGGCGCGGGACCGGCCGCCGGCCTGGAGCTGTCGGCCGATGAGAAGGGTGTCGTCCTCGACGTCGGCGCCGAGCTGCTCGGCCTCCGCCGCCGTCTGGGCACCGACCCGGACTAGCCCGTCGACCCGTGCGGACGGCGCCCCCGCCCGCACCGCCCCCGCGTCGGCGCGCGCGCCGAGGAGCAGGCCGAGCGCCGTGACCAGCATCGTCTTGCCGGCACCGGTCTCGCCGGTGACCACGTTCAACCCGGGGCCGAGCTCGAGGACGGACTCCTCGATCACGCCCAGCGAGCGGATCCTGATCTCCTCGATCACGAGGGCGTCCCTCCGCCACCCAGCCGGCGGCGCTCGGTGGCGCCCCGCCAGCCCTCGACGGACAGCCCGAACTTGGCGACCAGCCGGTCGGTGAACGGCGCCTGGTGCACGCGCGCGAGCCGCACGGGGCTGCGTCCCTTGCGCACCTCGATGCGGGCTCCCGGGGGAAGCTCCACCGTCCGACGACCGTCGCACCACAGGACGCCCGCGCCCTGCGTCTGGGCCAGGACCTCCACGGCGAGCACGGAGTCGGGTGCGACCACCATCGGTCGCGCGAAGAGTGCATGCGCACTGATCGGCACCATCAGCAGCGCGTTCACGCCCGGCCACACCACCGGTCCACCGGCGGAGAAGTTGTAGGCCGTGGAGCCGGTCGGGGTGGCGCAGACGACGCCGTCACACCCCCAGCGGCTGAGCGGCCTGCCGTCGATCTCGACGACGACCTCGAGCATCCGCTGCCGCGCGGCCTTCTCGACGCTGGCCTCGTTCAGCGCCCAGGTCGTCTCCACGAGCTCCTTGCCCCGGTAGACGCGCACGTCGATGGTCAGCCGCTCCTCACTGGTGTAGCGGCGCGCGACGATCGCCTCGATCATCGCGTCGACGTCCTCCTGCTCCGCCTCGGCGAGGAAGCCGACGTGGCCGAGGTTCACGCCGAGCAGCGGCGTACTGGTCCCGTGCGTGAGCTCGGCCGCCCGCAGGATGGTTCCGTCCCCGCCGATCACCACCGCCAGCTCGCAACCGTCGGCCGCGCTGGCCTCGTCGACCACCTCCAGGCCCTCGCCCGGCGTCAGCGACAGGTCATCTGCCTCGTCGGCCAGGAGCCGTACGACGAGCCCATGGTCGCGCAGCCTGCTGACCACCTCGCCCGCGACGGCGACGGCGTTCTCGCGCCCGGTGTGGGCCAGCACCAGCACCCGGCGCCCACTGGCGCGATTCGTCGTCGTCACGGTCCCACCTTCTCACCCGTCGCGGACGAGCCGCCGGAACGGCCCACCTCCGCTGCGATGGTGCCCGGACCGACTGTCGGGGTCCCTCGACGGAGCCATAGGAAGAACTCCACGTTCCCGCTGGGCCCCGGCAGCGGGCTCGTGGCGACGCCGACCGCCCCCCACCCGCGGTGCGCCGCGGCGTCGGCGACCGCGGTCACCGCCTCGGCCCGCAGCGTCGCGTCGCGCACCACGCCGCCCTTCCCGAGGCGGTCCCGACCCACCTCGAACTGCGGCTTGACCATCAGGACCAGGTCCCCGTCGGGCAGCGTGACGCCGATGAGCGCGTCGAGCACCAGACGCAACGAGATGAACGAGAGGTCGCCGACGACCACGTCGACCGGTCCCCCGATCACGTCGGTCGTGAGGTCCCGGATGTTGGTGCGGTCGTGGACGCGGACCCGGTCGTCGTTGCGGAGCGACCACACCAGCTGGCCGTAACCGACGTCCACGGCGACCACCTCGCGCGCTCCCGCCCGCAGCAGCACGTCGGTGAAGCCGCCGGTGGAGGCACCGGCGTCGAGGCACCGTCGACCGGACACCGCCAGGCCGGACCCACCGAAGGCCTCCAGTGCGCCGGCGAGCTTGTGCCCGCCACGGCTGGCGTAGTCGTCGCGGTCCGCGTCCTCGCGGACGACGAGGTCGGCATCGACAGTGACGGCGGTCGCCGGCTTCCCGGCCTGCAGACCGTTCACCGTGACACGGCCCTTGTCGATCAGCTGCCGGGCATGCTCGCGCGAGCGGGCCTGCCCACGCCGGACCAGCTCGGCGTCGAGGCGCAGCCGGCGGGGCCGGGACGCTGCCACGTCGATGGATCGGGTCAGTCGCGGTCGCCGGCGTCGGAGAGCGCCTGACGCAGCTCCTCGTGGGCGCGCTCGAACACCGCGACGTGCCCGTCGACCGGCTGCTCGTCGAGGCCCTGGAGGGACGCCAGCACCCGGTCGACCCGGGCGTGCCCGGTCCCGGTCGTGCGGTCGGTCTCTGCGTGCTGCTCGGTCATGGGCCCAAACTACCTGCCCGGACGTGTCGGCGGGGTGAGGCCGTCGGTGGTGGGCGCGGTCCCCTTCTCGTCGAGATGCGCCCACGACGCCGCTGCAACCGCCCGCCACCAGTTGTCCACGGCACCGTCCCCGGAGACGACCAGGCGGTCGTCCTGGACGACGGCCTCCCAGCCGGAGCAGGTCCAGGCGCCGCCACCCGAGCCCTGCGGCGCGGGATGTGGCTCGAGCAGCCCGGCAAGACCGGCCGAGAGGTAGGTCGGACGTTGCCCCGCAGGCGCCGCCACGAGCTCCGCGACGCCGGTGACACCGGTCATCACGAGCAGGCTCGGCCAGCTCATCGCCCGCGCGCCCGCGATGTCGGTGTCGAGCCGGTCGCCGATGACGAGCGGCCGCTCCGCCCCGACCCTGAGCACGGTCTCCTCGAACAACGGTCGCTCCGGCTTGCCGGCCACCTCGGGGTCGCGCCCGGCATAGCGGGCGACGAGCTCGACCAGGGTGCCGTTGCCGGGGCCCACGCCCGACGCAGTCGGGATGGTGAGGTCCATGTTGCTCGCCACCCACGGCAGCCCCTGGCGCACCAGGATGGCGCCCTCCACCACCTGCCGCCACGGCATGTCGGGGCCATAGCCCTGGACGACCGCGACCGGCTCGTCCTCCGGGTTGGTCACCGGTCTCAGTCCCAGCTCGCGCAGCGCGACCTCCAGTCCCTCCCCGCCGATGACGTAGACGGCCGCGCCGTCGGGGAGGTGGCGGGCACAGAGCCGGGCCGCAGCCTGGGCGCTGGTGACCACGTCCTCGTCGCGCGCGTCGATGCCGAGGCGGCGCAGGTGCTCTGCCACGGACGCCGGCGTCCGGGCGGCGTTGTTGGTGATGAACGCGAGCTGCATGCCCTTCTCGACGGCACGCCGAAGGTCCTCGGCCGCACCGGCGACGGCGGCCTGGCCGACGTAGACGACGCCGTCCAGGTCCAGGACGGCGGTGTCGTGGACCTCCGCCAGGACATCCTCAGAGCACTGCAGCACACCCGGATTGTCGCACCGTGGTCAGGACGACGCGCGGCGCAGCATCCTGCCTCCGCTGACCTCGACCTCGAGGCGGGTCCCGGTGTCCCCGCCGGCCCGGTAGAACCGCCGACGCAGCGAACCGCGCACCTCCACCAGGTCGCCGGCCCGCCAGCCACCGAGGCGCGCCCGCAGCCGTGCGCTCCACACCGCACAGTCCACCCAGTCCGAGGCCTTGCGACCGGACGGGTCGGGCTGGGACCGGGGGACCACGACCCTCAGCGTGACCAGCGCTGTGCCGCTCGGCAGCTCACGGAGCTCCGCATCGCTGCGGACGCGACCCCGGAGCAGCACCTCGTTGCCGAAGTCGTCGGGTTCCGCACCGGCATCCTTCGCCGACGTCGATCGACGGGCCATCTGCACCACCTCCGAGGGGTAGCAGACCGGCCAACGCCCTCGCCGTCCAGCGGCCCACGCGCGCCTGTGCAGAAGCCGGCGACCAGCAGTGGCTGTGGACGCGTCGCGGTCAGCCGAGCTCGCGCTCGAGGGACGCGGCGCGGGCGGCGGCGTCCGTCGCCTCCCCGGAGTCGACGGCCTCCGCCCGGTGGAACCACTCCAGCGCGTCGGCAGGGCGACCCGCCTCGACCAGCGCGTCCGCATAGGCGTACCGGAGCCGCGCGACCCAGGGTGCCCGGCTCTTGGAGTTCAACGGCGCGTTCTCGAGAGTGCGCAGCGCCGCGTCGATCTCCCCGCGGTCTCGTCGAGCGCCCGCCTCGACGATCGTCAGCTCGGCATTGAGCGCCGGTGCGAGCGCCTCCCGGGGCGCGTTGCGGACCAGCGCGAGCGCCCGGTCCGGGCGCTTCAGGGCGCGCTCGCAGTCCGCCATGATCGCCACGTAGTCGTGGGCGCCGTTCATCCGCTTGGCAGCCCGCAGCTCGGCAAGCGCCTCGGCGTACTCGCCGGCTGCGTACGCGGCCTCCCCGACCGCCTCGCGGACCACCGCGAGGCGCGAGGCACGTGCCCGGGCCGCGAGGGTGTGCTCGTAGGCCTGGCGTGGGTCGGTCTCGATGAGCTCGCCCGCAGCGACGAGGTGCCGCGCAACCCGTTGGCCGAGCTTTTCGGGAAGCGACTTCAGCTGCGCTGCCAGCGACCGGTCGAGCTCCCTGCCGGTGATCTCCTCGGGGATCGGCGGGCCGTCGTAGCGCTGTTGCTGCTCCGAACGGGGCTGCCGATCCAGCTCGCGCCGGGGGGCCCGGCCACCGCGGTTGTCGGGTCGTCCGGCCCTGCGCTCGCGGGAACTGGACGGCGGACCGCCCGACTGCTTGCGGGGCTGGCGCTGCGCCACGGTGTCCTCCTGGACTCGTCTCTCGGCGTACGGACAAAAGCGTAAGGGCCGCCCACGAGGGGCGGCCCTTACTGAAAGTATGTCCGGCGACGTCCTACTCTCCCACGACCTCCCGGTCGCAGTACCATCGGCGCTGAAGGGCTTGACTTCCGGGTTCGGAATGGGACCGGGTATTTCCCCTTCGCTATGGCCGCCGAAACTCTATGGAGTTAGATCAGTCAGCTAAAGCTCTAGCTGGCTCCCGACCGTAACTCGGGAACCACACAGTGGACGCGCAACATCTTTGAGGGACAAGCCCTCGGCCTATTAGTACCGGTCGGCTGGGCATTACTGCTGTACACCTCCGGCCTATCAACCCAGTCGTCTACTGGGGGCCTTACCCGGTTACCCGGTGGGAAACCTCATCTTGAAACGTGCTTCCCGCTTAGATGCTTTCAGCGGTTATCACTTCCGAACGTAGCTAACCAGCCGTGCTCTTGGCAGAACAACTGGCACACCAGAGGTTCGTCCATCCCGGTCCTCTCGTACTAGGGACAGCCTTTCTCAAGTTTCCTGCGCGCGCGGCGGATAGGGACCGAACTGTCTCACGACGTTCTAAACCCA
>DASSOK010000034.1:0-10675 GCA_035700665.1 Marmoricola sp.
GACCGGCTGCACAACATGCGCACGCTGCGCTACCTGAAGCAGGAGAAGCAGGAGCGCATCGCCCGCGAGACGCTCGAGATCTTCGCGCCGCTGGCCCACCGGCTGGGCATGAACACCCTCAAGTGGGAGCTCGAGGACCTCGCGTTCGCGACCCTGCACCCGAAGATGTACGACGAGATCGTGCGCCTGGTCGCCGAGCGGGCACCGTCGCGCGACAAGGTGCTGGCCGACGTGATCTCCCAGGTCGACAAGGACCTGCGCGAGGCGCGGATCAAGGCGGTCGTCACCGGCCGGCCGAAGCACTACTACTCGATCTACCAGAAGATGATCGTGAAGGGCCGGGACTTCTCCGACATCTACGACCTGGTCGGGATCCGCATCCTGGTCGACAGCGACCGCGACTGCTACGCGGTGCTCGGCGTGCTGCACTCGCGCTGGAACCCGGTGCCGGGCCGCTTCAAGGACTTCGTCGCGATGCCGAAGTTCAACATGTACCAGTCGCTGCACACCACGGTGATCGGCCAGCACGGCAAGCCTGTGGAGCTCCAGATCCGGACCTTCGCGATGCACCGGCGCGCGGAGTACGGCGTCGCGGCGCACTGGAAGTACAAGGAGGACTCGCGGGCCGGCCACGACGGCAGGACCACGGACGCCTCCCCTCAGCGCAACGCGGACATGGCGTGGGTGCGCCAGCTGCTCGACTGGCAGCACGAGACGGAGGACCCGGGGGAGTTCCTCGAGTCGCTGCGCTTCGAGATCAACTCCGCGGAGGTCTACGTCTTCACCCCGCGCGGGGACGTGATCGCCCTGCCGACCGGGTCGACGCCGGTGGACTTCGCCTACGCGATCCACACCGAGGTCGGGCACCGCACGATCGGTGCGCGGGTCAACGGCCGGCTGGTGCCGCTGGAGTCGACGCTGGACAACGGCGACGTGGTGGAGGTGTTCACCTCCAAGGCTCCGAACGCCGGGCCGAGCCGCGACTGGCTGAACTTCGTCAGCTCGCCCCGCGCGCGCAACAAGATCCGGCAGTGGTTCACCAAGGAGCGCCGCGAGGAGGCGATCGAGCAGGGCAAGGACCAGATCGCCCGGCTGATGCGCAAGGAGGGCATGCCGCTCAAGCGCGTGCTCAGCCACGAGTCGCTGTCCACGGTCGCCGCGGAGATGCGGCTGGCGGACGTGTCCGCGCTCTACGCCGCCGTCGGCGAGGGCAACCTCGGTGCCCAGACCGTCGTACGCCGGGTGATCGACCTGTACGGCGGGCTCGAGGGCGCGGCCGAGGACCTCTCCGAAGGCGTCCAGATCACCGAGGCGCGGGCCCGGGCGAAGCCCACCGCCGGCGGCGACGCGGGCGTGATCATCAAGGGGCTCACCGACGTGTGGGTCAAGCTGGCGAAGTGCTGCACGCCGGTGCCCGGCGACAAGATCATCGGCTTCGTCACCCGCGGTGCGGGCGTGTCGGTGCACCGGTCCGACTGCACGAACATCACGGCGCTGATGACGCAGCCCGAGCGCATCGTCGAGGTCGAGTGGGCCCCGACCGGCAAGTCGATGTTCCTGGTCAACATCCAGGTCGAGGCGCTGGACCGGGCGCGCCTGCTGTCCGACATCACCAAGGTGCTCTCCGACGTGCACGTGAACATCCTCGCCGCCACGCTCCAGACCTCCCGCAACCGTGTCGCGAAGAGCCGGTTCACCTTCGAGATGGCCGACCCCAAGCACCTCGGGCACGTGCTCAAGGCGGTCCGCTCCGTCGACGGCGTGTTCGACGCCTACCGCGTCACCCAGTAGCCGCCCCCTGCTCGTTGAGTTTGCGCCCATTCTCCGTTGAGTTGGGCCTCGTTCCTCGTTGAGTTTGCGCAGATTCATCCGTCTTGGCGCGGGAACGCGCGTGTCGGCGCCGTACGGCGGGCGGGGCGCGGCGCCGTACCGGCTGGAGGGCGCACGGGGGCAAACTCGAGCAAGAATGCGCGCAAACTCAACGGAGAACGGGGGCAAACTCAACGGGGAGGGGGGTCAGCCGGAGAAGTCGTCCAGGGCCCTCCGGGCCTCGGCGAGCCACGACTCGCGCGCCTCGACGGCGGCGGCGTGCTCCTCGGCTTTCTTGGTGTTCCCGGCGGCCACGGCCTTCTCCTGCTTGCTCCGCAGGTCGGCGATCGACGCCTCGAGCTGCGCGACGGTGTCGGCCGCACGGGCCCGGGCCTCGGGGTTCGAGCGCCGCCACTGGTCGTCCTCCACGCCGCGGATCGCCTGCTCGACCTTGCGCATCCGGCCCTCGAGCTCCTTGATCCGGCCACGCGGCACCTTGCCCGCGGCGTCCCAGCGCTCGGCGATGTCGCGGAAGGCGTCCTTGGCGGCCCGCAGATCGGTCACCGGGAGCAGCGCCTCCGCCTCGGCGAGCAGCGCCTCCTTCTTCTCCGCGTTGGCGGCGAACTCCCGGTCGAGCTCGGCGTTGGCGGCGTCGCGGTTGCCGAAGAACGTGTCCTGCGCGGCCCGGAAGCGCTTCCACAGCGCGTCGTCGACGCCCTTCGGCGCGGGCCCCGCGGCCTTCCACTGCCGCATCAGGTCGCGGTAGCGCCCCGCGGTCGGCCCCCACTCGGTGGAGCCGGCCAGCGACTCCGCCTCGGCGACCAGCCGCTCCTTCGCCCCGCGCGCGGACTCGCGCTTCTCGTTGAGCTCGGCGAAGTGCGCCTTGCGGCGCCGCGTGTACGTCGTACGCGCCGTCGAGAACCTGCGCCACAGCCCGTCGTCGACGTTCTTCTCCAGGCGGGGAAGGCCCTTCCACTCCTCCAGGAGCTCCCGCAGCCGGTTCGCGCCGTTGCGCCAGTCGTCGCCCTCGGCGAGCCGCTCGGCCTCGGTGGCGATCCGCTCCTTGTGCCCGCGCGCCTGCTCGAGCTTGCGGGCCCGCTCGGCCTTCCGCTTCTCCCGCTGCTCGTCGATCGTGGCGGTGAGCGCGTCGAGCCGGGCGCCGAGCGCAGCCAGGTCGCCGACGCCGGGCGCCTCGGCGACGGTGGCGCGCAGCTGCTTGACGGAGGCGGCGGCCTCGTCGGGGGCGAGCGTGCCCGCCTTGACGCGCTGCTCGAGCAGGTCGACCTCGAAGGCGACGTCGTCGTACTTCTTCTTGAAGTAGGCCAGCGCCTCGGCCGGGGTGGCGTCGGGCATCTGCCCGACCTGCCGCTCGCCGTCGGCCGTCCGGACGAAGACGGTGCCGTCGTCGGTGACGCGGCCCCACTCGTCGGTGGTCTGCTGGTTGTCAGGGGTGCTCACGAGTTTGCCTCTGCGGTCGCGGGCGGACAGTGGTGCACGGAGTGAGGATCGTAACCATCGCCACCGTGCCGCCGGAGGAGGACGCCCCGCAGGGGGCGCCCCGCCGACGCGGGCTGTGTGTTCCGGGCCACGGTCGGGAAGTCTAGGTGGCATCGGCGGTGACGGCCACGAAGTTGGCGGGGGAGGCGGGCCCGGCGTCCGGGCGCGGGCGTCCCGACCGGCCGCCCGTAACTGGTTAACGGCCACGGCGACCCGCTCGGTAGGCTGCAACGGTCGATCCACCCCGAGGAACAGGAGCGCGCGTGCTGATCGCAGGCTTCCCGGCCGGACCGTGGGGCACCAACTGCTACGTCGTCGCCGATGCGGCGGGCGGGGAGTGCGTGGTGGTCGACCCCGGCAAGGATGCGGCACCCGGGGTGGCGGAGGTGGTGCGCGAGCACCGGCTCAAGCCGGTGGCGGTCCTGCTCACGCACGGGCACATCGACCACATGTGGAGCGTGACGCCGGTCGCCGGCACGTACGACGCGACCGCGTGGATCCACCCCGACGACCGGCACCTGCTGGCGGACCCGATGGCCGGGCTGTCCCCGGAGAGCGCCGGCATGCTGCTCGGCGGCACGTACGAGTTCGCCGAGCCCGACGACGTGGCGGAGCTGTCCGACGGGCAGACCCTCGAGCTGGCCGGCGTCCGGTTCGCCGTCGACCACACGCCGGGCCACACCGAGGGGTCGGTCACCTTCCGGATGCCCTACGGGCAGCAGGACGTGCCCGAGGTGATGTTCTCCGGCGACCTGCTGTTCGCCGGGTCCATCGGCCGCACGGACCTGCCCGGCGGCGACCACCCCACGATGCTGCGCAGCCTGAGGGACAAGGTGCTCCCGCTCGACGACGCGATCGCGGTCCTGCCCGGGCACGGCGAGCAGACCAGCATCGGCCGCGAGCGCGCCACCAACCCGTTCCTCCTCGACCTGATCCGCGCCGACCAGGGCGGCACGCCGACCGGCGCCCCCACCAGAGGCCTGTAGACACCATGAGCAAACCGACCGCGATGAGCGGTTTTCCGGAGTTCCTGCCTGACCAGCGTTTCGTCGAGCTCGAGGTGCTGGCGCGGCTGCGCCGGGTCTTCGAGCTGCACGGCTTCGCCTCGGTCGAGACCCGGGCCGTCGAGCCGCTCGACCAGCTGCTGCGCAAGGGCGAGACGTCCAAGGAGGTCTACGTCCTGCGCCGCCTCCAGGCCGACGCCGAGGGGTCGGACGCGGGGATCGGCCTGCACTTCGACCTCACCGTGCCGTTCGCGCGCTACGTGCTCGAGAACGCCGGCCACCTCGAGTTCCCGTTCCGGCGCTACCAGATCCAGAAGGCCTGGCGCGGCGAACGGCCCCAGGAGGGACGCTTCCGCGAGTTCACCCAGGCCGACATCGACATCGTGGGCAAGGACACCCTCGGCTTCCACCACGACATCGAGGTGGCCCGGGTGATGGCCGAGGCGCTCGCCTCGCTGTCGGACTTCGTCCCGCCGATGCGGCTGCAGGTCAACAACCGCAAGCTCATCCAGGGCTTCTACACCGGGCTGGACGTCCCGGACGTCGATGCGGTCATGCGGGTCGTCGACAAGATCGACAAGGTCACGCCCGAGGTGATCGCGAAGATGCTCGCCGACGAGGCCGGCCTGAGCGACGAGCAGGCGGCGCGCTGCCTGGACCTCGCGGCGATCCGCTCCGCGGACACCTCGTTCGTGGAGCGCGTTCGCGCCCTCGGGGTCAGCAACGACCTGCTCGAGCAGGGGCTCGACGAGCTCGCCGCCGTGGTCGAGGGCTGCGCGAGCGTGACCGGCGACCGGTTCGCCGTGGAGGCCGACCTGCGCATCGCCCGCGGGCTCGACTACTACACCGGCACCGTGTTCGAGACGGTCATGGAGGGCTTCGAGAGCCTGGGCTCGATCTGCTCGGGCGGCCGCTACGACGCGCTCGCCTCCGACGGCCGTACGACGTACCCGGGCGTCGGCATCTCGCTGGGCGTCAGCCGGATCCTCGTGCCGCTGGTCGGGCGCGGCTTCCTCACCGCGGACCGTGCGGTGCCCAGCGCCGTCCTCGTCGCGCTCAACGACGAGGACTCGCGAGCCGGAGCCGACGCCGTCGCACAGCGGCTGCGGGCCCGGGGCGTGCCGACCGAGGTGGCCCCCAGCCCGCAGAAGTTCGGCAAGCAGATCCGCTACGCCGAACGGCGCGGCATCCCGTTCGTGTGGTTCCCCGGCGGCGACGGGTCGCACCAGGTCAAGGACATCCGCAGCGGTGAGCAGCGAGATGCCGACCCGGACTCGTGGCTGCCGCCCGAGGCCGACCTCACCCCCACCGTCACCGCGCACCCGGACGCCCTGCCCGGGCGCGCCGCCACCCAGCAGAGCTAGGAGCACTCGTGTACCGCACCCATGACGCCGGCAGCCTCCGCGCCGCGAACGTCGGACAGACCGTCACCCTCGCCGGGTGGGTGGCCCGGCGGCGTGACCACGGGGGAGTGGCCTTCATCGACCTGCGCGAGGCCTCCGGCGTGGTCCAGGTGGTGATCCGCGACGAGGAGGTCGCGCACCACCTCCGCTCGGAGTACTGCCTCCAGGTGACCGGCGAGGTCTCCTCCCGCCCCGAGGGCAACCAGAACCCGAACCTGCCCACGGGGGAGGTCGAGGTGATCGCCTCGGACGTGGAGGTGCTCAGCGCCGCCGCTCCGCTGCCGTTCCCGATCGACGAGCACGTCGAGGTGGGTGAGGAGGTGCGCCTGACGCACCGCTACCTCGACCTGCGCCGCTCCGGCCCGGCCGCGGCCCTGCGGCTGCGCTCGGAGGTGAACCGGGCCGCGCGCGAGACGCTCAACGGCCAGGGCTTCGTCGAGATCGAGACCCCGACGCTGACCCGGTCCACCCCCGAGGGCGCTCGCGACTTCCTGGTGCCCGCGCGCCTGCAGCCGGGCAGCTGGTACGCCCTTCCGCAGAGCCCGCAGCTGTTCAAGCAGCTGCTGATGGTGGCCGGCATGGAGCGCTACTACCAGATCGCGCGCTGCTACCGCGACGAGGACTTCCGCGCCGACCGGCAGCCGGAGTTCACCCAGCTCGACGTCGAGATGAGCTTCGTCGAGCAGGACGACGTGATCGCCGTCGCCGAGCAGATCCTCAAGGCGGTGTGGGGCCTCGTCGGGCACGAGATCAAGACCCCGATCGAGCGGATGACCTACGCCGAGGCGATGCGCCGCTACGGCACCGACAAGCCCGACCTGCGCATGGGGCAGGAGCTCGTCGAGTGCACCGACTACTTCAAGGACACGCCGTTCCGCGTGTTCCAGGCGCCGTACGTCGGCGCCGTCGTCATGCCCGGAGGCGCGTCGCAGCCGCGCAAGCAGCTCGACGCCTGGCAGGAGTGGGCCAAGCAGCGCGGGGCCCGCGGGCTGGCCTACGTGCTCGTGGGCGAGGACGGCGAGCTCGGCGGCCCGGTGGCGAAGAACCTCAGCGAGCAGGAGAAGGCCGGCCTGGCCGCCCACGTCGGTGCCGCCCCCGGCGACTGCGTGTTCTTCGCGGCCGGCGCCCCCAAGCCGTCGCGGGCGCTGCTCGGCGCCGCCCGCCTGGAGATCGGCCGCCGCTGCGGGCTCGTCGACGAGTCGGCGTGGAGCTTCCTGTGGGTCGTCGACGCCCCGCTGTTCGAGCCCGCCGACGAGGCGACCGCCGCCGGCGACGTCGCCGTGGGCAGCGGCGCCTGGACCGCGGTGCACCACGCGTTCACCTCTCCCAAGCCGGAGTCGATGGACACCTTCGACACCGACCCCGGGTCCGCGCTCGCCTACGCCTACGACATCGTCTGCAACGGCAACGAGATCGGCGGCGGGTCGATCCGTATCCACCGCGAGGACGTGCAGAAGCGCGTCTTCAAGGTGATGGGCCTCACCGAGGAGGAGGCCGACGAGAAGTTCGGCTTCCTGCTCGAGGCGTTCAAGTACGGCGCGCCCCCGCACGGTGGCATCGCGTTCGGCTGGGACCGCATCTGCGCGCTGCTGTCGGGCAGCGACTCGATCCGCGACGTGATCGCCTTCCCGAAGACCGGTGCCGGCTACGACCCGCTCACCGGGGCGCCGGCGCCGATCACCGCGGCGCAGCGCAAGGAGGCCGGCGTCGACGCGAAGGCCGGGGCCGACAAGTCCCGGGCCGCCGAGACCGCCTGAGCCGCCGGCCGAGAGGCCCCGGGCCACCGCCGATCGCGGTGGGCCGGGGCCTTCGTCGTGCGGATGTCCGGCCGGCTCCGTGCGTCGCCGGAGAATCCACGGAACGACGGTGCGGAAGCCGGTATCAATTCGTTACCAGAGTTGCGCCGAATGTCTATCGCGCGTCGTTTACAGTCACTCCGGCTCGACGGTGCGGTTCGTGCCGCACTGACCTGCGGACGGCGATGGCCGGGCGAGCCGAGCCCCGTCCCAGAAAGGTCGTCATGGGTATCACCCCCACCGAGGTCACGGACGCGCCCCACATCGAGGACGAGCCGGACACCGCCTCCCCGGAGGTTGCCGGACGGTCCCCGTGGCAGATCGCCATGGACCAGCTCAAGCACGACAAGGTCGCGGTGGCGTGCGCGGTCGTGGTGGTGCTGTTCGTGCTCGCCGGGGTCTTCGCGCCGCTGCTGTGCAAGCTCTTCGGCGTCTCCCCGAACTCCCCGGACAGCAACACCCTGCTCAACATCACCGGTCCGGACGGGATGCCGCTGGTCGGCCCCCCGAACAACGGCTTCACGTGGCAGCACCCGCTGGGCATCTCGCCGGGCGAGGCCAAGGACAACCTGGCGCTGTGGCTGTACGGCGCCCGCACCTCGATCGGCATCGCGTTCTTCTCCACGGTGGCCGCCACGATCATGGGCGTCGTGGTCGGGCTCGGGGGCGGTTTCGCGCGGGGGTTCGCCTCGACCGCGATCTCGTGGGTGATCGACTTCTTCCTGTCTCTGCCGTTCATCCTCGTGGCCCTGTCGATGGCGCCTATCCTGGTGAGCCGGTTCGCCGACCAGCCGCACCTGCTCAGCACCGCCCAGCTGCTCTCGCTGCTGATCGTGCTGTCGGTCTTCGGCTGGATGCCGTTGGCCCGCCTGGTGCGCGGTGAGGTGCTGTCGCTGCGCGAGCGCGAGTTCATCCAGGCGGCGCGCGTGATCGGCGTCCCCACACGCACGATCCTGCGCAAGGAGCTGCTGCCGAACCTGGTGGCGCCCATCATCGTGTTCTTCTCGCTCAGCCTGCCGGCCTTCGTGGCCGCCGAGGCGGGGCTGGCCTACCTGGGCATCGGCGTGATCGGCATCCCCTCGTGGGGTCAGACGATCAACGCGGCGTCGGACTACTTCGACAGCTACCCGCTGTTCCTGTGGGCCCCGGTCATCGGCGTTCTCGTGCTCGTCCTGGCGCTCAACCTGCTGGGCGACTCGATCCGCGACGCCTTCGACCCCAAGACTCGCCGGTGACCTTTCACCGGGTGAGATGCATCGACCAGCCAAGAAAGGTGGGTACACCTAGATGCGACTGAAGAAACCCGCGGTCGTCCTTGCGACCGCCGCGTTGATGTCCGTCGCTGCATGCGGGGGAGGCAACGGCAGCACCAACAGCCAGGGCCAGCCGCAGCAGCAGCAGACCATGAAGGAGGGCGGCAACGCCGGCGCCGGGCAGAACGCCGACGCGCCGGCTCCCGCTCCGGAGATCCCGGGCGCGAAGAAGGGCGGCACGATCACGGTCGACGCCTACGTCTCGCCGTCCACCCTGGACCCGACCCGGGCCTACTACACCGACTCGACGGCGATCATGTCCGGTCTGGTCACGCGTTCGCTGACGCAGTACATGTACGACCCGGAGTCGGACGCGATGGTCCTCGTGCCCGACATGGCCACCGACCTCGGCCAGCCGAACAAGGACAACACCGAGTGGACCTTCACGCTGCGTGACGGCCTCAAGTACGAGGACGGCACTCCGGTCAAGGCCGAGGACGTCAAGTACGCCATCGAGCGCTCCTTCGCGGTCGACGAGCTGCCGGACGGTCCGACGTACAACCAGACCTTCTTCCTCGACGGCGACACCTACAAGGGCCCGTTCAAGGACAAGGGCGACTACAAGGGCGTCGTGATCGACGGCAACAAGGTCACGATCAAGATGCGCCGTCCGTTCGGCGACATGCCGTACTACGCGTCGTTCCCGGCCTTCACCGCGATCCCGCAGGCCAAGGACCAGAACCCGCAGAAGTACGGCAACCACCCGATGGCCACGGGCCCCTACATGTTCGAGACCTACCGTCCGGGTCAGTCCCTGACGCTGGTCAAGAACCCCAACTGGGACCCGAAGACCGACCCGGCACGCCACCAGTACGCCGACAGCTTCGTCTTCAACTGGAACCAGAACCAGGCCAAGGAAGACAACATCCTGATCGACGACTCGGCGGACGCGCAGACGCGGGTGAGCTACACCGACGTGCTCACGGCCAACTACGCGAAGGCCAAGGAGACCGGCCGGCTCACCGAGGGCACCTCGCCGTGCACCTACATGTGGTACATCGACAACAAGAAGGTTCCCAACGTCGACGTGCGCCGGGCTCTCGGCTGGGCGTACCCGTACCGCGCCGCCTGGCGTGCCGCCGGCTACATCGAGGGCGTGACGCGTCAGGCGTCCAGCACCCTGCTGCCCCCGGGCACGGCCGGCCGCGTCGAGTACGAAGCCATGCCGGGCCAGGACGGCAAGACCACCGACACGCAGAAGGCCAAGGACCTGCTCAAGCAGGCCAACGCCCTCGGCTTCGAGATCCGGTTCCCCTACCAGACCAACGTTCCCGAGTCGGTCAAGGCCAAGGACCAGATCGTGAAGGCGCTGACGGACGCCGGCTTCAAGGCGACCCCGGTCGCGGCGACGTCGGACACCATCCGTGACCTGCAGTCGGACGCCAAGGCCAACATCAACATCCGCTCCAGCGGCTGGTGCTCGGACTGGCCGTCCGGTGGCTCGTGGTTCCCGGCGATCTTCGACGGCAAGCTCGTCGGCCAGCCGGGCATGCCCAACCAGGCCCAGTTCGACAACCCCGAGGTCAACAAGCAGATGAACAACATCCTCGACACCATGACCGGTGACGAGGCGAACAAGGCCTGGGGCGAGCTGGACAAGCTGATGATGCAGAAGTACTACCCGGTCGTGCTCACCGGCTACTCCGGTGTCGCCTACCTGCACGGCAGCAAGATCGGCGGCGTGTCCAACGACAGCGTCCGTGGCATGCCGAACCAGGCCCAGTTCGACAACCCCGAGGTCAACGCCCAGATGAACAAGATCCTGGACACGATGACCGGCGACGAGGCCAACAAGGCCTGGGGTGAGCTGGACAAGCTGATGATGCAGAAGTACTACCCGGTCGTGCTCACCG
>DASSOK010000035.1:0-2363 GCA_035700665.1 Marmoricola sp.
ACGGCCTCGCGCACGGCCGGGTCGTCGGGACCGCACCCGGAGTCGATCGCCTTGCGGGTGGCGTTCACCAGCTCCATGATCCGGGCGACCATCACGTTGAACCGGTGGCTGTCGACCAGCTCCTCGGCGTCGCGCACGGTCCTGTGCGTGACCTTGCGCAGCGCGACGTCGCCGCCGTCCGGGGAGGTTCCCGGCGCCGAGCCGACGTCGCCGCTCAGGCGCCAGGCCCGCTGCAGGAACTTCAGCGAGCCGCCCGGCGACATGTCGGCCCAGTCGATGTTGTCCTCCGGCGGGCCGGCGAACACCAGCGTCAGCCGGACGGCGTCGACGCCGAACTCCGCCAGCTGCTCGCCCAGGTTGACCCCGTTGCCCAGCGACTTGCTCATCTTGCGCCCGTTGTTGATCACCTTGCCCTGCGACAGGTAGGCGGAGAACGGCTCGTCCCAGTCGACCATGCCCATGTCGCGCAGCGCCTTGGTGAAGAAGCGGCTGTACAGCAGGTGCAGGACGGCGTGCTCGTCGCCGCCGATGTACAGGTCGACCGGGCCCCACAGCTCGGCCAGCCGCTTGTCGAAGGCCTGGGTGTCGTCGTGCGGCGAGACGTAGCGCAAGAAGTACCACGACGAGTCGACGAAGGTGTCCATCGTGTCGGTGTCCCGCTTCGCGGGGCCGCCACAGGTCGGGCAGACCACGTCGACCCACTCGGTCGCCGCACCCAGCGGCGAGGTCCCCTTGGGCTTCAGGTCCGCGCCGCGCAGCTCCGGCAGCTCGACGGGCAGCTGGTCCTCGGGGACCGGGACCTCCCCGTCGACCGGGCAGTGGATGATCGGGATCGGGGCGCCCCAGTAGCGCTGGCGTGACAGCAGCCAGTCCCGCAGCCGGAAGTTGACGGTGCCGCGGCCCAGTCCCTTGCGCTCCAGGTAGGCGATGGTCACGGTCTTGGCCTCGTCGACGCCCATCCCGGACAGGTCGATCTCGTCGTTGGCCGAGTTGATCGCCGGCCCCTCCCCGGTGAACGCCTCGCCCTCCCAGTCCGCCGGCGGCTGCACGGTGCGCACGATCGGCAGGTCGAACGCCTGGGCGAAGTCCCAGTCGCGCTGGTCCTGGCCGGGCACGGCCATGATCGCGCCGGTGCCGTAGTCGGCCAGCACGTAGTCGGCGGCGTACACCGGGATCCTGGCGCCGGTCAGCGGGTTGGTGGCGTGCACGCCCAGGAACACGCCGGTCTTGGGCCGGTCGGTGGACAGCCGGTTGATCTCGGTCTCCCGACGGACCTCGACCAGGTAGTCGTCCAGGGCGCCGCGGTGCTCATCGGTGACCAGCTCGGCCGCCAGCGCGGCGTCCGCGGCGACCACCATGAACGTCGCGCCGAACAGCGTGTCGGGCCGGGTCGTGTAGACCGTCAGGGGCTCCTCACGCCCCTCGACGACGAAGTCGACGTGGGCGCCCTCGGAGCGACCGATCCAGTTGCGCTGGGCGTTGACCACCTTGTCCGACCAGGTCGGCTGCAGCTCGTCCAGGCAGTCCAGCAGCTCCTGGGCGTAGGCCGTCGTCCGGAAGTACCACTGGGTCAGCTCGCGCTTGGTCACCTCGGCGCCGCACCGCTCGCACGCCCCGTCGACGACCTGCTCGTTGGCCAGCACGGTCTGGTCGTTGGGACACCAGTTGACCGGGCTGTTCTTGCGGTAGGCCAGGCCGCGCTCGTGGAACTTCAGGAACAGCCACTGGGTCCACCGGTAGTAGGACGGGTCGGAGGTGTTGAACCGCCGCGACCAGTCGAAGCTGACGCCGTACTTGCGGAAGGACTCGTACTGGGTGGCGATGTTGCCGTAGGTGTAGTCCGCGGGGTGCGCGTCGTTGCGGATCGCGGCGTTCTCGGCGGGCAGGCCGAAGGAGTCCCATCCCATCGGGTTCAGCACCTCGTAGCCGCGCTGCCACCAGTAGCGCGCGATCACGTCGTGCAGCGCCATCACCTCGGCGTGGCCCATGTGCAGGTCGCCGCTCGGGTAGGGGAACATCGTCAGCGCGTAGCGCCGCTCGCGGGTGGACTCGTCCGAGGCCCGGAACGGGTCCAGCTCCTCCCAGACCGCGCGCCACTTCTCCTGCGCGGCGACGACGTCGTACGTCGTGCCTGCGTCGGTGGTGTCCTGTTGCGTCATCGTCTGCTCCTGGTGTGCGGTGGAAGCCGGCCGCCTCCTGGCCTGGTCCGGCAGGTGCCCGGGCACAAAAAAACCCCTCGGGCACGAGGGGGAGCCGCGTGGACGTCGAGCCCGGCGAGCGGGTCTCAGGTCAACGCGGCCTGCTAAGCAGGAGGTTCTTCCGCATGGGCCCAGGGTACCGCACGCCGCTGCGGCGCCGGCACC
>DASSOK010000036.1:0-49076 GCA_035700665.1 Marmoricola sp.
GCCTTCGTCGTCGACGTGCTGCTCAGCGTCGTGGTCACGCAGATGACCACGCCGAAGCCGGAGTCGGAGCTCCGCGGCCTGGTCTACTCCCTGACCCCCAAGGAGGACTTCCACGAGGAGCACACCGGCTCCTGGTGGCAGTCGCCGACCAAGCTCGCCGGCGTCTCCCTGGTCCTGGTCATCATCCTCAACGTGATCTTCCGGTAGGAGGCGGCACTCATGGCGAACGGAACACGCGAGACCCGAGAGGTCAGCGGGCTCTTCGACGTCCGCAACATCATCGGCGCCCTGCTGGGCATCTACGGCATCGTCCTGCTGCTGACGGCGGCCTTCGACGACGCCGACACCACCGGCGGGCGCAACAGCGGCTCGGCCAACCTGTGGGTCGGCATCGTGCTGCTCGTCGTCGGCATCCTGTTCATCGTGTGGGCCAGGCTCCGGCCCATCGAGGCGCCGACCGAGGTCATCGAGGACATCAAGGCCGAGGAGCACGAGCAGCACGAGCAACCGGGCTGACCGCTCGAGCCGCACGGGCGTACCATGTGCGCCATGAGGCAGATGCTGCTCCTTACCTAGCCGCGCAGGAGCCCGAACGGGCCCGCGCGGCCGCCCCTCTGCCCGAGGGGCTTTTTCGTGCCCCCAGCACGATGACGAGCACATCACCCACGAACTCGAGAGAGCAGACCATGACCACCGAGAAGGTTGAGAACCCGGAGCAGGGACAGGAGCCGGCGTCGTACGACGTGCACGCCGTCGAGGAGAAGTGGCTGCCCGTCTGGGAGCGGCTGGACCCCTTCCGGGCCGACGACGAGGCCGTCCTGTCGGGGGAGCGACCGAAGTTCTACGCCCTCACCATGTTCCCCTACCCCAGCGGCGACCTGCACATGGGGCACGCGGAGGTCACTGCGCTGCACGACGTGATCGCGCGGTACAAGTGGCTGCGCGGCTACGAGGTGCTGAACCCGATGGGGTGGGACTCCTTCGGGCTGCCCGCCGAGAACGCGGCCATCCGCAACGACGAGCACCCGGCCACCTACACCTACGCCAACATCGAGACTCAGTACACCTCCTTCCGCAAGTACGGGCTGAGCTTCGACTGGTCGCGCCGACTGCACACCTCCGACCCGGAGTACTACCGCTGGACGCAGTGGCTGTTCCTCCAGCTGCGCGAGCGCGGGCTGGCCTACCGCAAGGACAGCCCGGTCAACTGGTGCCCCAACGACCAGACCGTGCTGGCGAACGAGCAGGTGGTCGACGGCCGCTGCGAGCGCTGCGGTGCCGAGGTCACCAAGCGCGAGCTGAACCAGTGGTACTTCAAGATCACCGACTACGCCCAGGAGCTGCTGGACGACCTGGACACGCTCAGCAGCACCTGGCCGGACCGGGTCGTCACCGCCCAGCGCAACTGGATCGGCCGCTCGGAAGGGGCGCACGTCGACTTCCGGGTGGAGGGCCGGGAGGAGCCGATCACGGTCTTCACGACGCGGCCGGACACGATCTTCGGTACGACGTTCATGGTCGTCGCGGTCGACTCGGCCCTGGCCGACGAGCTGGTGTCCGACGAGCAGCGCCCGGCGTTCGAGGCGTATCGCGAGGACATCCGCAGAGCCAGCGACATCGAGCGGTTGTCGACGGACCGGCCCAAGACCGGCGTGGATCTGGGAGTCAGCGCGGTGAACCCGGTGACGGGGGACTCGATGCCGGTGTGGGCCACCGACTACGTGCTGGCCGACTACGGCACCGGCGCCGTCATGGGCGTGCCCGGAGGTGACCAGCGGGACTGGGAGTTCGCCACCGCCTTCGACCTGCCGATCGTCCGGACCACCCAGCCGCCGGCCGGCTGGGAAGGTGAGGCCTACGCAGGAGAGGGACCGGCGATCAACTCGCCGGCTCCCGGCGTCGCCTCGGAGCTGGACATCAACGGCATGTCCGTGGACGAGGCCAAGCACGCGACCATCGGGCACCTGGAGCGGATCGGTGCCGGTCGGGGCACGGTGAATTTCCGGCTGCGCGACTGGCTGGTGAGCCGTCAGCGCTACTGGGGCCCACCGATCCCGATCATCCACTGCGAGGCGTGCGGTGAGGTGCCGGTGCCGGACGACCAGCTGCCCGTCGTGCTGCCGGAGCTGAGGGGCGCGGACCTGAAGCCGCAGGGCGTCTCGCCACTGGCCGCGGCGGAGGACTGGGTCAACGTCGCCTGTCCCTCCTGCGGCGGTCCGGCACGCCGAGACTCCGACACGATGGACACGTTCGTCGACAGCTCGTGGTACTACCTGCGCTACTGCTCGCCGAACGACGACACCCAGGCCTTCGACCCGGAGAAGGTGAGCGCCTGGGGACCGGTGGACATCTACGTCGGCGGTGCCGAGCACGCCGTCCTGCACCTGCTGTACGCCCGCTTCTGCACCAAGGCGCTGGCCGACATGGGGCTGCTGGACTTCCGTGAGCCCTTCTCCGCCCAGCTGAACCAGGGTGTCGTCATCAACCAGGGCAAGAAGATGAGCAAGTCGCTGGGCAACGGCGTCAGTCTGGGGGACCAACTCGCGACCTTCGGCGTGGACGCGGTCCGGCTCACCCTGGTGTTCGCCGGCCCGCCCGAGGACAACATCGACTGGGCCGACGTGTCCCCGGCCGGTTCGCTGCGGTTCCTGCAGCGGGCATGGCGGCTGAGCGGTGACGTCACCTCGCCGGTCGGCACACCGGCCGAGGCAGGTGATCGGGCCCTGCGGCGGATCACCCACCGCACCGTGCACGACGCGGCCGAGCTGGTCGAGTCCTACCGCTTCAACGTGATGGTTGCCCGGATCATGGAGCTGGTGAACGCCACGCGCAAGGCCATCGACTCCGGGTGCGGCCCCGCCGACCCCGCAGTGCGCGAGGCCACCGAGGTGGTAGCGGTCCTGCTGTCCCTGGTCGCCCCCTACACCGCCGAGGAGATGTGGGAGCGGCTGGGGCACTCGCCGACCGTCGCCCGGGTCTCCTGGCCCGAGGTCGACGAGTCGCTGCTGGTCCAGGACTCCGTCACGGCGGTGGTGCAGGTGCAGGGCAAGGTCAAGGCCCGCCTCGAGGTGTCGCCCGACATCAGCGAGGCGGACCTGGAGTCCGCTGCGCTGGCCGACGGCGCGGTGCAGCGGGCGCTGGACGGCCGGACCGTGCGCAAGGTCATCGTCCGGGCGCCGAAGCTGGTCAACATCGTCGTCTGACCCGGGCATCCCGCCGGTGCAGGACGCGCGTCCTGACCAGCCACTAACCTTCGGGCCATGCCGGTCTGCATCGTCACCGACTCGACAGCGTCGCTCCCACCCGCCGTCTCGGCGGCCCGGGACGTCACCGTGGTGCCGCTGCAGGTGGTGATCGGTGCGACGTCGTACGACGAAGGGGCCGACGGGGGAGCCACGCCGGACATGATCGCGGCGGCACTGAGGGAGTGGACGCCGGTGAGCACGTCGCGTCCGAACCCGGCCGAGATGCTCGCGGTCTACGAGCGTGTCGCGGCACAGGGCGCGACGGAGATCGTCTCGGTGCATCTCTCCGGTGAGCTGAGCGGCACCTTCGAGTCCGCGCAGCTGGCCGCCCGGGACGCCTCCGTGCCGGTGCACCCGGTCGACACCCGGCAGGTCGGCATCGGCACCGGGTTCGCCGTGCTCGCCGCGGCCGACGCCCGGGACTCCGGCGCCGATGCCGCTGCGGTCGCCGAGGCAGCGCGCGCACGGGCGCGTGTGACGACCTCGTTGTTCTACGTGGACACGCTGGAGTACCTGCGGCGCGGTGGCCGGATCGGGGCCGCGGCCGCCCTGGTGGGCTCTGCGTTGGCGGTCAAGCCGATCCTCCGGGTCGACGAGGGCCGGATCGGCTCGTTCGAGCGGGTGCGCACCGCGGGCAGGGCGCTGTTCCGCCTGGAGGAGCTGGCTGTCGAGGCGGCCGGTGACGAGCCGGTCGACGTCGCGGTGGCCCACCTCGCGAGCGCGGAGCGCGCAGCCCAGCTGGCCGAGCACCTGCAGGAACGGCTCGGCACCGGGCTGGAGGGCCGCGAGGTGCTGATCGGCGAGATCGGCGCCGTCCTGGGTGCGCACGTCGGTCCGGGCATGGTCGCCGTGTGCGTCGCCCGCCGTGGCGCCGCGGACGTGGTCGGCCGCGAAGGCTCCACAACCCAGTGACCGGGGCGCTCTGTCCACAGGACGCACGGGCGGCCCTGTCGCCGGCGGCGCTGGGACCCGTAGCGTCCCGGACATGGGCAAGGACGCAGGGGACCCGGTCGCCGAGGCCGCGCGCCGCCGGCTGGAGCTGCTGAGCCAGGAGCTCGCCCGGGCAGGCCTCGCGCCGGTGCACGCGGACGACCCCGGTCCTTCCCGTGCCGACCCGGCGCCGGTCCCGGTGACGCCCGCCGCAGTGCCGGAGCCGGGCCGACACGCCCGACAGCGGGACGGCGCCTGGTCCGGCCGCCTCGGCGGCTGGATCCACGACCGGCTGCCGGCATCGCTGCAGGGCCGGGTGGCGCTCGGCCCGGCCCACCTCGTGCTCCTCGCCGGCGTGCTCGCCGTGGCCCTCGCGGCCGCGGCGGTCGTCGTGCTGCGGTCCAGCCCCCAGGGCGAGCCGGTCCCGGCGCCGCGGCCCGCGGCGGCACTGGTCACCACGGCAGCGGACGCCGGTGCGGGAGACGACGACGCAGCTGGACCGTCTGACGCGGGCGGGACCGTCGTCGTCGACGTCGCCGGGAAGGTGCGTCGCCCGGGTGTCACCACCCTGCCCGCCGGCTCGCGGGTCATCGACGCGATCCGCAAGGCCGGCGGCCCGCGTCGCGGCGTGAGCCTCACCGCCTTGAACCTCGCCCGGGTCCTCGTGGACGGCGAGCAGGTTCTCGTCGGGGTGACCCCGGCTCCCGGCGTCGCCTCGAGTGCGGCAGCGGCACCGTCGGGCGGGACCGGCCCGCTGGTCAACCTCAACACCGCCTCGCCGGATCAGCTCGAGACGCTCCCCGGGGTCGGGCCGGTGACCGCCTCCAAGATCGTGGACTGGCGCACCGACCACGGCGCGTTCACCAGCGTCGAGGACCTGCTGGAGGTCGACGGCATCGGTGAGAAGACGCTCGCCGAGCTGGCGCCGCACATCACCCTGTGACCGTCCGGCCCGGCGCCACGGGAGCGCGGGACCGGCCGGACCTCCGGGCGCCCGCGGTGGGCCTGGTGGGGTGGCTGTCCGCCCTCGCCGTCCTGCACCTGCCGGGCTGGGTCCTCGCGGGGGTCCTCGGCACTGGCGGCGTGGCCGTGGTGCTCGCTCGCCGTGACCGGCGACTCACGGTCACCGCGTGGCTGCTCGTGGCCCTCGTGGTGGCCGGCGCAACGGCCCTGCACGTCGCCCGGGTGGAGCGCTCCGGTCTCGGTGGACTGGTCAGGGACCGGGCGTCGGTGCACGCGCGGATCGTCGTGCGCTCGGACCCGGTCCAGCACCAGGGGCGCTTCCACGACTTCGTGACGTTTCGCGCGGAGGTGCTCGAGGCGGCCGGCCGGGGTCGGAGGATCCAGCTGCGTGCCGCGGTGCTGGTCATCGCCGACCCGTCCTGGCGATCCGTCCGGCTCGGCGCGACCTTGTCGGTCGGCGGTCGCCTCGACGCCGCCGACGACCCGGCGCTGGCCGGCGTGCTGGCCACCCGGGGCCCGCCCGTGCTGGTCAGCCGGGCGCCGGCCGCGCTGCGTGCCGTGGACCGGCTTCGCGCTGGGATCCGTGATGCCGCGAGCGGACACGACCGGGACGCATCGGCGCTGGTGCCGGCGCTCGTCGACGGTGACGATGCCGGCGTCGACGACGCACTGGCCGCGGAGTTCCGCACGTCGGGGCTGACCCATCTGCTCGCCGTGAGCGGCACGAATCTGACGCTCATCGTCGGGTTCCTCCTCGTGCTCGCACGTTGGACCGGGGTGCGCGCCCGCGGCCTGTTCGTCGTGGGCGCCGTGGGCGTGGCCGGCTTCGTGGCCCTGGCCCGGACCGAGCCGAGCGTCGTCCGCGCAGCCGCCATGGGGTCGGTGGCTCTGCTCGGGATGGGCTCCAACGGACGCCAGCTCGGGGTCCGGGCGCTCGGGGTCGCCGTCTGTGCCCTCGTGCTCTTCGACCCGTGGCTGGCCGACTCGCCCGGCTTCGCCCTGTCCGTGTGCGCCACGGCCGGCATCCTGCTGCTCGCTCCCGGCTGGCGTGACGCGCTGCTGCGTTGGCTGCCGGCGTGGTCTCCACGGTGGGTCGCCGAGGCGGTGGCAGTGCCGCTCGCTGCCCAGCTCGCGTGCACGCCGATCGTCGCCGCCCTCTCCGGCCAGGTCAGCCTGGTGGCGGTGGGCGCCAACCTGCTCGCGGCGCCGGCGGTCGGGCCGGCGACGGTCCTCGGGCTGCTCGGCGGTCTGGCGCACCTCGTGTGGGCGACGGCGGGATCGCTGATCGCGGCGCCGGCGGTGTGGTGCGCGTCGTGGCTCATCGCCGTGGCGCGGGGAGCTGCTGGTCTGCCGCTCCCCGCGGTGGGCTGGCCCACCACGGCCGCCTCGCTGCTGGCGCTCACCGCCGCGTGCCTGCTGCTGGCCCTCTCCCTCGGCAGGGTGCTCGCGCGACGCTCGTCGAGCCTGGCTGCCTGCGGTCTCGGTGTGGTCGTCCTCCTCGTGCCGTTGCCCACGCCCGGGTGGCCGCCGCCAGGCTGGGTGTTCGTGGCCTGTGACGTCGGCCAGGGCGACGCGCTGGTGCTCAATGCGGGAGGCGGCTCGGCCGTGGTCGTCGACACGGGTCCGGACCCGGTGTACGTCGACCGCTGCCTCGCGCGGCTGCACGTGCGCCAGGTTCCCCTCGTGGTGCTGACCCACTTCCACGCCGATCACGTCGATGGTCTCGAAGGGGTGCTCGACGGCCGCCGCGCCGGTGAGGTGGTCGTGAGCCCGGTCGCCGACCCGCTCGCGGGCGTCCGACAGGTCCACGCGGTCGCGTCCGCAGCAGGGGTGCCCGTCCGGACCGTGGAGTTTGGCGAACGCGGACGCCTCGGCCAGCTGCGCTGGCAGGTGCTCGCCCCGTCGCGCACCAGCTTCCCGGACTCCGGCTCACCGCCGAACGACGGGAGCATCGTGCTCCTCGTCGAGGTCCGCGGTGTCCGGCTCCTGCTCATGGGCGACGAGGAGGGCCCCTCCCAGGACCAGCTGCAGAAGGTGGCTCCGCAGCTGCGAGCCGACGTGCTGAAGGTCGCGCACCACGGCAGCAGCAAGCAGGACGAGCAACTCATCGACGAGCTGGGCGCTCGCCTCGCGGTGATCAGCTGCGGCCGGGACAACGACTACGGTCATCCGGCCGCCGCGGCCCTGCGGATGCTCCGGCGGGCCGGTGTCCAGGTCGCGCGCACCGACACGTCCGGTGACGTCGCGGTGGTGGTCGACGGTCGGGGAGGACTGCGGCTGCGGACCCGGATCCCGTTGAACCGGCCGCCGCCCGGTTCTGGGGGCACCACGTGACAAACTGCGCGCATGGCCACGAGCTCGGGGTCGCGCCCCGCCGACCCGCGTGAAGTCCTGGGCCGGATCACCTTGGTGACCGGCCCTGAGGAGTTCCTCTCCGAGCGAGCCGTGCAGGCGGTGCGAGCGGCGGTCCGAGAGGTGGATGCGGAGGCCGAGCTGAGTGACACCGGAGCGGAGTCGCTCACCATGGCGACCCTGGGCGAGCTGGCGGCACCGTCGTTGTTCTCCAGCACGCGTTGTGTGGTCGTCCGCAACCTCGAGAACCTCCCCGAGGAGTCTGCACCCGGGCTCGTGGACTACGCCGCGGCGCCGGCCGAGGACGTTGCCCTCGTCCTGGTCCACGGCGGCGGACAGAAGGGCACCGGGCTGCTCAACAAGCTGCGCAAGCTGGAGGCCGTCGCCGAGGTGAAGTCGGAGGCGCTCAAGGCACGCCAGTTCCCGGACTTCGTGATGAGCGAGCTCCGCGGCCATCGTGTCCGGATCGATCCGGACGCCGCCGCCTTCCTCGTCCAGGCGGTGGGCCAGGACCTGCGGGCACTGTCTGCCGCCTCGGGACAGCTCGCCGGCGACTTCGAGGGCAAGCAGATCACCATCGACATGGTCAAGACCTACTTCGGTGGCCGGGCGGAGGCGAAGTCGTTCGCCGTCGCCGACCACGCCATCTCCGGGCAGGTCGCCAAGGCACTCGAGGAGCTGCGCTGGGCACTGGAGCGCGGGACGGCACCGGTGCTGGTGACCAGCGCCCTGGCCAACGGCCTGCGGAGCCTGGCCCGCTACAAGGCCGCGCCGAGGGGCATGCGCAGTGGCGACCTGATGCGCGAGGTCGGCGTGCCGAGCTGGAAGCTCGACACTCTGCGCAGCCAGTCGCGCGGTTGGGAGGAGCAGGGCATCGGTCAGGCGATCCGGGTCGTGGCGCAGACCGACGCGGCCGTCAAGGGTGCGGCCAGCGATCCGTCGTACGCCCTGGAGCGGATGGTCCTGGACGTGGTGCGGGCGCGCGCACTGCGCTGACGCACAGAAGCACCCGTCCGCACGGACGGGTGCTTCGAGCCGAGCGGGCGCCGGTCGGACCGGCGGGGATCAGACCTGCGCCGCGCGCTTGGCGATCGCGGACTTGCGGTTGGCCGCCTGGTTCTTGTGGATGACACCCTTGGACGCCGCCTTGTCCAGCATCCTGGCCGCGTCCGCAGCCAGGTCGCGCGCCTTGTCGTCGCCGGTCTCCGCGGCCTCGCGGAACTTGCGGACAGCAGTCTTCAGCGCCGACTTCACGGCCTTGTTGCGCTCGTGCGCGGCCTCGTTCTGCCGGTTGCGCTTGATCTGGGACTTGATGTTCGCCACGTGCGGCTCGCCTGTCTCTTGGTCGGTGGTGCGGAAAGGAAGTCTGGGTGCGGGCACACCGGCCCTGACACGAGGGGAAACGATACCAGCGAGCGGGTTTGCTCCCCAAATCGTCGGGGACTCACGACCAGCCTCGTCGCTGTGCGAGCCAGGACCACGCGGCCTCGGCGTACCACGCGGCGTGTCGGCGCAGGTACGGCGACGCCCGCGGCACCGGCTGCACCCGGCTGCTCAGCATGAACCCGCACAGGGCCGCGAGCCAGGCGTCGACGTGCTCGGGGTCGACGTCGCGGGAGAGCTCGCGGCCGCCCAGCAGCGCGTCGGCATCGTGCCCGTCGCCGTGGGCCGAGACCAGCAGGATGACGAGGTCGAGCCACGCGGGTCCGAGCGCCGGCCAGTTCCAGTCGCACGCCAGCACCCGGCCATCGCTGCAGAGCAGGATGTTGTCGTCGCGCAGGTCTGAGTGCAGGAAGCCGTCGCTGTCAGGCAGCTCGGGGCACCGGGCCGCGAGTGCGGCCGCCTCGGCTCGGTGTGGCCAGTCGTCCGCCACGTCGCCCCAGCCGTTGACCAGCCGTGGGACGTCCTCCCAGAGTGGTTGCAGCGCCAGGCCGCCCGGGACGCGCTCCGTCGCCGCCGCGATGTCCTCGGCCAGGTCGAGTGCACGGTCCAGCTCGGTGCAGACCCACGGCCGCTGCGGAGGGTGCCCGTCGACCGCCTCGAAGCCGAGCACCACCCACTCCTCGTCGTGCACCCACAGCAACCGCGGCGCCGGGATGGCCCCGCCCAGCGCCCTCAGCTTGTGCGACTCTTCGCGGTAGGCGTCGGCGAACTGCCTCTGCGCAACGGTGTTGGCTGCCTTCACGAACAGTCGGTTCCCGTTGCTGCCGCTGAGCACGGAGGCGAAGCCGGGCGTGAAGCCGGAGTTCATGGACCGCGCCTCGATGACGGGGGCACCGAGGTGCTGTTCGACCATGGCACGCACGTCGCGGGGAAGGAACTTCCAGGCCAGCCGCAGTGCGGTCTGTCCGTGCGGGATCGGGTCGACGGCGTCGACGCCGACGGGGCCTGCGCTCATGCGCCGGATTCAAGCAGACCGCACGCACCGAGAGCGGGGAGGCACGAACTCAGCAGGAAGCGTGAATCCGGTGGAGTTCCGGGAGCGGTGCTCGCAGACTTCGGTCATGCCCCACCTGACCCGCCCGGACGTCCGCTACCGCCGCTCGTTCCTCGCCGCGATGGACGAGTTCGCCGCCGAGGGCCGGTCCGGCGACGGCAGCGGCATCGGCAACGACCTGGACCGGTGGTCCGCGAGCTGGTCGTCGGAGGACGGGTTCGCCGCCTACGTCGACCACCGGCTGGCAGAGGAGCACGCTCCTGAGCGGGACGGCTGGGTCCGGTGCACGAACCTCTGGTGGGTGGACGGGCCGGAGTACGTCGGACGGCTGGCTGTGCGGCACCGACTGACGGACGAGCTGCTCCGGACCGGGGGCCACATCGGGTACGACGTGCGCCGGTCGCGGCGTCGGGAGGGGCACGCGACCGCGATGCTGGCGGCTGCGCTCCCGGTGGCGCGCCGGCTCGGCATCGTCGAGGTCCTGGTGACCTGCGACCGCGACAACGTCGGTTCCCGCAAGGTCATCGAGGCCAACGGCGGTGTGCTCGATGACGAGCGCGAGGGCAAGCTCCGGTTCTGGGTCGCGACCGGCTGAGCACTGATCGGGGCTGGGTCACCCCGCGGCCGGCGTGAGCCCGGCAGCCTGCTCGAGCTCGACGAGGGCTCCCTCGACGGCGTCGGCCAGCTGGTCGATGTCGGGGGCGACCTCCGGCGTCGTGACGAAGCCGAAGTCGACACAGTCGAGGTAGCTGAAGACGGTGACGTTCAGCGCCACGTCGAGGACCAGCGGGCCGATCGGGAGCAGGGACCGCAGGGGAGCGGTCGCCATGTAGAGCGGGAACGTCGGGCCCGGCACGTTGGAGACGACGAGGTTGATCGGCGCGAGGGAGTTGGACAGGCCACTCATCGTGTAGGCACGGGAGGCGACCTGGAGAAGGCCCGGCGGGCTGATGTCGGGCAGTTGCATGATCTGCCGGGCGCTGAGCGCCCGGGCCATCTCCTTGGCGCCCTGGGTGCTGGCATGGATCGCCCGGATCCGGTCGGCCGCGTCCGTCAGGTGGGTCGCCATGTTGACGGTCATCGAGCTCACCTGGTTGCCCACCTGCGTCGAGGTGTCCCCGGTCCGGGTCGAGACGGGGATCTGGGCGATCAGCGGCTTGCCCGGGATGCCCTCCCGCTCGGCGAGGTAGCTCCGCAGCGCGCCGGAGACGAGCGCGAGCACCACGTCGTTGAGCTTGACCTGGTAGGCGTCCTTGACCGCCTTCACACGGGCCAGCTCCACCCGGGCGCCCGAGATCCTCCGGTGCGGCGTCAGGGTGGCGTTGAAGCGCGTGCGTGGGGCCGTGAAGAACCGCGGCGGCCGGTTCTCGAAGCCGCGAACGGCGAGCTGCTGGCCGATGGTCTGCCGGACGAGGCGCGCTGCCCGGACCGGTGTGCGTACACCGACGTTGACGGCTGTCTCGACCAGCGCGCGCGCCGGACCGGGCGGCTGGCTGCCGATCCCGTGCACGACCTCGTCCGAGGGCTCGCGTGGGTCGCGCGTGACGTCGAGCAGGATCTCCCCGAGGCCCGCCCCGGAGACGCCGTCCACAATCGCGTGGTGCATCTTCGTCAGGGTGGCCACCCGGCCCTTCTGCAGGCCCTCGATCACCCACAGCTCCCAGAGCGGCCGGGACCGGTCGAGCTTGTAGGACATCAGCCGTCCGACCTGCTCGTCGAGCTCCTTGCGGGTGCCCGGGCGGGGGAGACCGATCCGCCGGATGTGGAAGTCGGGGTCGAGGTTCTCGTCCTCGACGAACCACGGTCGATCCAACCCGAGGGGCGCCTCCACGACCTTCCAGCGCAGCTGGGGCATCTGGGGGAGCCGCTCGATGACGAGCTTGCGGACCAGCTCGAAGCTGAAGTCGGGCGCATTGGCCGTCTCGTGGATGGCCACGGCCCCGATGTGCATGTGCCAGGCCGGCGTCTCGCCGTACCAGAAGGCGGCGTCGACCCCGCTCATCCGCTTCATGCCCGAAGGGTAGGGGAGCGGGGCGCTGGTGGACCTCGTGTCCGTCAGGTGGTGCCGGCGACGCCGTGGGCAAGTGACTCCAGCAGCGCGTTGTTGAAGGCCGGGATGTCGTCGGGCTTCCGGCTGGTGATCAGGTTGCCGTCGGTGACGACCTCCTTGTCCACCCACTCGGCACCGGCGTTGCGCAGGTCGGTCTCCAGGCTCGGCCACGACGTCACGGTGCGGCCCTCGGCGACACCGGCCTCGGCGAGCATCCAGCCGGCGTGGCAGATGGCCGCCACGGGCTTGCCGCTCTCGACGAACTCCCTGACGAACTTGACTGCGGCGTCGTTGCGGCGCAGCGCGTCGGGGTTCGCCACCCCGCCGGGCAGCACCAGCGCGTCGTACTCGTCGACCGACGCGTCGGTCACCGGCCGGTCCACGGGCCGCGTCTCGGCCTTGTCCAGGTGGTCGTAGGTCTGCACCTCACCAGTGTCGGTGCTGAGCAGCTCGGCCGTGGCGCCCGCCTCGGTGACGGCTGCCCACGGCTCGGTCAGCTCGACCCGCTCCACCCCCTCGAGGGCGGTGAGGAAGGCCACCCGCTTCTGCTGCGTGGTGGTCGGGTTGTCCTGCTGCGTCAGATCAGACATGGCTGCACGGTGTCCCGCAGCGCTGCAGGGCATGCGCATCGCCCCTGTGGGAGGATGGCGGCGTCCCCCGCGCCCGTCCTGAGAGTGACTCTGTGCCCACGAACGCGACCGCGCCACTGCCTGGCCGCACCGATCCGGCGATCATCCGCAACTTCTGCATCATCGCGCACATCGACCACGGCAAGTCGACGTTGGCCGACCGGATGCTCCAGCTCACCGGGGTGGTCGACGAGCGGGCTGCCCGCGCCCAGTACCTCGACCGGATGGACATCGAGCGGGAGCGCGGGATCACGATCAAGAGCCAGGCGGTGCGGATGCCGTGGACGGCGACCGAGGGTGACCATGCGGGCGAGACCTTCGTGCTCAACATGATCGACACCCCCGGGCACGTCGACTTCACCTACGAGGTGTCCCGGTCCCTGGAGGCCTGTGAGGCGGCGGTCCTGCTCGTCGACGCTGCGCAGGGGATCGAGGCCCAGACCCTGGCCAACCTCTATCTCGCCATGGGCGCCGACCTGCACATCATCCCGGTGCTCAACAAGATCGACCTGCCGAGCGCCGACCCGGAGAAGTACGCCGCCGAACTGGCCGGTCTGATCGGCTGCGAGCCGTCGGACGTGCTCCGCGTCAGTGCGAAGACCGGCCACGGGGTGGAGGAGCTGCTCAACGAGATCGTGGAGCAGACGCCGCCTCCGGTGGGTGATGCCGACGCGCCCCCCCGCGCGCTGATCTTCGACTCCGTCTACGACACCTACCGCGGCGTGGTGACCTACGTCCGTGTCGTCGACGGCAAGCTGACCCACCGTGACCGGATCAGGATGATGTCGACCGGCGCCGTGCACGAGATGCTCGAGGTCGGCGTGATCAGTCCCGAGCCCGTCAAGGCGGGCGAGATCGGGGTCGGCGAGGTGGGCTACCTGATCACCGGCGTCAAGGACGTCCGCCAGTCCCGCGTCGGCGACACCGTGACCAGCCAGCACCACGGCGCGTCTCAGGCGCTCGGGGGCTACAAGCACCCGAACCCGATGGTCTTCGCGGGGCTGTTCCCGATCGACGGCGACGAGTACCCCACGCTGCGCGACGCCCTCGAGCGGCTCCAGCTCAACGATGCGGCGCTCGCCTACGAGCCGGAGACCTCCGGGGCCCTCGGGTTCGGATTCCGGTGCGGCTTCCTGGGCCTGCTCCACATGGAGATCGTCCGCGAGCGGCTCGAGCGGGAGTTCGACCTCGACCTGATCAGCACCGCACCGAGCGTCGTCTACCACGTGGTGATGGAGGACGGCACCGAGCACGAGGTCACCAATCCCAGCGAGTACCCCGAGGGCAAGATCGCGGAGGTGCGCGAGCCGGTCGTCCGGGCGACGATCCTGAGCCCGAGCGACTACATCGGGGCCATCATGGAGCTCTGCCAGACCAAGCGGGGGCAGCTCCAGGGCATGGATTACCTGTCCGCGGACCGGGTCGAGATGCGCTACACCCTGCCGCTGGCCGAGATCGTCTTCGACTTCTTCGACCAGCTGAAGTCGCGGACCAAGGGCTACGCATCCCTCGACTACGAGCCCACGGGAGAGGTCCCGGCGGACCTCGTGAAGGTCGACATCCTGCTCCAGGGTGAGCCGGTGGACGCGTTCAGCGCGATCGTGCACCGGGACTCCGCCTACTCCTACGGGGTGGCCCTTGCGGGCAAGCTCAGGGAGCTGATCCCGCGGCAGCAGTTCGAGGTGCCGATCCAGGCCGCCATCGGCGCCCGCGTGATCGCCCGGGAGACCATCCGCGCGATCCGCAAGGACGTGCTCGCCAAGTGCTACGGCGGTGACATCACCCGCAAGCGCAAGCTCCTGGAGAAGCAGAAGGAGGGCAAGAAGCGGATGAAGATGGTCGGCCGCGTCGAGGTGCCCCAGGAGGCGTTCATCGCCGCCCTCTCGACGGGTGCGACGGGGGAGAAGAGCAAGAAGTGACCGGTGCCGGCGACCGGGCGGTGCCGCGGCAGCCGCACCGTGCCGTTGCGGTGGTCGAGCGTGGCGGCCGGTTGCTGCTGATCCGTCGTCGCCGCGGACCGCTCGAGTACGCCGTGCTTCCCGGTGGTGGTGTCGAGCCGGGCGAGACCCCGGCGCAGGCGGTCCTCCGCGAGCTCGAGGAGGAGTGCGGGCTGAGCGGCACCGTGGCGCGTCTCCTTCTGGAGGCCGACCATGACGGGCGCCGGGCCAGCTACTTCGAGGTTGTCGGCACCGACGGGGAGCCCGTGCTCGGCGGCGTCGAGAGGTTCCTGCACTCCGAGCGCAACAGCTACGAGCACATCTGGGTGCGAAGGAGCGAGCTGGCCGACGTGCGGCTGCGTCCCGAGGGGCTCGCGCCGGACCTGCTCGCTGCCCTCGCAGCGCACGAGCCCCGGTGAGAGATCGCCTGCGGCTCCCCGACGGGGTGCTCGGGATGGCCAGCCGCGGACCACAGTGGGCCGCGTTCGTCGACCGGCTCCCCGGGGTCGTCCAGAGCCTGTACGACGACTGGGAGCTCCGGCCCGACGGCTGGATGATGCACGGCTACTGCGCCCTTGTCGTGCCGGTCGTCACGTCCGGCGGCCGCCGCAGAGTCCTCAAGGTGGCCCTCCAGGACGAGGAGTCCGAGCACGAGCACCTCGCCCTCTCGCGCTGGGGCGGTGACGGTGCGGTCCGGATGGACCGGGCCGACCCTGCGCGTGGAGCCCTGCTTCTCGAGCAGCTGCGTGACGTCTCCCTCGAGGCGGCGTGGGACGTCGAGGCCTGCACAGTCGTCGGCGAGCTCTACGGGCGACTGCACGTGCCGGCTCCGGGGCAGCTGCGGCCGTTGACCGCGTTCGTCGAGCGATGGGCCGACGAGCTGGCCGCCCTGCCGCGCAGCGCACCGCTGCCGCGTCGGCTGGTGGAGCAGGCCGTGTCGCTGTCGCGCGACTTCTGCGCGGACGGTGCCAGCGTCGGCACGATGATCCACGGGGACCTCCACTACGGGAACGTCCTTGCGGCGGACCGGGAGCCGTGGCTCGCGATCGACCCGAAGCCGGTCAGCGGCGATCCCCACTACGAGCCGGCACCGATGCTGTGGAACCGCTGGAACGAGCTGGTGTCCTCGCCGCTGGGCGTCCGTGATGCGGTCCGCCGGCGCTTCCACACCCTGGTCGACACCGCCAGTCTGGACGAGGACCGTGCCCGCGACTGGGTCGTCGTACGCATGCTCGACAACGCCGCCTGGCGACTGCTCGACCCACCGACCGGGCAGCAGGGGATGACCGAGGACGAGTGGCTCACTGTGTGCATCACGATCGCGAAAGCCGTGCAGGACTGAGCGCTCGCGCCCTGGTCCGGCCGTGCTCCGCAAACCGGTTCGGAAATGGGCGGGGTGCTGGGAGACTCCTGCCATGCCACCAGCTGGAGAGGTCGAGAGCGCCACGGTCGTGTCGGTCAACGTGGGGCGGCCCCGCGAGCGGTCGTGGGCGGGCATCGGACGGACCTCGATCGACAAGCGTCCCGTGAGCGGTCCGCTGCGGGCACGCCGGCTCGGGCTCGACGGTGACCAGGTGTCGGACACCCGGCACCACGGAGGCGTCGACCAGGCGGTCTACGCCTTCGCGCGGGAGGACCTCGACGAGTGGGCGGCTGCGCTCGGCCAGCCGTTGCGTGACGGCCACTTCGGCGAGAACCTGACGACGCGGGGGATCGACGTGAACGGCGCGGAGATCGGGGAGCGCTGGCGCGTCGGCACCGTCCTGCTGGAGGTGTCCTCGGTGCGGATCCCGTGCAACGACTTCAAGGGCTGGCTGGGCCACGAGGAGATGGACAACCGGGCCTGGGTGAAGCGGTTCACCGCGCGGCACCGACCCGGCCCCTACCTGCGTGTGCTCGAGGAGGGCACCCTGAAGGCGGGCGACCGGATCGACGTGGTGCACCGACCGGGCCACGGCGTCACCGTGACCGGCATGTTCCGCGCGCTCACGACGGACCCGTTGTTGCTCCCCGAGCTGTTGCGGGTGGAGGGACTGGTCCTCGAGGCCCGGCAGCGCGCCGAGCGCCATGTGGCTCGGCGGGCGCTCGCTCAGGAGGCACTGCCCGAGCCTGCCCTCTCGTCGACCCGGTCCGGGTCGACCAGCCCGTTGCCGTAGCGGTCGTAGAGCTCGTGCGCGTCGCGCACGGTGTGCCAGGTCTGCACGAGCGGATGGTGGCGGTCCGCGTCGTGCGCGACCGTGATGGTGAACTCGCGCAGCCGCACCAGCTTGCTGGTCCACACGTCCCGCACCAGGCGCCGCTCCAGGGCCGGCAGGTCGCAGCGCAGGCACACGGCGTATCCGGTCAGGGTCCCGTGGTCCTGGCCGCTGGTGTACCCCGCGTGCGCATCGATCACGCCGGGAAGCTGACGCCAGCGGAGGCTGAGCTCCTCGGCGAGGGGCTGGTTGTGCCGGACATCGACGCGCAGCGACGGCCGCTCCTCCGGGGAGTCCGACATGGCGTCGTGCACCGCGCTGCGCAGCACCAGCGCCGTCACCAGCACCACCAGGGCGGTCAGGAGCCGGGCGGGATGCAGCATGGCAGGAGGCTAATGGCTCAGTGCGCGACGAGGGTCCCTGAAGTGGGAGCCGCTCCGGGGCGCCAACGACGACGATGTGCCCGAAAGACAGGGGTCTTTTGGCACCTCCGCGCCCGCCGCGACCACTTGTGATCTAGGTTACTGGCAAGTCCATGCCCGACCCCGTTCGAAGCGAGTGCCACTGATGCCGCAGATCACCGACACGTCCTTCATCGACAACCGTCCACCGAGCGTGGCCGCCCAGTTCCTGGAGCGTGTCGCCACCTCACCCGACAACACCGCCTACAGCTACCCGGTGGAGGACGGGCAGCCGTGGGCGAGCGTCACCTGGCGCGAGACCGGCGACATCGTGCAGAAGCTGGCTGCCGGGCTGCTCGCGCTCGGTCTCGAACCCGAGCAGCGCGTGGGCATCGCGTCAGGCACGCGGGTCGAGTGGATCTACGCCGACCTTGCCATCATGTGCGCCGGCGGCGCCACGACGACCGTCTATCCGAGCACGGTCGCGGGCGACGTGGCCTACATCCTCGCCGACTCCGAGTGCCGGGTCGTCTTCGCCGAGGACGACAGCCAGGTCGAGAAGCTCCGTGCCCACAAGAGCGAGCTCCCACACCTGACCAAGGTCGTCACGTTCGAGGGGACGCCCGACGGCGACTGGGTGATCGGCCTCGAGGAGCTGAGCCGCCTGGGCGAGGAGCACCTCGCCGCCGACCCCGACGCCGTCAACGACGTGTCGGCGAAGATCACGCCCGACCGGCTGGCCACTCTCATCTACACGTCCGGGACCACCGGCCGGCCCAAGGGCGTCCGGCTGCGGCACGCATCGTGGACCTACGAAGGCGCGGCCATCCAGGCCCAGGACATCCTGCACGAGGACGACGTCCAGTTCCTGTGGCTGCCGATGGCGCACTCGTTCGGGAAGGTGCTGCTCTCCAGCCAGCTGGCCTGCGGCTTCGCCACTGCCGTGGACGGGCGGATCGAGCGCATCATCGACAACCTCGCGATCGTGAAGCCGACGTTCATGGGGGCGGCCCCGCGCATCTTCGAGAAGGCGCACGCCCGGATCGTCACGATGCAGGCTGCCGAGGGTGGCGCCAAGGAGAAGATCTTCAAGCAGGCGTTCAAGGTCGGCCTCGAGGTGGACCGCCTCGAGCGCGAGGGCAAGGCGGTGCCGCTTCCGCTGAAGCTGCAGCACGCGCTCTTCGACAAGCTGGTCTTCGCAAAGATCCGGGACCGGTTCGGCGGTCGGGTCCGCTTCTTCATCTCGGGTGCCGCGGCGCTCAACCGGGAGATCGCCGAGTGGTTCCACGCGGCCGGCATCCTGATCCTGGAGGGCTACGGCCTGACCGAGACCTCTGCCGGTTCGTTCGTGAACCACCCGGACGACTACAAGTTCGGCACGGTGGGGCCGGTCGTGCCCGGCAGCCAGGTGCGCATCGGCGACAACGACGAGATCCAGATCAAGGGTCCCGGTGTCATGGAGGGCTACCACAACCTTCCCGAGGCGACGGCGGAGACGCTGACCGACGACGGCTGGCTGCGCACCGGCGACAAGGGATCGCTCGACGCCGACGGCTTCCTGACGATCACCGGACGCATCAAGGAGCTGTTCAAGACCTCCGGTGGCAAGTACATCGCCCCACCGGCGATCGAGGCGAAGTTCAAGGCCGTGTGCCCCTACGCCAGCCAGTTCATGGTGTTCGGAAACGAGCGGAACTACTGCGTCGCGCTGGTGACCCTCGACCCCGACGCGGTCACCGACTGGGCGAAGGAGAACGGCGTCTCCGGCGACTACACCGCGATCGTCAACGACCCGAGGACGGTGGCGATGGTCCAGGAGTACGTCGACCAGCTCAACAACCAGCTGAACCGGTGGGAGACCATCAAGAAGTTCCGGTTGCTCGACCACGACCTGACGGTGGAGTCCGGAGAGCTGACGCCCTCGCTGAAGGTGAAGCGCAACGTCGTCGAGGAGCGCAACAAGGAGCTGATCGACGCGCTGTACGCCTGACCCGATCGGGTGGCACGGGGCGGCTCCCTCGGGGGGTGCCCATCGGGTTGCCGCGGGTCTAGCATCGGTCGCGCAGCCGGTGTGCTCCCAGCCACGTCTCGGCGGTTGTCGAACCGGCGAGGGGTCCCGCCATGGCAGACGTTGCGGAGGCACCGGCAGGCGTCGTGGGCAGCACCAGGGCGGCCTTGCGCGAGACCGGCTCGTCGCTGAAGTCGGTATTCGGCAACGCTGGGCTGAGACGCCTGCAGCTGGCCCTGGTCGGCTCCATGATCGGCGACTGGGCCTACGGCACTGCTGTCGCCGTCTGGGCGTACGGCGTCGGCGGCGCCAAGGCGGTCGGCATCTGGATGGCCATCCGGATGGCCCTGATGGCGCTGACCTCGCCGGTCACGGCGACCGTTGCCGACCGGTTCCCCCGCAAGACGGTGATGATCCTCTCGGACCTCGCTCGGCTCCTGCTGATCGTGGCGGCAGCGGTGTGCCTCTACCTCGACACCCCGGCTGCGCCGATCTTCGTCCTGGCCACGCTCACCGGGTTCTTCGGCACACCTTTCCGGGCAGCGCAGAACGCGCTGACGCCGGCACTCGCCCGGACCCCGGAGGAGCTGACTGCGTCGAACGGGGCGGCCAGCACCTTCGAGAGCCTGGCCTTCTTCGTCGGGCCGGCGATCGGGGCAGGCCTGCTGACCGTCGGCACCGTCGAGGAGGTATTCCTGCTCAACGCGCTGACGTTCGCCTGGTCGATGTTGTTGGTGTCGCGGATCCGGGTCGAGCCGGCTCCAGAGGCCGACGAAGGTGCCCAGAGTGATAGGGACGGGGACGGCGGCGGAGCGGAGAAGTCCGGCTTCCTGGCCGAGACCTCTGCAGGCTTCCGGGCGATGGCGCGGGACCGCGACCTGGCCCTCGTGATCGGCGAGGCATCCGCGCAGACGGTGATCGCCGGTGCGACGACGGTGTTCCCGCTCGTGATCGCCGTGGAGATCCTGGGCACCGGAGCGAAGGGCGTCGGCTACCTCGACTCGATCTTCGGTGTCGGGGCGATCCTGGGCGGCGTGCTGGCGATCTCCCGCGCCTCGCGGCGCAAGCTGGCCTCCGACATGACCCTCGGTGTGGTGCTCTGGTCGTTGCCCCTGCTGGTGGTCACCGTGTGGCCCTCGCCGGTCCCGGCCGTCGCGGCGATGGTCGTGCTCGGCTTCGCCAACCCGCTGGTCGACGTCAACATGTACACGATCGTCCAGCGGATCACACCGGACGAGGTGCTCGGCCGGGTGTTCGGCGCCATGGAGGCGTGCCTCATCGCCACGATGGCGCTGGGCGCGGCCATCACGCCTCTGCTGCTCCACCTGGTCGGGCTGCGGAGCACGCTGGCGATCCTGGGCCTGTCCGTCGCAGTGCTGGCCCTGGCCGGGCTGCCTCGGATGCGCCGCCTCGACGAGAGGCTGACGCCGCCGGTGACGCTCCCGCTGCTCCAGGGCATCGCCATGTTCTCGCCGCTCAGCCCCGTGGTGCAGGAGTCGCTGGCGCAGTCGTTGCGCCGGTTCGAGGTCCCCGCCGGCACCGTGGTGCTGCGGATGGGTGACGCGTCCGACCGCTTCTTCATCATCGAGTCCGGGCAGGTCGAGGTCACCGACGCGGACGGGACGGTGCTGCGCCACGAAGGTGCCGGTGACTTCTTCGGCGAGATCGGCCTGCTGCGGGACGTCCCGCGCACCGCCAACATCACCGCTGTCGAGGACACGGTGCTGCAGGCGCTGGGACGTGACGACTTCCTGTCGGCCGTCAGCGGCGTCGGCGAGTCCCGTGCAGCCGCGGAGGACGTCGTGAGCCGCAGGCTGTCGCTCTGAGCAGATCGGGACCGCCGGGGCCCGGCAGTACGATCTCCGGATGCCCTCCACCCTGCCTGACGGCGAGCCGGCGCCTGCAGACGGCCACGTGCCGGCGAGTGCGCTGGCCGGCCTCGTCGGGCGGGAGCTGGGCGTCTACGTGCACGTGCCGTTCTGCCGGGTGCGCTGCGGCTACTGCGACTTCAACACCTACACCGCCGCGGAGCTCGGTGGCGGCGCGTCCCAGGCGTCGTACGCCCGGACGGCCCTGGCCGAGGTCGACCTGCTGCACGAGGTGCTTCCCGGCGCGCCGCCCGCGGACACGGTGTTCTTCGGGGGCGGCACGCCGACCCTGCTGCCGAGCGCGGACCTGGTCGACGTCCTCGACGGTGTCCGGCGTTCGTTCGGCCTGAGGGACGGCGCCGAGGTGACCACGGAGGCGAACCCCGACAGCGTCACGCCGGCGTCGCTGGCCGAGCTGCGGCAGGGCGGCTTCAACCGGATCTCCTTCGGGATGCAGTCCGCCGTGCCGTCCGTGCTCGCGGTGCTCGACCGCACGCACGACCCGGAGCGGGTGCCGCGGGCCGTCGCGTGGGCCCGCGAGGCCGGCTTCGAACAGGTCAGCCTGGACCTCATCTACGGGACACCCGGTGAGACGACGCAGGAGTGGCGCACCTCGCTCGAGTCGGCGCTCTCGTGCGAGCCCGACCACGTGTCGGCGTACTCCCTGATCGTGGAGGAGGGCACCGCGTTGGCCCGGCAGGTGCGCTCCGGGGTGCTGGCAGCCCCCGACGACGACGATCTCGCGGACAAGTACGTCCTGGCCGACGAGCTCCTGGCCGCTGCCGGGCTCCACTGGTACGAAGTGTCCAACTGGGCCCGGGACGAGTCGGCCCGCTGCCACCACAACGAGCTCTACTGGACCTCCCAGAATTGGCTGGGTGTCGGGCCCGGCGCCCACGCGCACGTCGGCGGCGTGCGCTGGTGGAACGTCAAGCATCCGCGCGCCTACGCGGAGCGGCTCGCCGGAGGACGGTCCCCGGCGCATGCCCGCGAGCTGCTCGACGACGACACCCGCCGCCTCGAGCGGGTGCTGCTGGAGGTGCGGCTGCGCGAGGGTCTGCCCCTCTCCGTGCTGCCCGACGAAGCGAGGATCGAGGGCGTGGTCGCCGACGGGCTTGCCGACGTGGCGCGGGACCGGCTGGTCCTGACCCGTCGGGGCCGGCTCCTTGCCGACGCGGTCGTGCGACGACTGCTGCCCTGAGCAGGCTCAGGTCGTCACGAAGTCGATCAGCTCCTCGACGCGGCCGAGCAGCTCCGGCTCGAGGTCGGCATAGGACGAGACCTTGCCCAGGATGTGCTTCCACGCGCGCGCGATGTCGGCCTGGTCGCGGTGCGGCCACCCGAAGCTCTGGCAGACGCCCTTCTTCCACTCCACGTTCCGGGGAATCCGCGGCCACGACTGCACGCCGAGGCGATCCGGCTTCACGGCCTGCCAGACGTCGACGAAGGGATGTCCCACGATGAGGACGTGCCGGCCGGCGGGGGAGCGCGCGATCGACTGGGCGATCCGGCTCTCCTTGGAGCCGGCCACGAGGTGGTCGACGAGGACACCGACCTTCCGTTCTGGACCGGGACCGAAGGCACGGAGGTGTGCGCCGAGGTCGTCGACGCCCTCGAGGTACTCGACGACGACGCCCTCGAGGCGCAGGTCGGCGCCCCAGACCTTCTCCACGAGCTCCGCATCGTGCCGGCCCTCCACGAAGATCCGGCTGGCTCGGGCGACGCGGGCCGGGGCGCCCGTCACGGCGACGGAGCCGGACGCGGTGCGCGTGCGCTTCGCGAGCCCCTTGCGTGCCGGAGGCACCAGCTCCACCGGCCTGCCTTCCAGGAGAAAGCCAGGGCCCAGCGGGAAGCTACGGCGCCGGCCGTGGCGGTCCTCCAGAGTGACCGTGCCGAGGTCCCGCTCGACCTGCACGATCTCGCCGCACCAGTCGGTCGTGACCTCCTCCACCACCAGCCCCGTGCGGGCCTCCTTCTCGACGGCGCGGCCGCGCCTCGGGGCACGCCAGTCGGTGTTGAGGACGTCAGTGCCGTAGCGGTCGGAGCTCACCGGCCGAGCCTAGGAAACGCTGCGTCCTCGGGCACGCAGGCGCGCGCACCGAATCTGCTTGCCCGCGAAAACATCGCGATATATCGTCCGAGTATCGAGATCGGTCGGCTGCGCTTCCGCGGCCGCCGGGCAGAGGAGGACGACATGCGCCGCAGTGACGATCCCTGGTCAGGGTGCGACCCGATCCGCAGGCAGCACGGCCGCGCGCCGGGCGGAGGCAGCTGGAGCGGACCCTGGGGCGGCCCGCCGCCGTGGTTGGGCGAGCTGATCGGCCAGCAGTGGGGCCAGCAGTGGCCACCTCCCGGTGGTCGCGGGCACGGGCGACGCGGGGGTGGTCCCCGCCGTCCGCGCGTCCGCCGTGGTGACGTCCGTACCGCGATCCTGGCCGTCCTGGGGGAGGCCGACGAGCCGGCGAACGGCTATCAGGTGATCCAGCAGATCGCTGCCCGCAGCCATGACCAGTGGCGGCCCAGTCCCGGCTCGGTCTACCCGACGATCGCCCAGCTGCAGGACGAGGGTCTGGTCGAGGATGCGCCCACCGGCCGCAAGGCGCTGCAGCTGACCGAGGAGGGGCGCGACTGGCTCGTCGAGCACGAGGACGAGGTCTCGGCGCTGTGGCAGCCCTTCGCCGAGCGTCCGGTCGAGGACGAGCCGGACGACCTCCGCAAGGTGATCGGCCAGGCGGTCTCGGCCATCGTGCAGATCGCCTCCACGGGCACCCCGGACCAGCGCGCCCGTGCGGTCCGGATCCTGGCGGACACGCGTCGGCGCCTCTACGGAGTGCTCGCCGACGGCCCGGCGGGCGACGAGACCGATGACGCCGACGACCCCGACGCCGAGGAGCTCGAGTGATGGACCACCTGCGCCTGAGCGACGCCGAGAGAGAGGCGGCACTGGCCCGGCTGGGCGAGCACTACGCCGCCGGACGCCTGGACAAGGAGGAGTACGACGAGCGCAGCGACGCCGTGTGGTCGGCCCGGACCCGCGCCGACCTGCGTCCGGTGTTCGTCGACCTCGAGGTGGCCCCGTCGCCACGCCCCGCGGCCGGCGTCGTACGACGTGGGCGGCGGGCCGGGCTGCCGGGCCCCCTGATCGCCGTGCTGGTCGTCCTGGCCGCCCTCACCGTCGTCACCCACCTGCCCCTGATCCTGCTCGCCCTCCTCGCCTGGTGCCTCGTCCGCTTCCACCGGAGCCGGCACTGGACCCGTTGATTGGTCACCTGTTTCACGTTGATTGGTCACCTCTTGACCGTTCGTTGGTCAGCTTTCAGTGACCACTGGTCGGTGAAGAACTGACTACTCAACGGTGAGAAACCGACTACTCGACGGTGAAGAACTGACTACTCAACGGGGCGGGTCACACCAGGGGGAGTTGGCGCGGGGTGCGGGGGGCGTGCTGGTATCCGCGAGTGACGGCGTGCTGGAGGGCGTCGGTCGGCCATGGCCAGTCGGCTGATCCGAGCGCCTGGTCAGCGGGGACACCGCGGCCGGCGAGGTCTCGGACGGTCTCCGCCACCACGCCGATGCGGCCGCGCTGGTCATCGACGAACTCCCGGTCCACCGGAGCCCCGTGGCCGGGCACCACGACCGTTGTCTCCCGGAGCAGGCCCAGGACCAGGTCCAGGCTGAGCGGCCACTCGAGCGGCCAGCAGTCGTCGCCGAAGCCGGGCACATGTCCGCGCTCGGCGGACTCCTCTACGAGGTCGCCGGCGAAGAGCACGTCCGCGTCCGGGACGCGCACCACCAGGTCGCCGTCAGTGTGGCCGCGCCCCGGGTGGAGCAACTCGACATACCGGTCGCCCAGGTCGAGCGCCAGCGCTGAGGAGAGGGTGCGCTGTGGCACCACCACGTCCGTCTCCGCGACCGGGCCGTACCGGGGCTCTACCGGGGCGTCCGCGGCCGCCTGGTGCCGCACCTCCTCGGCGTGGCGGGGCAGCTCCGCAGCCGCGGCCTCGTGGCAGACCAGCTCCGCTCCCTCGGCGGCGAACACGCCGTTGCCGAAGGTGTGGTCGAAGTGGACATGGGTGTTGACGACGTGCAGCAGCGGCGCCGAGGTGAGGCGTCGTACGTCGCTCAGGACGTCGCGCGCGAGGTCGGCCGAAGCGTTGGTGTCGATCACCAGCAGGCCGCGGTCGCCGGCGACCACGCCGACGTTCACGTCCATCCAGGGGTACCGCGCCACCCAGCAGCGGTCACCCACCTCCGTGAAGTCGGTCATGGAGACAGCCTAGGAGCGGGACGTCGCTGGCCGATGCCAGTAGTATTGGCACTCGGGAACCGAGAGTGCCAGAGCGCGTTCCCGGAGTTGCGCCCACAAGTTGCCGAGCGACCGCGGGAAAGGGGCCGGCCGTGCAGGAAGACCGCAAGCTCGCCGTGCTGCGCGCGATCGTGGAGGACTACGTCGCGACCCAGGAGCCGGTGGGCAGCAAGGCGCTCGTCGAGCGGCACCGCCTCGGCGTCTCGCCCGCGACCGTGCGCAACGACATGGCGGCGTTGGAGGAGGAGGGCCTGATTGCCCAGCCGCACACCAGTGCGGGTCGGATCCCCACCGACAAGGGCTACCGCTTCTTCGTCGACCGGCTCAGCCGACTCAAGCCGCTCTCCACCGCTGAGCGACGGGCGATCGCCAGCTTCCTCGAGGGAGCCCACGACCTCGACGACGTGGTCCGACGCAGCGTCCGGCTGCTCGCCCAGCTCACCCAGCAGGTCGCGATCGTGCAGTACCCCCAGCTGGCGAAGTCGACGGTGCGGCACGTGGAGCTCGTCGCGCTCAGCTCGACCCGCCTGCTCGCGGTGCTGATCCTCTCCACCGGCAGGGTCGAGCAGCGGGTCATCGAGATCCCGGCCGATCTCGACGACGAGCTGCTCGGCGACCTCCGGTCCCGCACCAACCGCTCGGCCGCCGGCCAGCGCATCGCCGACGCCGCCGCCGCACTCAGCACGCTCCCGGACGAAGTGGCGCCCGAACGCAGCGCCACGTTCTCCGTCGTGGTGGCGACCCTCGTCGAGGCGATGTCGGACCATCGCTCCGACGAGCGAGTCGTGGTCGGCGGCACCGCCAACCTGGCCCGGTTCGGCGACAGCTTCGAGTCTTCGATCCGGCCGATGCTCGAGGCGCTGGAGGAGCACGTCGTGCTGCTCAAGCTCCTCGGTGAGGCATCCTCGTCCCAGGTGACCGTGCGGATCGGCCGCGAGGGCCCGTACGACCAGCTGTCCAGCACCTCCGTCGTGGCCACGGGGTACGGCGCCGACGAAGTGCTCGGCTCGCTGGGGGTCGTGGGGCCCACGCGCATGGACTACCCCGGGTCGATGGCCGCGGTGCACGCAGTGGCCCGCTACGTGTCCGACATCCTCGACGAATCCTGACCACCCGCTGACTCCCCGAAGAGAGACATCCCGCACGTGAAGCAGGACCCCTACGAGATCCTCGGCGTCGACCGCCAGGCCGACACCGACACCATCAAGAAGGCGTACCGGCGGCTCGCTCGCCAGTACCACCCCGACGTGAACCCCGACCCTGCGGCGCAGGAGCGGTTCAAGGAGATCTCCGCCGCCTACGAGGTGCTCTCCGACCCGGAGAAGCGCCGGACCTTCGACCTGGGCGGCGACCCGTTCGGCGGCGCCGGCGGCTTCGGCCAGGGCGCCGGCTTCTCGTTCACCGACATCATGGACGCCTTCTTCGGCGGCCCACAGGCGTCCGGCCGCGGGCCGCGCCCCCGCACGCGACGTGGGCAGGATGCGCTGGTCCGGCTCGAGGTCGAGCTGGCCGAGGCGGCGTTCGGTGTCACCCATGAGCTCAAGGTCGACACCGCGGTCGAGTGCGGCACCTGTCACGGGTCCGGAGCAGCCGCGGGCACCGCGCCGGTGATCTGCGAGACCTGCAACGGACGCGGTGAGGTGCAGGCAGTCCAGCGCTCGTTCCTGGGCGAGATCCGCACGGTGCGGCCGTGTGCGGCCTGCCGCGGCTACGGGGAGATCATCCCGGAGCCGTGCCGCGAGTGCGCCGGCGACGGAAGGGTCCGTTCCCGCCGTGCCATCACGGTCAAGATCCCGCCCGGGGTCGACGACGGCACCCGGGTGCAGCTCGCCGGACAAGGCGAGGTCGGCCCCGGGGGCGGGCCGAACGGTGACCTGTACGTCGAGATCCAGGTCGCGCCGCACCCCGTCTTCACCCGGGACGGCACGGACCTGCGCTGCCGGGTCACCGTGCCGATGACGGCCGCCGCGCTCGGCACCACCGTGGAGCTGCCACTGCTCGAGGCAGATCTCGACACCGAGGACATCGAGCTCGAGCGCAGCGTGCCGCTCGAGATCCGCGCCGGGACCCAGTCCGGCACCGAGCAGGTCATCCGGGGCCGCGGCGTGCCCGGACTGCGCAACAACGTCCGCGGCGACATCGTGGTCACCATCGACGTCGAGACCCCCGGCCGCCTGGACGAGCGACAGCGTGAGCTGCTCCGCGAGCTGGCGTCGCTGCGCGACGAGGAGTCCCCGGACGGCAACATCCAGCCCAACCAGAAGGGCATGTTCGGCCGGATCCGCGACGCGTTCAAATGAGCCTCCCGGTGTTCCTCGCCGCCGACCTCGCCGACCGCCGGGTGGGCGACCTGGTGGTCCTGGACGGTGACGAGGGCCGCCACGCGGTCGTCGTGAAGCGGATCCGGCCGGGCGAGCACGTGGAGCTCACGGACGGAGGCGGCGTCCGGGCCCGTGTCGTGGTCGAGTCGCTGGGGAAGTCCTCCCTGACCGGGACGATCGAGGATCTCGACTTGCTGTCGCCGGAGTCGCCGACGCTCACCATCGTGCAGGCCATCCCCAAGGGTGACCGTGCCGAGCTCGCGGTCGAGGTGCTCACCGAGATCGGCGCCGACGTGATCGTGCCGTGGGCGGCGCAGCGGTGCGTCGCCGTCTGGAAGGGCGAGCGCGCCACCAGGTCGCGGGCGAGGTGGATGAGCACCGCCCGCTCGGCCGCGAAGCAGTCGCGTCGGGCCTTCTGGCCGGCGGTGGCCGAGCTCGCCGACCTCGACACGGTGGTCCGGCTCGTAGAGGAGGCCGACCTGGCCGTCGTACTCCACGAGGAGGCGGAGACGCCGATAGCGGACGTGGCCGTCGAAGGCGTCGGTTCGCTCGTCCTCGTCGTCGGCCCCGAGGGCGGCCTCACGGGCCAGGAGCTGGACGCCCTCGCCGGCGCCGGCGCCCAGGTCGTCCGGCTCGGCAGCTCCGTGCTGCGCACCTCGACGGCGGGGCTGGCCGGCGCGGCGGCGCTGCTGTCGCGCACGCCGCGCTGGGCCTGATCGGGCGTCCTACGGCACGACGGTGATCTGCTTGCTGTCCTCATTGGTGCGGCCCATGCCCGAGGCGTCGTCGTCGTGGACGACAAGGGTGTACTGACCCGGCGCGACGTCCGTGACGGTGAAGGAGTACGGCGCCAGCGTGCAGCACTCCGCAGCAGTGGTGAACCCGTGATCCACCACCTTGTCACCCTGCCTGAGCTCCCACTGCACGTTGGCCTCGAACGCGGCCGCCTGTCCCGTGACCTCGAAGCCGCTCTCGACCTCGGCTCCCTCGGCGGGGGTGAAGATCTGCACCGGGGCGAGAGTGCTGTCGGCGTCGTCCTCGGCGAGCGGCTCGGACGTGGGGACTCCGAGCACCTGGTCGCTGTGTTGTCCGTCGAGAAGGAGCTGGACCGGCTGTCGCCCGTCGTTCACGATGGCCTGTGCGGTGTAGACGACCTGTTGCACCGCCAGATCAGCGGCTGCTGCGGTCATGCCCGCCGGCCGCTCCCGAGGGGCACCGGTGATGCTGACTGTGATCAGGCCGTCCTGGTTGACGCCGACCATGTCGACCCCCGCGCCGGCCGGCCACAGGGTCCGATAGTCACGGTCGATGGGGGTGCCGGCCACAGCGCGGTCCACCGCCTCCACCCAAGCGCAGTCCTCGTCGTTGCAGACCTCACCGCGTTGGAACTCACGGAAGAGACGCGGACCGGCGAGGGTCTCGCCAGCGAAGTAGACCGGCAGCGCCCTGGTCACGGTCCCGGAGGTCGCGGCGTCCGTCGGGCTGGGTGATGGCCTCGGCTCCGTGGAGGTCGTCGCCGTCGGTCCCGGCGTCTGGCTGGTGCTCCCCTTGCTGGGCCCGGCCACGGGCGGGGCGTCGTCGCCCCGGTTGGTCAACCATGCGGTGCCGCCGATCACCAGCACCATCGCGACCGCCGCGGCGACCGAGAGCGGAAGCCAGCGGGAGAGTGCTCCGGGGTTCGTCATGGTGTCTCCTTCCTCGCTGCGCCGGCGGATGTCTGCAGGCGTTCCGTGGGGGTGGACGTCCTCGACAGCGTCGTGGAGCAGGCGCCCCAGCTCGTCCGGGTCGTCAGGACGGTGGCTCATCGGTCCTCCTCCAGATGGGTGTCGAGCCGCGCACGCAGTGCGGCGGCCGCCCGGGACGCATGGCTCTTCACGGATCCTTGGGCGATGCCGAGGGTCTCGGCGATCTCCCGCTCGGACAGGTCGAAGTAGTGGCGCAGCACCAGCACCTCGCGTTGCCGGACGGGCAGCTGCGCGAGCGCGTCGAGCACGGCGCGACGCCGGTGCGTCGCGAGGACGGGTTCATCGGCTCCCGGGGCCGTCCGCACCTCCTCGAAGGCGTGGCGGGCCACGACGGCGCGGTGTCGCAGCGCCGAGCGAGACCGGTTGACCACGCTCTGCCGCAGGTAGGCCGGGGCGTTGAAGCCCGGCCGGTCGAGCCGGTCCCAGCGCCGGTAGACCTCGACGAAGCAGTCCTGGACCACGTCCTCGGCGAGGGCCTCGTCGCGGAGCAGCAGGACCGCGAGCCGCACCAGCCGCACGAAGTGCGCCGCGTGCAGCTGCTCGAGCGCGGTGTCGGCGTCGATCGCTGCCCCCATGCTTCGTCGCGACCCCCTTGCCGGGGTCGACCAGTGGGTGGGACTGATGGTGCTCACGCTAGTGGGACGCCCACCCGTCACCGGCGGTTTACCGGTGTGTCGGTCCGGTCAACCGCACGGGCTCGCGCGCCTATGCTCGAGCCATGGCCAAGACGGATCCGGAGTGCATCTTCTGCAAGATCGTGGCGGGGGACGTCCCGTCGGAGGGGGTGCACGCGACGGCGACCACGTTCGCCTTCCGCGACCTGAACCCGCAGGCCCCGACACACGTGCTGGTTGTTCCGCGCAGTCACTACGCGAACGCGGCCGAGCTGGCGGCGGGTGAGCCCGACACGCTGGTGCAGCTCGTCGACGCCGCCCGGGAGATCGCGGAGGCCGAGGGGCTCGACGGCTACCGCCTGGTGCTCAACACCGGCGCGAGCGCCCAGCAGACCGTGTTCCACGCCCACCTGCACGTTCTCGGAGGACGGTCGCTCACGTGGCCGCCGGGCTGAGGTCCCGTCCTGGAGCCCTGCTCGTCGCACTGCTGCTGGGAGCCGTGCTGACCGCTTGTGGTACGACGCCCGGAACGTCGGCCGGGACATCGGCCGGCCCGTCCACTGCGGAGGGCAGCCACGCGACCCATGGCGAGCACCGCCACGCCGCCGGTTCTTCGGAGGGGAGGGCCGTCCGGCGGGTGCCGTTGCGCGCGGGCGAGCGCCGTACCAGCGTGGCGATGCCGGAGCCCTACACACCCTCCGCGCCCACCGGGGTGGGGACCGACGACTACCGGTGCTTCCTGCTGGACCCGGGTCTCGACCAGGATGCCTTCGTCACCGGGTTCAACGTCCTGCCGGACGACGACGACATCGTCCACCACGTGATCCTCTTCCGGGTGCCGCCGGACCAGGTGGCGGAGGCGCAGGCGAAGGACGACTCGGAGGCGGGGGAGGGCTGGACCTGCTTCGGCACCAGCGGCGTGGGCAGCCATGCCGGCGAGATCGACGACGCCCCCTGGCTCGGCGCCTGGGCGCCCGGCGGCAAGGAGCAGCTCTACGGCGATGGGCTCGGGGAGCCGTTCGACCGTGGGTCGCGCATCATCATGCAGGTGCACTACAACCTCCTCGGGGAGGTCGGACCGGACCGGAGTGCCGCCGAGCTGCGCTGGGCGCCCGCGTCACGGCAGCTGACACCGCTGCTCACCCGACTGGTGCCGGCGCCGGTGGAGCTGCCCTGCCGGCCCGGGCACCGAGGCGAGCTCTGCGACCGCGATGCCGCGCTCGCGGACGTGAAGGCACGCTTCGGTGAGGGTCCTGGGGCGCTGGCAGACCTCCTGCACCTGCTCTGCGGCCCCGTCCGGCCAGGACCGGTCCAGTCCTGCACTCGCACAGTGGGCCACCCGGAGACGATCCGTGGCGTGGCTGGGCACATGCACCTGCTCGGAGAGTCGATCCGGGTCGAGGTCAACCCCGGCAAGCCGGATGCAATCACCGTGCTGGACGTGCCGCAGTGGGACTTCGACAACCAGGCCAGCCGGCCGGTCCGTCCGGTCCACCTCGAGCCGTTCGACACCATCCGGGTCACCTGCCGGCACAGCCAGCGACTCCGGGACCTGCTGCCGGCCTTCAGCGGCCAGCCCGAGAAGTACGTCCTTTGGGGCGAGGGCACGACGGACGAGATGTGCCTGGGGATCCTGCTGGTGACCCGGCCCTGACAAGGCAGGTGCCCCCACGAGGGCGCTCCCGTAGCATGAAGGAGGCAGCAGACCCCCACCGAAAGGGCGCCCAACCGGGCATCCATGAGCGAATCGCACAATTCCGGCACGACGCACGTGGTCGCCGTGCCGAACAGCATCAACATGGTGGCTCTCCTCGGGCCGGGTGATGAGCACCTTGCGCTCATCGAGAAGGCGTTCGACGCCGACGTGCACGTACGCGGCAACCAGGTCACGCTCAAGGGCGACCCCTCCGAGGTGGCGCTCGTCGAGCGGCTCCTCGAGGAGCTGGTCACGATCCTGCGCACCGGCCAGGGCCTGAGCCCCGAGATCGTCGAGCGCGTCGTTACGATGCTCAAGGCCGAGACGACCGAGCGCCCGGCCGACGTCCTCTCGCTGAACATCCTGTCCAACCGGGGCCGGACGATCCGCCCCAAGACGCTGAACCAGAAGCGCTACGTCGACGCCATCGACAAGCACACCATCGTATTCGGCATCGGCCCCGCCGGAACCGGCAAGACCTACCTGGCCATGGCCAAGGCCGTGCAGGCGCTGCAGGCCAAGAAGGTCAACCGCATCATCCTCAGCCGGCCCGCGGTCGAGGCCGGCGAGCGGCTCGGCTTCCTGCCCGGCACGCTGACGGAGAAGATCGACCCCTACCTGCGGCCGTTGTACGACGCGCTGCACGACATGGTCGACCCCGAGTCGATCCCCAAGCTGCTCGCAGCGGGCACCATCGAGGTCGCGCCCCTGGCGTTCCTGCGTGGCCGGTCGCTCAACGACAGCTTCATCATCCTCGACGAGGCACAGAACACCACGCCGGAGCAGATGAAGATGTTCCTGACCCGTCTCGGGTTCGGCTCGCGGATCGTGGTCACCGGTGACATCACCCAGACGGACCTGCCCAACGGCACCAAGTCCGGGCTGCGCGTCGTGGAGGGCATCCTCGACGGCATCGAGGACATCTCGTTCAACCGGTTGACCGCGCACGACGTCGTGCGGCACCGCCTGGTCGGTCAGATCGTCGCCGCCTACGACGACTTCGACAACCGCCGCCAGGTGCGGAGCACCGAGTCATGAGCACCGAGTCATGACCATCGAGGTGCTCAACGAGTCCGGCCTCGCGCTGGACGCGCGCCGGACCCAGCAGCTGGCTGCATTCGTGATGGACCGGATGCGGGTCCATCCCCAGGCGGAGCTGTGCATCACCGCTGTCGACGAGGACACCATCGCCGAGCTCAACCTCCGCTGGATGGAGAAGCAGGGACCAACCGACGTGCTCGCCTTCCCGATGGACGAGCTACGCCCCGGCAAGGTCAACGAGGATCCGGACGAGGGCGTGCTCGGTGACCTGGTCCTGTGCCCGGCCGTGGCCGAGAGACAGGCCGAGACCGCAGGGCACACGGCGACCGACGAGCTCGACCTGCTCACGGTGCACGGCATCCTGCACCTGCTCGGCTACGACCACGCCGAGCCGGAGGAGCACGAGGAGATGTTCGGTCTCCAGGCGCGGTTGCTGGGGGAGTGGCTCGGCACGGCGGAGGCCCGCAGCAGCCAGAGGCCGGCGGCGCCCGGTCCGGACCACGGAGGAGACTCCGCGAGATGAGGGCCGACAGTCCGGGCCTCCTCATCCTGGTGGTCTGCCTGGTCCTGGTCGCCGGACTCCTCAGCGCCGCCGACGCGGCGATCTCGGGCTTCTCCAAGGCGCGGGCACACGAGCTCGACCACGACGGCCGGCCCGGCGCCGCCCGGTTGGTGCGGATCCTCGAGGACGCGGCACCGTTCCTCAACACGACCCTGTTCCTCCGGCTGCTCAGCGAGATCGGCGGCATCGTCATCGCGACGCTGATGATCGCGACCGCTGTCGGCAACGACCGCTGGGCAGTGGTCGGGATCAGTGTCGCGGTGATGCTGCTCGTCTCCTTCGTCGTCATCGGCGTCGCCCCGCGCACGCTCGGCCGGCAGCATCGGGAGCGGATCGCCCTCGCCTCCGCGCCGTTCATCATCGGTGCCACCCGCATCCTCGGTCCCGTGCCGGCCGGCCTGATCCTCCTCGGCAACGCACTCACGCCCGGACGCGGCTTCTCGGAGGGCCCGTTCGCCTCCGAGGTCGAGCTGCGCGAGCTCGTCGACCTGGCCGCGGAGTCGAGCCTGATCGAGTCCGAGGAGAGCGCGATGATCCACTCGGTCTTCGAGCTCGGCGACACCATCGTGCGCGAGGTGATGGTGCCACGGACGGACGTCGTCTACATCGAGCGGCAGAAGACGCTGCGCCAGACGATGTCGCTGTTCCTGCGGACCGGCTACTCGAGGCTCCCGGTGGTCGGCGAGGACCTCGACGACATCATCGGGTTCGCCTACCTGAAGGACGTCGCGCGCCGGACCTATGACCGGCACGATGCGGAGACCACGGAGCACGTCGACTCCGTGATGCGCCCGGTGCTGCACGTGCCGGACTCCAAGCCCGTCGACGACCTGCTGCGCGAGATGCAGGCGCTACGGCGCCACATCGCGATCGTGGTCGACGAGTACGGCGGCACCGCCGGGCTGGTCACCATCGAGGACATCCTCGAGGAGATCGTCGGCGAGATCACCGACGAGTACGACGCCGACGAGCGCCCCTTCGAGGAGCTGCCCGACGGCTCCCTGCGGGTGTCGTCGCGCTATCCCGTGGACGACCTCGACGAGCTGGTCGGCGTGGCCATCGAGGACGACGAGGTCGACTCCGTTGGTGGCCTGATGGCCAAGCACCTCGGCAAGGTGCCCATCCCGGGATCCGTCGTCGAGGTGGCCGGACTGCTCTTCCGGGCCGAGGAGGCCATCGGTCGACGCAAGCAGATCGGCACCGTGCGGATCACGCCGGCCCCGACCGCGACCGAAGCCGAGTCGCTCGACACCGAGGCGGTCCAGGAGCCGATGGCGTGACCACGCCGACCGCACCAGCCCTCGTCGAGCTCCTCTCCGCCCGCGACGCGGGACCGGTCACCGGCTGAGCGCGGCGAACGGCGCCGCGGCCCCGTAGATCTTGTAGAGCGCGAAGGGTCCCGCCTGGAACGTGCTGCACCGGTCGTCGAACAGGGCCGCGGCGCGTGCGTCGGACAGGCCGGCGCCGTACCCGTAGCTGCCGGTCCCGTCGATCTTCCCTGTCGCGAAGTGCGAGATGCGCTGCACCATGCCCAGCCGGTGGGCGTCGTCCGCCTTTCGCCACCAGCTGCAGGTGAAGCTGCTCAGCCGGCCCTCCGAGTAGGCGGGCTCGACCATCGCCAGGGGGGACAGCGCGTCCATCGCGGTGTTGACCAGGGAGCCGATCGAGAGCGTCAACCAGTCCGCGTACGGCGCACACAACCGTGGCGCGAGTCCGTTGGCACAGATCGAGCCGAATTCCGCCTGCTGGGCCTGGGCAGCATCCCCGCCCGGGAGCGGACTGCTCGAGCTGCCCGGCCGCGACGGCGTGGTCGACCAGCTGCAGATCGTGGAGTTGCCGGCCGGGTAGCCGGAGACCGAGAAGCCCGCGAGGCAGGCGACCAGCTCGGCCTCGTTGGTCGGGGATCCGGTCCCGATGCTCGAGGACGGCTTGGTGCCGCCGGCACAGTCGGGCAGCGAGGCCGGCGAGGAGGTGACCTTCTTGCCGGGTGCTGCCTTGTTGTCCCACCAGCAGTTGCCGGTGTTGCCGGGGAAGGAGTCCCACCAGAAGTCCACGCCGTTGGGCCTGGCCACCCCCGAGTGGGTCACCCCCATGGTGTTGTCGTGGAACCGGTTGTTGAACGACGTGGACACCTTGGTGGGGTCGCACCCGGGCACCGGGGTGGAGCTGCCCACCGGCGGCGGGCCACAGACGGTGGCGTCGGGGACGGCGAACAGCATCACCGCGCGACGCCAGTTGTCCCAGAACCAGTTGCCGCGCAAGGTGTTCTGGTTGCCGCCCGCGAGCCAGAGGCCGGTGCCGACCGGAGCCGCGATGAACGGCGCGACGTCGCTGGTGCTGGTGAACGGGTTGAAGTTGTTGCTGTAGAAATTGTTCTTCTCCACGACGTTGCCGTGCTGCGGGAAGCCGGGGTGTCCCGGTGCCGTGAACACGTCCGTGGTGTAGCCGAGCGCGTTGTCGTAGAAGTTGTTGTGGGTGACCAGCGTTCCATGGCTGTTGGTCCCCGAGAAGCCGCCCGTGTTGTGGTGGCTGTCGCAGTAGCGGATGACCTGGCTGTAGCGCCACTTCGGGTAGAACGGCTTGTAGCGGTGGTCCGTGCTGTCGGCTCCCGAACCGGGGTAGAGACCGGAGTCGCCGTTGCCGGCCGCCTCGCAGTGCTGGATCAGGCCGTGGTCCTCCACGAAGGTGAGCACGCCGTAGCCGCCGGCGTAGAAGGCCTTGAACCGCTCGAGCCGGTAGCCGTCGGTCTCGAGCATGTAGATGTCGTGCTCACGCGCGTGTCGCACCGTCACGTTGCGCAGCACGAACCCGTCGGCGCGGTCGACGAAGATGCCGACGTCCTTCTTGTTGCCCACGGCGGACGGCCCGCCGTTGCCGGCCGACGCGTCACCGGCCTCGACGATCACGTCGTCGGCGCCGACACCGGAGCCCTCGAGCTGGACGTTGCAGCGGATGCAGGGCCCGGCGCCGGGGATGCCGTGCCGGTTGTCGCGCGGCGGGGACGGCGGCGGGGCGGTGTCCGGTCCGCGGCCGATGACCGCGATCAGGTTGGCGTCGTTGGGGCAGTGGATCTGGTAGTCGTGGCTCAGCGCGCCCGGGTCGCCGCTGTCGGCGTTCATCTCGTACTTGTCGCAGGCCGGGTCGTGCGTGGGCTGTCGGCGCGCGGTCGGCTCGGTGTAGAGGCCCGGCATCACCACGACCCGGTCGTTGTTGTGCGACGCCATCACGGCCGGCTGGATCTGGTGGTAGGCGCAGCGCTTGAACAGCGCGGCGTTCACGCGGAGCAGCAGCGCGGCCCGCTCCTTGCTGAGGGTGGCGTGCACGGTCGGGCGGATGTAGTAGCCGTGCTTGCGCGCCCGCGCCACCGACGCCTTCAGCCGTGTCAGGGAGTCGCTGTGGCAGACCACCCTGGTGCGTCCCGGGGGAGCGCTCTCCAGTGAGGACTCCAGCGACCTGGCCGCGGGGACCTTGCCGCCCGCGCAGGGCGAGACGGAGCAGTCCGGTCGCGGGTCCGGCCAGTACGACGGTCGCTCGACGTGTGCGGAGGCGGCACCGGGGAGCACCAGGGCCAGGAGGGGGGCCAGCAGGATGCCGGCCAGGACAGCGGGGGTGACGCGCTTCATGCGGACTCGTTTCGTCGGACCAGAACGTGTTCCACCTTGACTCAACGACGCTCTCCTAGGATGGCTACGTGTCGGAACCTGACAAGTCGACGGAGCTGTCCCCGGAGGATGCCAAGCTGGTCGTCCTGGCGCGCGCCACCAGGGCCCGCACCGGGGCCTCGCAGGGGGCCGCCCTGCGAGACCGCGACGGGAGGACCTACGCCGCTGCGACGGTCGACCTTCCGTCGCTCCGGCTCTCCGCTCTGGGCGGCTGCGTCGCAATGGCCGTGACCAGCGGCGCGAGGGGTGCGGAGGCCGTCGTGGTGATGGGAGCTTCGGTGGCGGACGAGGACCTCGCGATCGTGCGGGACTTCGCCGGGGCCGGCGTGCCCGTCCACCTCGCCTCCGCTGCGGGGCGGGTGACCGGGACGCGCTCGTCCTGACGCGACCTGCCGAGGACCTCGCCTGCTCGCTATGGTGAGGACGTGTCGTTGCGCGGGAGCAAGCAACATCGGGAGGCGGTGGAGCGGCTGCGGTCGTCGTACGCCGCGGTGCCGCCTGCCCAGACCGTCCGGCTCGCCAAGCGGACCACGAACCTGTTCCGCGCCCGCGAGCAGCCCCGGAGCCAGGGGGGCGGCGGCCTGGACGTCTCAGGTCTCGACGGGGTCATCAGCATCGACCCGGCCGGGCGGACCGCCGACGTGCAGGGCATGTGCACCTACGAGGACCTGGTCGCGGCGACGCTGCCGCACGGGCTGATCCCTCTCGTGGTGCCGCAGCTGCGCACCATCACCCTTGGAGGTGCGGTCACCGGGCTCGGCATCGAGGCCACGTCGTTCCGCAGCGGCCTCCCCCACGAGTCCGTGCTGGAGATGGACGTGTTCACCGGCGCCGGCGAGGTGGTCACCTGTTCGCGCACCGAGCGAGCGGACCTGTTCCACACGTTCCCGAACTCCTACGGCTCCCTGGGCTACGCGACGCGCCTGCGCATCGAGCTGGAGGCGGTGCCGGGGTTCGTCGCGCTCCGCCACGTGCGCTTCCACGACGCCGACAAGCTGGCGGCTGCCGTCGCGGAGATCACCGAGGCACGCGAGCACGACGGCACCCGGGTCGACGGGCTCGACGGCGTCGCCTTCGCGCCGGGGGAGTACTACCTGACGCTCGCGACCTGGACCGACGAGCCGGCCGGGAAGCCGAGCGACTACACCGGTCGGGACATCTACTTCCGGTCCGTCCAGCAGCGGGAGACCGACGTGCTGACGATGCACGACTACCTCTGGCGCTGGGACACCGACTGGTTCTGGTGCTCCGGCGCCTTCGGCGCCCAGCACCCCGTCGTGCGCCGGCTGTGGCCGCGGCGCTGGCGCCGGTCCGACGTCTACATGCGGCTGCTGCGCCTGGACCGGAGGTTCGGCATCGCCGACCGGCTCGACCGCCGCGCGGGGCGCCCGCAGCGGGAGCGGGTGATCCAGGACATCGAGGTGCCGGCCGACCGGCTGCCGGAGTTCCTCGACTGGTTCGATGCGGAGATCGGCATGCGGCCGGTGTGGCTGTGCCCGTTGCGACTGCGCGAGCCCGCACCGGCCGGCACCAAGCCGTGGCCGTCGTACCCGCTCGAGTCCGGCACGACCTACGTCAACGTGGGTTTCTGGGGCACCGTGCATGTCGGGCCGGACGCGCCGGCGGCTCCGCGCAACCGCGCGATCGAGGCCAAGGTGCACGAGCTCGACGGCCACAAGTCGCTCTACTCCGATGCGTTCTACGACCCCGAGACCTTCGCCGACCTCTACGACGGTGACAACCTCGCGCGGGTGAAGGCCGAGTACGACCCGGACGGCCGGCTCCCGAGCCTCTACGACAAGGCGGTGACCAGACGATGACCACGACTGCTTCCTCCACCATCCCGATCGCGCACGCGTTCGACCAGCTCCTCGACGGCGAACTGCCGTTCCGGTTCACGGCGTACGACGGCAGCAGCGCCGGCCCGCCGGACGCGCGCTTCGGCCTGGACCTGAAGAACGAGCGCGGACTGTCCTACCTGCTGACTGCCCCGGGCGACCTCGGCCTGGCCCGCGCCTACGTCTCGGGCGATCTGGAGCTGGTCGGTGCGCACCCCGGGGACCCCTACGAGGCGCTGATGGCGATCAAGGGGAGCCGGTCCGGGCTGAAGTTCCGCCGGCCGACGCCCTCCGAGCTGGTGCTGATCCTGCGCTCCCTGGGGCTGAGCCACCTCAAGCCGCCGCCGCCCCCGCCGCAGGAGCACCTGCCTCGGTGGCGTCGCTTCGTCGAGGGGCTGCGGCACTCGCAGAACCGTGACGCCGAGGTGATCCACCACCACTACGACGTCTCCAACCGGTTCTACGAGCTCGTGCTCGGCCCGTCGATGACCTACACCTGCGCCTGCTTCCCGACCCCCGACGCGACGCTCGAGGAGGCCCAGGCCTTCAAGTACGACCTGGTCTGCCGCAAGCTCGACCTGCAGCCGGGGCAGCGCCTGCTCGACGTCGGCTGCGGCTGGGGCGGGATGGTGCGGCACGCGGTGACCCACTACGGCGTCACCGCCCTGGGCGTCACCCTGTCGGAGCAGCAGGCCGACTGGGCCCAGCAGCGGATCAAGGAGGACGGCCTCGACGACCGGGCGGAGGTGCGATTCTCCGACTACCGCGACGTCGTCGAGTCGGGCTTCGACGCGGTGAGCTCGATCGGGCTCACCGAGCACATCGGGGTGGCCAACTATCCGTCGTACTTCGGCTTCCTGCGCGACAAGCTCAAGCCGCAGGGGCGACTGCTCAACCACTGCATCACCCGGCCGGACAACCGCAGGACCAGCACCGGCGCCTTCATCGACCGCTACGTGTTCCCCGACGGGGAGCTGACCGGGTCGGGGCGGATCATCACCGAGATCCAGGACGCCGGGCTGGAGGTGCACCACGAGGAGAACCTGAGGATGCACTACGCGCGGACCCTGGCCGGCTGGAACAGCAACCTCGCGGCCAACTGGGACGCCTGCGTGCGCGAGGTCGGCGAGGGCACCGCGCGCGTCTGGGGCCTCTACATGGCCGGCTCCCGGATGGGCTTCCAGATCAACGAGATCCAGCTGCACCAGGTGCTCTGCGGCAAGACCGACGCGTCCGGCGCCAGCGGCTTCCCGCTGCGTCCCACCTGGCTCAGCTGAGGCCCTCGGTAACCTCTCCGGGTGAGCACCAGGGCAGGGACGCACAGCGCAGACGTCGTCGGACGCGAGCAGCTGTCCCCGCACCTGGTGCGGATCGTGCTCGGCGGAGCGGGGCTCGCGTCGTTCGTCAGCACCGGCGTGCCCGACGAGTGGGTCGGGCTGGTCGTCCCCGGGCAGTTCCAGTCGCGCTACTACACGGTCCGCTCGTGGACCGGCGGGGAGCTGGTCCTCGACGTGGTCGTCCACGAGCACGGCCTGGTCACCGAGTGGACGCAGACGGACTGCGTCGGGGACACCGTCACGGTGACCGACCCCAAGGGCTCGTTCGAGCTTCCGGAGGACGCCCGGTGGGTCGTGCTCGTCGGCGACCTCACCGCGCTGCCGGCGATCGCACGCATCCGCGACACCCTCGACCCTGCCCTCGACGTGCGCTCCTGGGTGGAGAGCCAGGACGGTGCGCTCCCGGACTACCTCCGCGACACGGAGTGGCTCCAGCCACCCGCACCCGGCGAGTCCGGGTTGGCGGCGTTCGTCGAGGGACTCACCTGGCCCGAGGGCAAGGGCTACTTCTGGATGGCCGGTGAGTCGGCGCAGATGCGGGCGATCCGGCGACACGTGCGGCGCGACCTCGGCTGGGACTCCCGCCACCACGACCTGATGGGCTACTGGAGCGGGTCGCGCGGGAGGCAGGCGCGGCAGGTCGACTCCGGCCCGATCTACGCCCGCGGCAAGGCGGCCGGGAAGTCCGACGAGCAGATCTGGGCCGAGTACGACGCCGCCCGCGACGGGACCGAGGGATGAACGACCAGTCGGCACACCGGAGCGGCTTCGCCTGCTTCGTCGGCCGCCCGAACGCCGGCAAGTCGACACTGACCAACGCCATCGTCGGCACCAAGGTGGCGATCACCTCCTCGAGGCCGCAGACGACCCGGACCGTCGTCCGCGGCATCGTGCACCGGCCGGACGCACAGCTGGTGCTGGTGGACACGCCGGGGCTGCACCGACCCCGCACGCTGCTGGGCGAGCGCCTCAACGACCTGGTCACCACCACCTGGGCCGAGGTCGACGTGGTCGCCGCCTGCTTCCCCGCCGACCAGAAGCCGGGGCCTGGCGACCGGTTCCTCGTCAACGAGCTGGCGAAGGTCCGTCGTACGACGAAGTTCGCGGTCGCCACGAAGACCGACCTCGTCAGTCCCGACCGGCTTGCGGAGCACCTGGTCGCGATCGCCGAGCTCGGCCGCGAGACCGGCACGGACTGGGCGCAGGTCGTGCCCGTGTCCGCGGTCAACGGCGAGCAGGTCGGCCTGCTGGCGGACCTGCTGGTCGACCAGCTGCCGGAGGGGCCGCCGCTCTACCCGGAGGGGGAGCTGACCGACTCCCCGGAAGAGGCGATCGTGGCGGAGCTGATCCGCGAGGCCGCGCTCGAGGGTGTGCGGGACGAGCTGCCGCACTCGATCGCCGTGGTGGTCGAGGAGATGGGCCTGAGGGAGGGCCGTCCGGCGGACAAGCCGCTGCTCGTCGTGCACGCGAACGTCTTCGTCGAGCGCTCGTCCCAGAAGGGCATCGTCATCGGGCACAAGGGCTCGAGGCTGCGTGAGGTCGGCACCGAGGCACGTCACCAGATCGAGGCGATGCTCGGGACGCCGGTCTACCTCGACCTGCACGTCAAGATCGCCAAGGACTGGCAGCGCGACCCCAAGCAGCTCCGCCGGCTGGGCTTCTGACTGATACCCGAGTCCGCCCTGCTCAGGTGAACGCGTTGATGCCCGTCTCGGCGCGGCCGATCAGCAGCTTCTGGATCTGCGACGTGCCCTCGTAGAGGGTGGTCACCCGCGCGTCGCGGAGGTACTTCTCGACCGGGTACTCGTCGACGTAGCCGTAGCCCCCGAACGCCTGGACCGCGAGGTTGGCGGCCTTGACCGCCATCTCCGAGGCGAAGTACTTCGCCTTCGACGCGGCGACTCCGAAGGACTCGCCGCGGTCGACGAGGTCGGCGCAGCGCCAGGTGAGCAGTCGCGCGGCGTCGACGTCCACCGACATCTCGGCGATCATGTCCTGGACCAGCTGGAAGGACGCCAGTGGACGGCCGAATTGCGTGCGCTCCTGCGCATACGCCACGACCGCCTCCAGGCACCCCTGGATGATGCCGACACAGCTGGCCGCGATGCCCAGGCGGCCCTTGTCGAGCGTCTGCATCGCCATCTTGAAGCCCTCGCCCTCCGCGCCGATCAGTGCGTCGGCAGGGACACGCACGTCCTCGAGGCTGAGCTGTGCGGTGGCCTGCCCACGCAGCCCCAGCTTGCCGTGCACCTCGGTGCGCCCGAACCCCGGCGTGTCGGTGGGTACGACGAACGCCGAGACGCCCTTGGGCCCGGGACCGCCGGTGCGCGCGAAGACGACGCACGCGTCGGCCCAGGTCCCGTTGGTGATGAACATCTTCGAGCCGTTGATCACCCAGCCGTCGTCGGTCCGGGTCGCCCGGGTGGTGAGGTTGCCGGCGTCGGACCCGGTGTCCGGCTCGGTCAGCCCGAAGCAGCCGAGCTTCGTCCCACTGGTGATCCCGGGCAGCCAGGTCTGCTTCTGCTCCTCGGTGCCGTGACCGAGCACGGTCTTGCCGAAGAGCCCCGTGGAGACCGACACGATCCCGCGGATCGAGGAGTCCGCCCGGCCCAGCTCCTCCATGGCGAGGGCATAGGTGAGGTAGTCGCCACCCACGCCGCCGTACTCCTCCGGGACCGTGAGCCCGAAGAAGCCGATCTCCGCGAGTCTGGGGATGACGGCGGTGTCCACCGACTCGGCGCGGTCCCAGGCAGCCCGCTGCGGGACGACTTCCCGGTCGAGGAATTCACGGGCGAGGGCCCGGAAGCTGCGCTGCTCGTCGGTCAGTGCGAAGTCCATGGAGGTCACCCTGTCCTGTCGCCAAGGTGGGTGTCGAGCCGGGGTGTCGAGCCAGGGTGTCGAGCCAGGGTGTCGAGCCGGGGCACTAGCCTCGTCCCGATGGACTGGGACGAGCTCTACGACGACGCCGCGCGGGAGCGCTACGTCGACGAGCCGGCCAAGCGGGTGCCGGCACCGGAGCGCACGGCCTTCGAGCGCGACCGTGCCCGGGTGCTCCACTCGGCGGCGCTGCGCCGTCTGGCAGCGAAGACGCAGGTGGTCGGTCCCCAGTCCGACGACTTCGTGCGCAACCGGCTCACCCACTCCCTCGAGGTCGCCCAGGTGGCCCGGGACCTGGCGCACCCCCTCGGCTGCCACCCCGACCTCGCCGAGACCGCTGCCCTGGCACACGACCTGGGCCACCCGCCGTTCGGGCACAACGGCGAACGCGTGCTCGACGAGCTCGCGGCGGACTGCGGTGGGTTCGAGGGCAATGCCCAGACGCTGCGGATCGTCACCCGTCTGGAGGCCAAGAGCGCCGACCGCGACGGCCACTCCGTGGGGCTCAACCTCACCCGCGCCACCCTCGACGCCTGTTCGAAGTACCCGTGGACGCGCGCCGAGGCGGCCGCCCCCTCGGGCATGCACGCCGACGGCACCGTCCGGGTGCTGCACAAGTTCGGGGTGTACGACGACGACCTGCCGGTCTTCGACTGGGTGCGTCGTGGCGTCCCGGGCGACCGGCGGTGCGTCGAGGCACAGGTGATGGACTTCGCCGACGACGTCGCCTACTCGGTGCACGACCTCGAGGACGGTGTCGTCGCCGGCAAGATCGACCTCGGCCGGCTCGACGACCCGGGGGAGCGGCGGGAGGTGTGGGAGACGGTGCGGGCGTGGTACCTGCCCGACGCCGATGACGCGCTGCTCGAGGCGTCGTTCCAGGAGCTGCGCGCGGTCGCGGCCTGGCCGTCAGCGCCGTACGACGGGACGCGGCGTGCCCTCGGCGGGCTCAAGAACCTGACCTCCGACCTGATCGGCATCTTCTGCGGAAGCGTGCAGGCCGCCACCCAGGCTGCCTTCGGCATCGAGCCGCTGGTGCGTCACCAGGGCGACCTGATGGTGCCGGCGGCGACCGAGCGGGGGGTCGGCCTCCTCAAGGGCATCGCCGCCCACTACGTGATGCAGGCCGAGGAGCGGGTCAGATTGCAGGTGCGTCAGCGGCAGCTGATCCGGGAGCTGCACGCAGCCCTCGCGGCCGGTGCGCCGGGTGTGCTGGACCCGATCCACGCCGCCGACTTCACCGCCGCCACTGACGACGGGGCGCGGTCCCGGGTGCTGATCGACCAGATCGCCTCGCTCACCGACGCGAGCGCCGTCTCCTGGCACACGCGCCTCACTGGTTGAGCGTAGCGGTGCTTCCCGACGAGTCACCCTTGATCTTTTCGGCGGCCTCGGACGCCTTCTCCTTGACGACCGGTGCCTTCTCGCGGGCCAGGTCGGCAGCCTGGTGTGCCGTCTCCTGGACGCGGGGGTCGTTCTTGACCTTGGTGAACGTTCGGCGGATCTGCTCGTAACGCTCGCGTCCGGCCTTCGTGCCGAGCACGTAGCCGGCGCCGAAGACGATGAGTCCGATGAGCTTCTTCATGGTTCCTCCCTCTCGAGGTGGCTGTGCAGGGCGTGGTCAGCGGCTACGACGCCACCACGCCACCGCGACGGTTGCTGCCAGGAGGCCGCCGACGACGGCGAGCAGCCCGGGGCGCGGCTTGCCCGACGGCGTGGTGGCCCGGTCGGCGAGCTGCTCGGCCCGGACGCCGGCCCGCGTCTTCACGTCGAGCTTGTTGTTCAGCGCGTGCACCGTCGCCGCCAGGTCCTCGCGCTGTTGCTCGACATCGTGCTCGAGCAGCTCCACGGCGGCGTCGCCCTCGGACGCGTCGACGTCGGTCCTGATGTGCGACATCAGCGCTCACCCTTCATCGTGGCGACGTCCTCGTGGACGCCGGTCATCGCTCGCTCGGGCTTCAGCGGGCTCGCCTCCCGGACCTTCTTGCGGCCGACCACGCCCACCACACCGGCCACGACGAGCAGCACGACACCGACGATGAGAGCGGCGAGCCAGGCGGGAAGCGCCAGCGCCAGGGCGAGTACGGCGGTCGCGATCAGCGTCGCGACACCGTAGAAGGCCAGCAGGCCGGCCGCGCCGAAGGCTCCGATGCCCATCCCGGCACGCTTGCCCTTGGCGGTGAGCTCGGCCTGGGCCAGCTTCAGCTCCGAACGGATAAGCTCGGGCACCTGCACCGAGAGGTCGTGGACGAGCGCCCCCAGCGTCGGAGCGGCGTCGGGCTCGACCGCTGGGTCCGCCATCGGCGCGCCTGCAGGACCTGCAGCCTGCGGCGGGACAGCCGGACGGTCGTTGCGTAGATCGGTCATGGAATTTCGGTGCCCGATCGCCCCCGTCGTACACCTCTCCACAATCTTCCACCGCGGCCTCCCGCACGGCGGTCGCGCACGTAGACTCGCCGCCGTGGCTGGGCGCATCAGGGAAGAGGACATCGCGGAGGTCCGCGAGAAGGCCCGCATCGACGACGTCGTGTCCCAGTACGTCACGCTCAAGTCCGCCGGCGGCGGCAACTACAAGGGCCTGTGTCCCTTCCACGACGAGAAGTCGCCCAGCTTCAACGTCACCCCTGCTCGTGGGCTCTACCACTGCCTGGCCGGTGAGACCGAGGTGCTCACCTATGAAGGGATCCGACCGATCCGGGAACTGGCTGGCGGGACGCACCGGGTCCTGAGCTCCCGAGCTCACTGGGTCGAGGCACCCTTCCGGTCCTACGGCGTCCAGCCGCTGATGAAGATCACGCTGACTCGCAACCGCCAGGTCAAGGAGATCTACGCGACCGACGGGCACCGCTGGTTTGTCAGGACGGCTAACGGCAACTCCTCCCGGCGTAGGGAAGTGCTTACCAAGGCACTCAAGGCCGGTGATCGTCTGGCGTACACCTTCCCGCGCAACATGAGTAGACGCACGACACCGTCACCGTTCGGAATCGCTCGCGGCTACACGTACGGTGATGGCACCCGGAACTACAAGGGGTCCGCCGCCCTCATCTGCCCACCCAAAGACGAGGCGATGCTCAAATGGTTCCCGCACAGCAAGACTGTCGCCTCGGGCGACAACCTGTGGGTGATGGACCTGCCGGCGTACTTCAAGGATCGGCCGCCCCTCACTGAGTCCCCGTCGTACCTGCTCGGTTGGCTGGCGGGCTACTTCGCTGCCGACGGCTGCGTCGCCAAGGACGGAACGGTCATGCTCAACTCGGCTCACCGCGAAGATCTCGAGTTCGTGCGGACGCTGTGCAGCCACCTCGGCATCGCCACATATGGAATCACCTGCCAGGTCCGCGAGGGCTTCCCGGGACGCGAACCCTCGGAGCTGTTTCGCATCCACTTGGTCAACGAGGACCTCACCGAGCAGTTCTTTCTACTCCCAGAGCACCGGCGTCGCTTCGTGGCCTGCGACAAGCAGTTCGCGCGTCGCGGCTGGGTCGTGCGATCCATCGAAGAGACCGATCGAGTCGAGGAGGTTTTCTGCGCCGAGGTGGCGGACGGCCACGCCTTCGTCCTTGCGGACAACATCCTGACGGGCAACTGCTTCGGCTGTGGACAGGGTGGCGACGTCATCAAGTTCCTCATGGACATCGACGGGCTGTCCTTCTCCGAGACCGTCGAGCGGCTCGCGGAGAAGACGGGCGTGCAGCTGCGCTACGAGGAGGGCGGCCCGGCCCGGCCCAGCGGCGGTCCGCAGCGCCCCCGCCTGATCGAGGCGCACAAGGTGGCCGCCCAGTGGTACGCCGAGCTGCTGGGCTCGCCGGACGCCGCGGCCGCTCGACGGTTCCTCGACGAGCGCGGCTTCGACCAGGCGGCGGCCGAGACGTTCGGCGTCGGTTTCTCACCCCGCGGCGGCGAGGACCTGACCCGGCACCTGCGCCAGAAGGGCTTCACCGACAAGGAGCTGGTGACCAGCGGGCTCGCCGGCGAGGGCCGCCGCGGTCTCTACGACCGGTTCCGCGGCCGGCTGATGTGGCCGATCCGGGACACCAGCGGCGACACCATCGGCTTCGGCGCCCGGCGGATCTTCGACGACGACCGGATCGAGGCCAAGTACCTCAACACCACCGAGACGCCGATCTACAAGAAGAGCCAGGTGCTCTACGGCATCGACCTGGCTCGGCGGGAGATTGCCCGCGGCAGCCAGGCCGTGATCGTGGAGGGCTACACCGACGTGATGGCCTGCCACCTCGCCGGAGTGAGGACCGCGGTCGCGACGTGCGGGACCGCGTTCGGGGACGACCACGGCAGGGTGATCCGCCGGCTGCTCCAGGACCACGACGAGTTCCGCGGCGAGGTGATCTTCACGTTCGACGGGGACGCCGCCGGCCAGAAGGCGGCGCTGCGCGCGTTCGAGGGAGACCAGAACTTCGCCGGCCAGACCTACGTCGCCGTGGAGCCGTCGGGCCTGGATCCCTGCGACCTGCGGCTGAAGGGCGGCGACGCCGCGGTGCGTGAGCTGGTCGCCCGACGGGTTCCGCTCTACCGCTTCGTGCTGGGCAACGTCGTCCAGCGCTACGACCTCGACCGGGCCGACGGCCGCATCGACGCGATGCGCGAGGCGGCCAAGCTGGTGACGGCGATCCGCGACCGCTCGAAGGTCGACGCCTTCGCCCGCGAGCTCGCCGGCATGCTGGGCATCGACCCCAACGACGTGCAGCGGGAGGTACGACGGGCAGCTGGCCGGGCGGGCGCGCACGCCACCGGACCATCCGTGCCGCAGCAGCAGACCGACCTGCCCGACGCGCGCGATCCGCGGCTGACGCTCGAACGAGAGACGCTGAAGCTCGTCGTGCAGCGACCCGAGGCGATCGCCGTACCGGCAGCCCAGCTGTCTGACGACGACTTCACCCATCCGGCGTACCGCGCTGTCTGGACTGCTGCGAGGCAGGCCGGGGGAGTGCCGGCGGTGGACGACCCGCAGTGGGGCTCCCGGCTCACCGCCGCGACCGACGACGACAGGATGCGCAGCCTGATCAGCGCGCTTGCCGTCGAGCAGCTGCACTCCGCCCGCGAGCCCGACCAGGCCTACGCCGCCCAGCACGTCAGCCGGCTGCGCGAGCTCACCGTGATGCGCCGGATCGCCGACCTCAAGGCGCGCCTCCAGCGGACGAACCCGGTCGAGCAGGCGACCGAGTACAACCGCATGTTCGGCGAGCTGGTCGCCCTCGAGCAGCACCGTCGTACTCTGCGCGAACAGGCCCTGGAGGCCTGATGCCGCTTGCACGGCTGTTCCGCGCTGTCCGGCACGGTCAGCTGCCGAGCGAGGTCCGCCGTCTGGCCGGGCTCCCCGCCCGCGAGCGGGTGCTCGCCCACGGACGGGCGACCGACGGCACCTGGCTCGTCGGCACGCCCGCCGCCTTGGTCGTGCTCCGCGGCGACGACCCGCGCCGGCTGTCGTGGGCCGGCATCCAGGAGGTCGGCTGGAACGACGAGGAACAGCGGCTCACGGTCACCGAGGTGGGGAGCTTCGGGGAGCGGCGGTCCGTGCACAGCTTCCAGCTGGAGGAACAGGGCCTGCTGCTGCAGCTCGTCCGCGAGCGCGTCCAGGCGAGCATCGTGCTGCAGCGCAGGGTCTCGCTCGGCCGACGCCGTGGGTTCACGGTGATCGGCCGGCGTGGCGAGAACGGTGCGATCGCGTGGATGGTGGAGTACGACGCCGGCGTGCAACCGGACGATCCGGAGGTCAGCCGGAGCGTCGAGGAAGCCTTGGCAGCCGCCCGCCAGGACGTGGGCGAGACGGGCGATCCCTCGATTTAGCAACGCCCCAGGGGAGTTGCTACGCTTCTCCAGCGCGATCCCCTGTAGCTCAACTGGCAGAGCATTCGGCTGTTAACCGGAGGGTTGTTGGTTCGAGTCCAACCGGGGGAGCCAGCAAGAAGGGCCCGTGACCTGCGGAAACGCAGATCCCGGGCCCTTCTGCTAGCAACTTGCATCGTCTATGCATCGTTCAGCGGTTCCCGGTCGCCGCGATTAGTACGCCCAAACGAGCTGACCCAGCAACGCCGTTTCGGGTG
>DASSOK010000037.1:0-4835 GCA_035700665.1 Marmoricola sp.
GGCGAGCTCGCGGGTGAGCAGCCGGCGGGACGCCTCGAAGTCGAGGGGGCCGACCGTCACCGTTGTGGTCGCCGTCAGGCCCAGCTCCGGCGCCGGCGCCGCGACGTCCCCCGTGCGGAGGGCGAGGACCGCGCGCAGCCGGTCCGACGGCAGCCTGCGGAGCGCGAAGGCGACCGCGTCGGTGGACGCCCGGTCCGCCCACTGCAGGTCGTCGATGGCCAGGACGACCCGGGAGACCAGCGTCCGGGCGCGCAGCACCGCGGTGGTGGCCAGCCCGACCGCGTGCGGGTCGGGCGGCGACCCCTCCGGCGCGCGCAGCAGAAGCGCGACCTCGAGGGCACGGCGCTGGGGTGCCGGCAGACGCAGGTCAGGGTCGTCGAGCAGGCCGGTGAGCAGGTCGGCGAGCACGGCGTACGGCATGTCGCGCTCGGCCTCGGCCGGAGACGCAGCGAGCACCGTGTGGCCCCTGTCGGCCGCGTCCCGGACCGCGACGCGCCACAGTGCCGTCTTCCCGATGCCGGCCTCACCTACCAGGCAGAGCACGCCGTGGGCGCCGGACCAGAACTCCGCGATGCGCGCGAGCTCGGACTCGCGCCCGAGCAGACGCGGGTCCGGATCGCGGCTGTTGTCGTACACCTGCTCCACTTCCGAACAGGTCGTGGAAAGTGAGTATCGACCCGGTGTGTGTCCGGGCGCACGCGTTCTGCCGCACTCCGGGCGGGCGTCCGGCCTGCTGCCCGGGCGTCAGACCCGGTTCCGCAGGTAAGTCCTGACCTGCCCGGGGTGTGAACGCAACAAGTGCCTTCCAGTTCGGCAAGATCGCGGTTGTCGAGACGTTGATCTGCACCGAATGAAAGGCACCTGTTGGGTGAGCACTCTACGAGGTCGTCGTCGGGGTCGTCAGCAGGTCCGCATCGGCGCGTCTGATCCCTCGTTGACGCCGAATGCTGGGCTTCTCGCGGTGACTGAGCTGGTCGACCGGCTGGGTGTTGTCGCCGCGTTGGATGAGGCGATCGGACCGATCAAGCAGCGCGCCCGTGGGTTGAGCGGCGGGGAGTTCATGACCGCGCTCGCGACCGCGCAGATGGCCGGTGAGGACTACCTGGTGGGCCTTGACCGGCGCCGCGCTGATGCAGCCGGTGTATCAGTTTCGCCGACTGCGATGCCGCCGTCGACCACGGCCGCGACGCTGGCCAAGCGGTTCGACACCACCCGATGGCGGGGTGTGGAGACGGCCGTCGGCCAACTCGCCGGCCGTGTCGTCAAGGCAGTTCCGGCGCGTCGCCGGAGGCAGCTGACCGGGGCGCCGACGATCGACCTGGACGCAACCGAGGTCGAGGTCTACGGGTCCCGCAAGCAGGGCATCGCCTACAACTACAAGGGCCAACGCGCCGGCCGGCCGCACTTGGCGACCTGGGCCGAGGCTGGCATCGTGCTGGCCGCGGACCTGCTGGCCGGCGACGTCGACCCACGCGCCGGAGTCACCGGTCTCCTCGCCCGAGCACTGCAGGGTCTGGCGAGCGCGGCGCCAGAACATGGCCGCGTGCGGGTGCGCGGTGACATTGGCTACTTCACCAAGGACCTCGCGAACGCCGTGGTCGAGGCCGGTGGTGACTTCGCGATCGGCGCCAACCGGAACCCGGCGACGTGGCGGGCGGCCGCCTCGATCCCGGAGAAGGCATGGGCGCCCGCGGTCGGGATGCACGGCGCTCAGGTCGCGGTCGCCGACTATCTGCCCCGGGACTGGCCCGAGGGCACCCGCTGCCTGATCCGCCGGGTCCGCTACGACGCGGCCACGTTGTCCGCCGACCCGCGGGCGCGGCGCCGCAAGACCATCCCACCCGGGCAACTCACCCTCGCACTGGACGGGCAGGTCGACCAGGTGTGGGCGTATTCGTTCATCGTCACCAACCTCGATATCTCCACTCGCGCCAAGGCCCAGGCCGTCGAGGCGTGGTTTCGCCACCGCACCGACATCGAGGACCGCATCCGTGACGCCAAACACGGCGCCGCGCTGCGCCACCTGCCCTCCGGCGACGAGACGGTGAACACCGCCTGGATGTGGGGCGCGCTACTCGCGGTCAACTTCTCTGCCTGGCTGCACGAACTCGGCGGACTCGACGACGGCAACGGCCGCGCCCGCGGCCACCTCAACCGGCTCCGCCGGGAGCTGATCTGCATCCCTGGCCGCGTCGTCCACCACGCACGCCGCACCACCTTGCGGCTCCCACCCGGCGTCACCATCCTCGCCGAAGTCCTCGCCCGGCTTCGGAAGCTACCCGCACTCACGTGAGAACGCGACGCTGACACCACCTCCGCGTTAGTGAGTCTCCCGCGCCGACAAGCCGAAGTACTCGGCAGCGACGAAAGGAGACGAAATGGGCACCGCATTGGTCATGCTCGGAGCCATGGTTGCGGCTGCCCTCATCCTCATCACGCTGCTTCCAGGACACCGGCTCGGAGCCATCGCCTCGCTCGTTGTCAGCCTCGCAGCGGCCGTCGCAGCCCTACTGGCGGCCCAACAGGGCAACGTCACTGTCGACATCAACTTCGGAATGCCGCACCAGGCCCGCCTACCGCCCTAACTGCGAGATCGGGTCAGAGAAGAACATCGCCCCCGACGGACCCACGCACGGCGGGACGCCTGGCCGCGATGTCGTCGTCTCTCGGACGTCGTGAGCTGCATCGGGCGGCACGATCCTCCTTCGATGACATGGTCGTTGGCCTCCGCCTGGGAGTGCCGCGCGGTCACAAGTCCCACGGAGTCGCGCCGCGCGGACCACGAGCGTCGCACACTGAAATTGACTCGGTCAAGGGTTATGTTGAGTAGATGTTTCCTGCAGCGTCGGACGCCTCTGTCGTCGGCCCGTGGCGGTGCGCTCAGAACCTGCCGAGGTGTTCGATGCCGTGCTCGAGCAGGTCGAAGGCGGTGTCGATGAGGGCGGACTGGTCGCGGCGTACTCGCGCGGTGTCCTCGCCGTGCACCATGCGGCGCAGTGCCGTCTCGAAGATGGCAGCCATGGCGGCCGCCACCTGGCCGGCCACGAGTCGCGACAACGTTGGGTCGCCGCTCTCCTTGCAGAGGATGTCGGCGATGGCCGTCTGCAGCTCGAGCGCCTGTTCGTGCAGTCGGTTGCGCAGGGCCGGGCTGGCGGAGATGACGTCCCAGCATCCGGCGATGCCCGGAGCGGTGCCCGACAGCTCGTGCCCGGCCTCGAGGAGGTCGTGCTGGTAGCGACGCAGCGCGGCGGTCACCGACTCCCCGGGGCCCCGGTCCGCGAGCAGTTGCTCGATGTCGCTGACCTGATATGCGTGCTGGTCGAGGAAGAGATCCTCCTTGCGGGGGAAGTAGTTGAACACCGTCATCTTGGACACGTCGGCCGCCTCGGCAACCTCGGCGACGGTGACGTTGTCGAACCCTCGGGCGACGAACAGCTCCTTGGCGACCTGGGCGATGTGGCGGCGCGTGGCCTGCTTCTTGCGCTCCCGCAGTCCTGTCGCTGTCATGGCCGCAGACTCTACCGCCATGAACATGGACCGGGTCCATGTATCAGCGGCTCGATTGTCCGAGTCAATTATTAGGTCGAACACAGTGTAGGCTTTGCAGCTCGCTCGGTTCTTGCTCCGCACGATCGGACACCGTCCCCGCACTGGAGGTTCCATGCCCAAGGGCTACTGGGTCAGCGCCTACCGCACCATCTCGGATCCAGAGAAGCTGGCTGCTTACAACAAGCTGGCCGGTCCGGCCGTCGCGGCCGGGGGTGGTCGGATCCTCTCCCGGGGGAGCCGGGTCGTGGCGCATGACGCCGGAATCGCGGAGCGCACTCTCCTGATCGAGTTCGACAGCTTCGAGCAGGCCGTCGCGGCGCACGAGAGTGCGGCCTACCAGGAGGCGCTGGTCGCCCTCTCCGACGGCGTCGTGCGCGACTTCCGCATCGTCGAAGGCATCGACTGACCTGCTGAGGTCTTCCCCCGAGCGGGCGGCCGGGCTAGGTTGAGCGGGTCTGGGGAGGGGACATCTGTTTCGAAAGGTCCCTCGACATGGGTTCTCGCTCGGGCTCGGTTCGCCTTCTCGTGCTCCCGATCGCGGCGGTGGCGGTGCTGCTGCTCGGCGGCATGCCCGCGGTGCAGGCTCGCCAGGGCTCCGGCCCGGCGAACTCGTTCACGGCCTACCGCACAGGCGCGGACGGGGGCGAGCCGTCGATCGGCTGGGACCCGCTGCGCGACGCCGCGATCTACGGCGCGGACACCTTCGAGAAGCGGCTCACGTGGGACGACAGCGTGGTGCCGGGCCGGATCACGGTCCGGGACACGACCCCGCCGTCGTCGGTGACCACGTTCGACCCCATCACGTTCACCGATCGCGGCACCGGGCGCACGTTCTCCTCGCAGCTGGCGCTGGCCTGCAGCCTGTTCTCCTTCTCCGACGACGCGGGCCAGAGCTGGCAGCCGGGTCAAGGCTGCGGGGTGGGCACCGTGCTCGACCACCAGACCGTGGGTGGCGGCCCGTTCGCTGCCGGTGCGGCGCTGCAGGCGACGACGTCGTACCCCGACGCGGTGTACTACTGCGCGCAGAACTCCTACAGCGGTGGCTGCGCCACCAGCACCGACGGGGGCTTGACGTTCGGCCCGGTGTCGCCGGCGTACAACACCCCGGCCAACGCCGCCGACGACCCCGACCCCACGATCGCCGCCGAGGGCGGTGCCTGCTCGGCGCTCCATGGTCACCTCCGGGTTGCCGTCGACGGCACGGCCTACCTGCCGATCAAGGGCTGCGGTGGCACGCCGACGGCGGGCAACCTGACCAACACCGAGTACTTCGGGGGTCACCCGTC
>DASSOK010000038.1:0-13208 GCA_035700665.1 Marmoricola sp.
GGTCGGTCTCCTCGTCGATCCAGCCGAGCCTGGCGTCGAGGGTGCGCAGCACGGCGTACTCACACCCCGCCGCAGCCGTCAGGTCGGACGCACTCCAGTGCAGGTCCGCACCGATCAGGAACATGACGGAAGCCTCGCACGAGGCTCCGACAGGTCAAGGGGTGCCGGGCAGGACTCGGACCTCCGCCTCGTGGCCGGAGGCGGCGAGCTTGGCGTCGCAGGTGTAGAGGGGCGCGGCCAGGGCCTCCGCCAGCGCGAGGTAGCAGGCGTCGTAGCTGGTGAAGTGGTGGCGCAACGCCCAGATCCGATCGGCGAGCGGCGCGGCGTCGTGGCGGTTGATGGAGAAGGCGAAATGGTCCAACCGAGCGGCCTCGGCCACCTCCGCCTCGAGCTTGCCGCCCAGCACCAGGCCGCGCAGCGCAGAGAGGACCTCGACGTCCAGCAGGTGCGGGGCATCGATGTCACCGGACAACGCCTGCAGCAGCTCGGCATCGGGATCCCGGCCGACCAGCGCCTCGACCATCGCCGAGGCGTCCAGCACGATCACCTACGGCCCTCCTGGACTGCTTCCAGAATGTCCCGCGGGGCCGGACCTGCCGATCGATCGCGAGCCTGCAGCCTCGCGATGACCTCTGAGTTCGTGGGACGCGTCGCGATGCGGGTCAGCTCAGCACCGATGTAGGCCGAGAGCGACTTGCCCTCGGCGGCCGCGCGCTCCTTCAGCGTCTCGGCCACGGCGTCGGGGACGTCGCGAATGTAGAGCGTGCTCATGATCCGATGCTAGCACCCTGCAAGCAAAGCGGCCGGTCACAGCTCGTAGCCGAACAGCTCCGCCGCCTGCCGCGCCGTCGGCGTCCCGCCGTCCAGGTCCGCGCCGGCATCGCGGAGCACCCCGACCACCTCACGCTCGCCCTTGAACATCGCGCCTGCCAGTGGCGACTGATCCCGTCCGTTGCGCAGGTCCACGTCGGCGCCGCGGTCGACGAGTGCCCGGACGGTGTCGGCGTGGCCGTGGTAGGCGGCCAGCATCACCAGCGTGTTGCCGTCGCGGTCCTGCACGTCGACCGGCAGGCCATGGTCGAGGAACTCCACCAACTCGTCCGTGCGGCCCTCGCGAGCCAGGTCCATCGCGAGCGCGACGACGCGCTGGGTCTGCTCGGGGTCGAGGGTCATCCCGCCTGCACCCGCCACAGCTGGTGGTCGCCCTCGAAGCCCTTGAGCTCGATCGCCTCGGCGGCCTCGAAGGTGAAGTCCTCGCCGGCCCCCTGCACCACCTCGTCGGAGACCAGCACCTCGCCGCCCTGCGCCTGGGCGGCCACCCGGGCAGCGAAGGCGACGTTCTGGCCGAACCAGTCGCCGCCCTTCTCCACCGCGGTCCCGGTGTGCAGGCCGATCCGGACCCGGATGGGAGTTCGCCGCAGCCGCCGGCTGCGGTTCCAGTTCGCGTTGAGCGCGCGCTGGATGTCCACGGCCGCGTGCAGGGCCAGGTCCGGGGTGCTGAAGACGACCATGTGCCCGTCGCCCTGGGTCTTCACGACATGGCCGCGGTACTTCTCCACGTAGGTCTCCACGACCTGGTCGTGAGCGGCGAGCACCTTGACCCAGCGGGCGTCACCGAGCTCGTTGTTGAGCACGGTGGACCCCTCGATGTCGGAGAAGAAGAGGGTCACCGTCCCGTCGGGGCCCGCGACGCGAGCGATCGCCGTACGATCCTCCAGCGCCCACCGGGTGAAGTCGTCCAGCGAGCTGATCAGCGTGCCGCCCACCCCCTGCTCGCGCACCCGGGTCGCGGTCTCCATCACCGTCTGCACCACGCGGCCGGCGGCCTTGACCGGTGCCGGCGCGGGAAGGTCGCGCAGGACCTGACGCTCGTACGTCTCCAGCGCCGCCTCGAGGCGCCCGACGTCGGCGCGCGCCGCCTCCAGCCGCCGCAGCAGTACGACGATCCCCGCCAGCGCCGCGACCAGGGCGAGGGCGAGGATGACCACGAGAACCGTCACGTGGTCATCCTGCCCCAGCCCTCGGCCGTCTCTTCAGGCCGCGACCTCAGACCGTGCCTCAGACGGAGTCGGAGTTCACGTCCGTGGCGTCGACCTTGCCGGCCTTGAGCGCCTCGATCGCCTTGCGGACGCCCTCGCCGTAGGCGGGGTCGGCCTGGGTGCAGTTGTCGATGTGCCGCTCGACGACCGCGTCGGAGGCACCGTCGATCGCGCGGGCGGTGTTCTCGAACAGCCGCTGCTGCGCCTCGGCGTCCATCAGCCGGAACAGGTCACCCGGCTGCTCGAAGTAGTTGTCGTCGTCCTCGCGGTAGTTGAACCGGTCGGCCGTGTCACCCACGCGCAGCGCCGGCTCCTTGTACTGCGGCTGGTCGCCGTAGTGGCCGTAGGAGTTCGGCACGATCGAGGGCACCGCACCGGCGTTGCCGTCGACGCGCATCTGCCCGTCGCGGTGCGGGCTGTTGGCGTTCGTGGCGGCACGGGGCTGGTTCACCGGGATCTGGTGGTGGTTGACGCCCAGGCGGTAGCGCTGCGCGTCGCCGTAGGAGAACAGCCGGCCCTGCAGCATCTTGTCCGGCGAGAACGAGATGCCCGGGACCACGTTGGCCGGCGTGAACGCGGCCTGCTCGACGTCGGCGAAGTAGTTCTCCGGGTTGCGGTTCAGCTCCCACTCGCCCACCTCGATGAGCGGGTAGTCCTTGTGCGACCACACCTTGGTGAGGTCGAACGGGTGGAACCGGTAGGTCGCCGCCTCCTCCTCGGGCATCACCTGGATGCACAGCTTCCACTTCGGGAAGTCGCCGCGCTCGATGGCGTCGTAGAGGTCGCGCTGGTGGGACTCGCGGTCGTCGCCCACGATCTTGGCGGCCTCGGCGTCGGTGAGGTGCTTGAGGCCCTGCTGGTTGACGTGGTGGAACTTCACCCAGAAGCGCTCGCCGGCCTCGTTGTAGAAGGAGTAGGTGTGCGAGCCGAAGCCGTGCATGTGCCGGTACGACGCCGGGATGCCGCGGTCGCCCATCACGTAGGTGACCTGGTGCAGCGCCTCGGGCAGGTTGGTCCAGAAGTCCCAGTTGTTCTCGGCCGAGCGCAGGTTGGTGCGCGGGTCGCGCTTCACGGCGTGGTTGAGGTCGGGGAAGAGCAGCGGGTCGCGGAAGAAGAACACCGGGGTGTTGTTGCCGACGATGTCCCAGTTGCCGTCCTCGGTGTAGAACTTCACCGCGAAGCCGCGGATGTCCCGCTCGGCGTCGGCAGCACCGCGCTCACCGGCGACCGTGGAGAACCGGGCAAACATCTCGGTCTGCTTGCCGACCTCGGAGAACACCTTGGCGCTGGTGTACTTGGTGATGTCGTTGGTGACGGTGAAGGTGCCGAACGCACCGGAGCCCTTGGCGTGCATCCGCCGCTCCGGGATGACCTCGCGGTCGAAGTGCGCCAGCTTCTCCAGGAACCACACGTCCTGCAGGAGCATCGGGCCGCGCGGCCCGGCGGTCACGCTGTTCTGGTTGTCGACAACCGGCGCGCCGGCTGCGGTGGTGGCCGGCTTCGTGTTGTCGGGGACGTCTACAGGCACTGTTCGCTCCTAGGGATGGGGTTGGGGGGATGGGGTTGGGGGGTTGGGGTTGGGGGGTTGGCGGTTGGTGGGTTGGCGGTTGGGTGGAATCTCGGGATCAGGCGGCACAGGTGGGGCAGGTGCCCCAGTAGGTCACCTCGGCCTCGTCGATGGTGAAGCCGTGGCTGTCGGAGGCGTCCAGGCACGGCCGCTCGCCGACCGCGCAGTCGACGTCGGCGATCGCGCCGCAGAGCCGGCAGACCACGTGGTGGTGGTTGTCGCCCACGCGTGACTCGTAGCGCGCGGGCGACCCGGCCGGCTCGATCCGGCGGACCAGCCCGGCGGCGGCGAGCGCCCGCAGCACGTCGTACACGGCCTGGACGGAGACCGCCCCGAGCGCCGTGCGGGCGGCCCGGACGATCGTGTCGGTGTCGGCGTGCGGGTGGGCGTCGACGGCCCGGAGTACGGCGATCCGCGGCTGGGTCACCCGCAGGCCGGCAGCACGCAGCCGGCTCTCCGGGCCCTGTCCTGGCCCGGGACGATCGACGGTGACCTCCACGCGCCCAACCTTGCACGTTTTCTGGAATGGTTCAAGATGTGGCGCCCAGCACCTCGGCCAGCAGCCGGAGCGCGTGCGTGATCGACTGCGCCACCACCTCGGGCGGGTCGGCGTTGAAGTAGTAGCCCTCGGCGCGCTGCTCGTCGCCGACCTGGACGGCGATGAACACCGTGCCCGGTGGCTGGCCGTCCTCCGCCTCGGGGCCGCCCGCGCCGGTCGTCGCCACGGCGGCGTCCGCGTCGACGAGCTTGCAGACGCCGCGGGCCATCTGGAGCGCGCACGTCGGGGTGACGACCGGACCCTCCTCGACGCCGAGGACGTCGAACTTCACGTCGTTCTGGTAGGCGACGACGCCGCCCTTGAACCACGACGACGCGCCCTTGCCGGCACCGAGCGCGGAGAGCACCGCCCCGCTGGTGAGCGACTCCGCGGCCGCGATCGTCAGCCCACGCTCCTCGGCGACCCGCGCGATCCCGGCGACGATCTCCTGGTTCTCGTCGGTCTGCGGGTCGGTCATCCCTTGTCGCTGTTCCCCGAGCCAGACGAGCTGTTCCCCGAGCCCGACGAGGGGATGAACTTGTGGGTGCTGTCGCACCACGGCTTGATCCGCGACATGCCGCACATGCACACCGCCACTCGCGGACGCTGGGTGCGGTGCGGGTTGCCGTCCTCGTCGCGGATCACGTCGGCACCGCGGACCAGGGCCGGCCCGCCGGGAGTCACGGTGATCTCGACGTCGCCGCCGGTCGCCTCGGGGATCATGCCGCCTCCCCCACCGGGTCGGGCAGCAGCACGCTCGCGCCGGACTCCCACGCGTCCAGGATCGCGGCCGTGGCCCGCTCCTCCAGGACGATGCAGGCGGTGGCGCCGAGGAGCACGCCGTCGGCGAGACCGGGCTCCTCGGCAACCAACCGGGCACAGATGTCGCGCAGCGCGACCTGCTCGTGGATGGAGTCGGCCTCCACGTGCTCGTCGTAGTAGGCCGCGACCTCCTCGGGCAGCTCCAGCCGGCGGATCCCCATCGCGACGAAGCGGCACGGCACCGAGCTGGTCGACTCGAAGGCCGCCAGGTGCCCCATCGAGGCGCCGCGGAGCCGCCGGTGCAGCGCGAAGAGCGACATCGCGTTGTTCTCCGCGAGCACCGGGCCGGGTGCCCGGTCGACGTAGGCGCCGTAGGTGGCGTCGAGGTCCATCGACTCCAGGGCCCGGGCGAAGATCGCCTGGTGCACCCGCTCGGGTCGGCCGTCGCCGTACTCGTCGTACTGCAGCTCCACCAGCGCCGCCTTGACCGCCGGGCTGAGCCGCGGGATCACGAACGACTGCGGGTCGGACTCCTTGAGGTGGTAGACGCTCTTGGCGACGAGGTACTCGGTGAACTGCTCGACCGTCGCGTCCCGCTGGAGGTACGACGCCATGGAGCGGGCGTCCTCGTCACCCTCGCAGATCTCGAGGATCGCCTCGACGATGTCCTCGCTGCTGTCGGGTGTCCGCGGCTCGACGAGGGCCCGGAGCTCGGCCTCGAAGACCTCCTCCAGCAGCGCCCGGAACGCGAGCACGTCCGGCGCCCACTCGGCGTCCTCGCCGTCGGCGAGGTCGTCGAAGCCGCGGTAGCTCAGCTCGTAGAGCACCCACAGCGCGAGCTGGAAGTCGGAGTCGGAGAGGGGCTGGTCGGGAGCCTGGACCTGCTCGGGCAGGGTGGCCTCGGGACCGGTTCGGAGCCGGTCGACGACCGCCTGGCTGAGCGGTCCGCGGGGTCGGGGCAGGTGCATGCCCGGTAGTACCCACTAGCGTTCCGGCCATGACACGCCCGAGGACACGCCCGACGAGCAGCACCCGCCGGTTCGGTCCGCTCGAGATCCTCTACGACGAGCGGGTCCTGGAGCCGCGCGAGTGGACGGCCGCGCAGTCCGGCTGGGCCGCCGAGCTGCTCGTCGACGCGCCCGAGGGCCCGGTGCTCGAGCTGTGCGCCGGCGTCGGGCACATCGGCCTGCTGGCGCTCGCGCTCAAGACCGCGCCGTCCCCACGGCACCTCGTCGCCGTCGACCTCAACCCGGTGGCGTGCGAGTTCCTGCGCCGCAACGTGCGCGCGGCCGGGCTCGAGGACTGGGTGGAGGTCCGGGAGGGCGCCATCGAGGAGGTGCTGCGCCCCGATGAGACCTTCGCGATGGTGATCGCGGACCCGCCGTGGGTCGAGCACACCCGGATCGGGGACTTCCCGCGCGACCCGGCCATCGCGATCGACGGCGGTCCCGACGGCCTGGTGATCGCGCGGATGTGCCTGCGGGCCACGGCCCGGCACCTGCTGCCGGAGGGGTCGGCGATCCTGCAGCTCGGCAACACCGGCCAGGTCGAGGCCCTCGAGCCGGAGATCGAGGAGCTCGGCCTGGGCCTGCTCGAGGTGCGGGAGTACGAGCGGGGCGTGCTGGTGCGGCTGCTTCAATCAGCCCATGTTCGACCAGCCCATGTTGAACCAGCCCATGTCTGAGCAGCAGGAGCACGACGTCATCGTCGTCGGCGCGGGCCTCGCCGGCCTGGTCGCGACCCACGAGCTCGTCAAGGCCGGCAAGAAGGTGCTCGTCCTCGACCAAGAGAACGCCGCGAACCGCGGCGGGCAGGCGTTCTGGTCGCTGGGTGGTCTCTTCTTCGTCGACTCCCCCGAGCAGCGCCGGATGGGGATCAAGGACTCCCGCGAGCTGGCGATGCAGGACTGGCTCGGCTCCGCCGCGTTCGACCGGCTCGGCCCGGGGACCAGTGGCGAGGACACCTGGGGCCGGCGCTGGGCCGAGGCCTACGTCGACTTCGCGGCCGGGGAGAAGCGCGCCTACCTCCGCGACCTCGGGATGCGCTGGCTGCCGTTCGTCGGCTGGGCCGAGCGCGGCAGCGGCTCGGCGACCGGCCACGGCAACTCCGTCCCGCGCTTCCACCTGACCTGGGGCACCGGCCCGGAGGTGGTGCGCTGTTTCCTCGAGCCGGTGGAGGCGGCCGAGGCGGCCGGCCAGGTCACCTTCGGCCACCGGCGCCGGGTGGACGACCTGGTCGTCGAGGACGGCGCCTGCGTCGGCGTGCGTGGCAGCGTGCTGGCGCCCTCGACCGAGCCGCGCGGGGTCAGCTCGAGCCGCGAGGTCGTCGGCGACTTCGAGCACCGGGCGGATGCCGTGGTGGTCACCTCGGGCGGCATCGGCCACAACCACGACCTGATCCGGTCGATCTGGCCCACCGAGCGGCTCGGCCCCGCCCCGAAGCACCTGATCTCCGGTGTCCCCGCCCACGTCGACGGCCGGATGCTCGGCATCACCGCGGTGGCCGGCGGCAACGTGGTCAACCGCGACCGGCTCTGGGCCTACACCGAGGGCATCCACAACTGGGACCCGGTCTGGCCCGACCACGCCATCAGGATCCTGCCCGGGCCGTCGTCCCTGTGGTTCTCCGCGACCGGCGAGCGGTTCGAGGCGCCCAACTTCCCCGGCTTCGACTCCCTGGGCACGATGCGGGCGATCCTGGCGACCGGCTACGACTACTCCTGGTTCGTGCTGACCCAGTCGATCATCGAGAAGGAGTTCGCCCTCTCCGGCTCCGAGCAGAACCCCGACATCACCGGCAAGGACCTGAAGTTCCTGGCGAAGTCACGGCTCGCCAAGGGCGCACCCGGCCCGGTCGAGGCGTTCAAGGAGCACGGCGAGGACTTCGTGGTCGCCTCCTCGCTGGAGGAGCTCGTGGCCGGCATGAACCGGCTCTCCCGCGACGGCGCCACCATCTCCCTCGACCGGCTGCGCGAGCAGATCGAGGCCCGCGACCGGGAGCTCGACAACGCCTTCTCCAAGGACCTGCAGCTGATGGCGGTCGCGAACGCCCGCCGCTCGCGCACCGACAAGCTGATCCGGGTCGCGAAGCCGCACCGGATCCTGGACCCGGCGCACGGCCCGCTGATCGCCGTACGGCTCAACATCCTGACGCGCAAGACCCTCGGCGGCCTGGAGACGAACCTCGACTCGCAGGTGCTGCGTCCCGACGGGTCCGTGTTCGAGGGGCTGTACGCCGCCGGCGAGGTGGCCGGCTTCGGTGGCGGCGGGGTGCACGGCTACAACGCGCTGGAGGGCACCTTCCTCGGCGGCTGCATCTTCTCCGGCCGGGCGGCCGGACGCGCCCTCGGCGGTCGCTAGCTCGCGACTTCGATGCGGGTGTGCGGCAGGTGCAGCAGCCCGGCGATGCGGGCGATCGACGGGTGCGCATCGCGGAGTACGACGCTGCGCCGGCCACGCTCCGCGAGCCGGTCGAGGCTGAGCAGCGCGTTGTGCTCGAGGTAGTCGACCTCCCCGATGTCGATGACCAGGTCGCCGGCCGGCTCGTCTCCGAGCGCGCTCTCCAGCCGTCGGCTGGTCACCTCGAAGAGGGTCCGGGTGGCGAGGTCGAGCTCCCCGGTGAGCACGAGGCTGCCGTCCTCGCCGGTGAAGAACCGGAAGCCGCCGTCGGTGTTGGTGAACGGGTGCAGGCAGAGCAGCTCCTCGGCAGCGGGCCCGAGGATTTCGAGGTCGAAGGCGCAAAAGGCGCTGACCGGGGCGGCACCCATCAGCCGGTCAGGGCGGTGCTCGAGACGGGCGACGGCGTCGCGCTGCTCCTCGGTGCGGACGATCGCCGTGGCGTCGATGATGCCGCGCAGGCCGGTGAACCCGCGGTCCAGGACGAGCTGCACGGCCGACCTGGCTCTGGCGAGGGACGCCTCCGGGTCGACGACGCCGTCGGGGGTGAGCACGACGAACTCCTCGATCGACCGCACCCCGACGCAGCCGGCGGCCAGCGCCGTCGCGCCACCGGGGATCCCTCGCAGCCGCTCGGTGAGCTGCTCGGGGGTGCCGGACCCGACGAACACCACGCACTGCCCCTGCGCGAGGCCGTCGGCGAGGTACTCCCCGGCGCGCGCGTCGAACTCGTCCTGCGTCCGGTAGCCCCAGCCGACGTGACAGAACGGAGCGAGTCCCCCAGCCGACGTCACCTGACCGTTCGGTCGCATGCAGTCACCGTAGTCCCGATCCGGCTCAGTCGTCGCTGCCGTGACCGGAGTTGTCATCCGACCCGCTGTCATCCGACCCGCTGTCGTCGGAGCCGCTGTGGGAGCTGTCGTCGGAGCCGGGCCCGGAGTTGTCCTCGCGGTCCTCCCGGGTGTCGCGGTCGTCGCCCGGCTCGACGCGGTCGTCCCGGTCGACCTCGCCGCCGTGGTCGTCGACGTGGTCGTCGTCTCCGACCGTGGGCGTCGGCTGGACCGGCTCGGGGCGCTGCTCCTTCTTCGGCTCCTGCCCGGGCTGCTGCCGTGGTGCCTGCTGCTTCGGCGCCGGGAACTCGAACGGCAGGTAGTGCCGGGAGAACTCCGCGATCTCCCGCTGCACCGGCTCGGGCAGCTTGTTGTTGGCCGCCGCGATGCCGGTGGTGCTCACTGCCGCGACGACGGCCACGGCCGCAGCGAGGGCGAGCCGCCGGCCCCGCTGGATCGGCACCACCACGGCGGGGAGGACCTGGGTGTCCGTCGTACTGCCGAAGCGGTCCGCCACCGCGGCCGCCAGCTCCGGGCTCGGCTCTGGTGGCTCCCCGACGAGGTGGTCGAGCGACCCGAGGGTCGCGGCCAGCACCGGGGCGAGGTCCTCGTCGAGGTCGCACTCGGCGAGCATGGTCTCGAGGGTGTCGAGCGGCGTGGTCATCGGGTCACCTCCTTCGCGGTCATCAGTTCCTTGAGTGCCAGCAGGCCGCGGCGCTGCAGCTGCTTCACGGCCGGCACGCTGCGGCCGAGCACGGCGGCGGTCTCCTGCAGGGTGAGGTCGGCGAGGATCCGGAGCATCACCACGGTGCGCTGGTCCTCACCGAGCTGGTCGAGGAACCGCAGCGCCCGGCTCGCCTCGACGGTCATCAGGGCGGTGTCCTCGGCGGGTACGGCGGTGCGGACGTCGCCCGCCGGGTCGTACGGCACGACGTCCGGCCGCCGGGCCCGGCGACGCAGGTCGTCGACCAGCCGGGCGTGCGCGATCGAGAACGCCAGCGTCCGCAGGCCGGTCGCACCACCCTCGAGCCGGCCGTCGAGGGCACGGAGGACGGCGAGGAAGACCTCGCTGGTGGTGCCCTCCGGGTCGTCGGCGCCGCGGGCCCGGAGATAGCCGAGGACGCGAGGCGCGAGCACGTCGTACACCACTCGCCAGGCGTCCTGGTCGCCGGCGCGCGCGGCTGCGACGACCTCGTCGGTCAGGTCCACGCGCGCCTCCCGTCTGCCGGTCGTGCCCTGGATCAGTCGTCGGAGCCGTCGTGACCCGAGTCGTCGCTGCCGGAGCCGGAGTTGTCTCCGTCGTCGTCGGAGTCATCGTGCCCGGAGTTCTCGCTGCCCGGGCCGGAATTGTCGTGCTCGGCCTCGTCGTCAGCGTCGTCACCGTCGTCGTCGCCGCGGTCATCGGCGAGGTCCTCGGCGATGTCCTCGGGGCTGTCGTGCCCGGACAGGGTGCCGTGGTCGTCGTCGACGTCGTGCAGCGGACCGTCGTCGTCGCCGTCGCGACCGGAGAAGGCACCGTGGTCGTCGTCGGCGTCGTGCAGCGGCCCGTCGTCGTCGCCTCGACCCTGGTCGGCGGTGCCGTCGTCGTCGGTCCGGTCACTGCGCCGGTCCTCCCGGCGGTCCTCGGCCCGGTCGCGGGCGCTGTCGCGGCCGGACAGTGCGCCGTGGTCGTCGGCCCGGTCGTCGGCGTGGTCGTCGGCCTGGTCCTCGGCCCGGTCGCGGGACAGGTCGGACGTGCGGCTGCCGGGTGCGTTCACGTCGTCGCTGCCGACGGCTCCGGCGACGCCGGCACCGCCGACGAGGACCAGGCTGGCGGCCGCGCCGGTGAACACCTTGGCGGTCAGGGACATCTCGCTGAGCTTGAGCATCAGGGGCTCCTCTCGGTTGCTCTCACTGGCGTGATCGCACGCAGGAGCGCGGGGTTACGCACGACTTTCGTCGCACCCCGTCTCCCCCTGCTGCGCACGCCGGCTCTCACGTCCGCCGGATGAACCGGAGGTCGCCACTGGCCAGCCGGATGAATCGATATCGGTCGTCGTGCGCTCGATGATGATGATGGCTGCAGAGCAGGATCCCGTTGTCGAGATCGGTCAGGCCGCCGAACAGCCACGGGACCAGATGGTGTGCCTCACACCAGGTCGCCGGGATCGTGCACCCCTCGGCGCGACACCGCTTGTCGCGGAGCCGGAGCGCCCTCCGTTGCGCCGGGGTGAACAGCCGCTCGGCGCGGCCCAGGTCGAGGATCTCGGAGTCGCCGCCCAGGACGGCCGGGAGGATCCGCGCCGTGCAGGCCAGGCGGCGAGCCTCGGCGGCGCTCAGGTTGGCCACCGCCCCGGCGCTCGAGCCATCGACGCTCGAACCCTCGGCCACCTCGCCGTCCAGCACCGTCGCGGTGCCGATCTCCGAGCGCAGCTGGTCGAGCGGGATCGTGACGATCACCGTGGTGGCGTCACCACCGTGGTGCGGCAGCTTCGCGGGGTCGAGGTGCTCGAGGAGCGCGCAGAACGCCTCCCCCAGGCGACGTCCGTAGGGCCGGCGGTCGTCTGGCGCCAGCGGCCCGTCAGCCTCGGCACGCCGGGGTGAGGTGAAGGCCTCGAGGTAAGTCCTGAGCCGGCTGCCGGCCGCCTCCGGGATCAGTCCCGACAGCCGGGTGGTGCCGTCCCCCATCGGCCGGAGCGAGAGATGCGTCCTGCGAGCGGCGTTGCGCTCGAGGTCGGCGAGCTTGCGCGCCTCCTGCTCGTCGGCGATGTCCGGCGCGACGACGTGGAGGATGCGCCGGCCCAGGCGCCGCAGCTGGCTGGGCCGGAACTGTTCGGCGTAGTCGACCAGCGCCGCCTCGGCCCGCTCCACGATGTCGGGCTCGACGTCGTCGGGCAGCTCGTCGAGGGCGTGCACGATCACCCGCGCCTGGGCCACCGAGCAGCGACCGGCGGCGAGTGCCTCCGCAACTCGCGGCCGGTCCCGGTCGAGGCTGCGGGCCAGCCGCTCGTCGGCGCGAGCGGCGTCCGGCTCCGAGCGGGTCTCGTGGCTCCACCAGGCCGCGACGTCACGGGCCGCGGTCTTCTCGGCGGTGTCGTCGGCGACGGCCATCACCCGCATCCGCAGCGCGACCACCCGGGCCTCGACGGCCGCGAGCTCGCGCATCGCCGTGGCCTTCTCGTCGGCGGAGAGGAACGTCGGCTGCAGCTGGGCCGCGTCGTCGAGGGTGCTGCCGAGCTCCGCGACGCACGTCAGCAGCGGGTGCTGGGCGCTCAGCTCGGTCATGGCGGTCTCCGGTCGACGGGGTGGTGTCCCTGTCGTCTCGCCGGAGGCCCGGGCCTCCCGGGCTATTACTCACCGCTTCGCGAAACTCACTCTCCCGGCCTTCGCATCCCGCCTGCGGCGGTGCACCTCTTCCGATTGAGCTGGTCCCAGCTTAGCACATCTTCGAACGTGTGTGCGAATCATTCTTCTTCGGCGTGTCGCGCTCTGGGGTCACGAGCCACGCGATCGTTGCCACTCGACTACCATTCAGATGGTAACGTCACGGGCATGAGGACGACCGTCGACAAAGCGGGCCGTGTCGTGCTCCCCAAGAACCTGCGGCTGCAGGTCGGCCTCACGCCGGGAGAGGTCGAGATCGTGGTCGAGGGCAGCTCGTTGCGGATCAGCCCTGTGTCGGAGGACGCGCTCGATGAGGTGGACGGGCTCCTGATGTTGCCCGACGCGGAGCCGATGTCGCCGGACGACGTGCGCGACCTGCGCCTTGCCGACCAGCCCTGATCTCCTGCTGCTCGACACCAGCGCAGCGATCGCGTTGGTGTCGCCGGGCCACAGTCACCACGACCGGGTGCGCGAGAGGGCGCGCGGCCACGCCCTGGGCCTGGGAGGACACGCGGAGTGGGAGACCTACTCGGTGCTAACGCGGCTCCCTCCGCCCCGACGTCTCTCCCCTGCATCGGCGCTACGACTGATCCGCACCAACTTCCCGGAGAGTCGGCGACTTCCTCAGTCCGCGGCCGAGACATTCCTCGAAGAGCTCTCCGACCACGGCATCGCGGGTGGTTCGGTGTACGACGCCCTCGTGGGTGCTGCTGC
>DASSOK010000039.1:0-37938 GCA_035700665.1 Marmoricola sp.
CGGCCGACCTCGAACTGCCGGCCCGGCAGGGTCCGGGCGACCAGCCGGATCTTGAGCTCCTCGACGTCGATGGACTCCACGCCCATCACGGCAGGGGCGTCGAGGAGCAGTGGCCGCAGCGACTCGTCCTCGTAGGCCTCCCTGCCCACCTGCGCCAGTACCTCACTGACCCGGTTCACGTCCAGCTGCACCGGCACCGGGACGTCGAGGACGGCGCGAGCCCAGTCCCTCGAGTAGTTCGTCAGCTGGACGATCTGCCCGTTCGGCGTGACGACCACCTCGCCGTTGGTGGCCCTGATCCGGGTGACCCGCAGGCTGACGGCCTCGACCGTGCCGATCACGGGCTCGGACACCCCGATGACGGCGACCTTGACGAGGTCGCCGTACCCGTACTGCCGCTCCGCGATGACGAAGAAGCCGGCCAGCAGGTCCTGCACGATCCGCTGCGCCCCGAAGCCCAGCGCGACGCCCACGACCGTCGCGGGGGCGACGAAGCTGGTCACCGGCAGCCCCAGCCGTACGACGACCAGGAACGCCGCGACGATGTAGATCAGCACGACCACCGCCCAGAGCACGACCTGGGCCACCGCCCGGCGGTACTTCTCCTCCTCCGAGCGCACCAGCTGGTCGGGTCCCGCCTGCTGCTGCTCCAGCCTGGCGACATAGCGAAGACGGCCCCACGTCAGGCACCGGGTCAGCAGCAGCGCGCCGAGCACGATGAGGACGATCTCGAGACCACTGCCACGCAACCAGTGCCCGAAGTCGTCCAGGCTGGCTACGCGGAGGAGCACGCCGGTCGGCCTTCCTGTGCGGGGAGCGGTCCCAGCGAGTCAACCACTCGTTGATCCGGTTGCCCAAGGAGCCGGCCCGCGTCCGCTCGTCACAACGACCTGTCGTATCCCCGGAGCCGTTCGGTGATGGCGTCGTCGTCGCGCTGTCCTTCCGGCAGCAGCACCTCCGCGACCAGGTCGGTCAGCTCGGCGACCCTCTTGTTGAGCCGTCGGGACTCCTGCAGCTCGGCCTCGAGCTCCGCGATCCGGCTGCGCAAGCGGCTCGTCTGCTGCTCGAGCTGGTCGAGGCGCCGCGCCTGTCGGCGGTCGGTCTCGCGCAGCCTGTCCTGCTCCCTGAGCACAGCCGGCCCCGGCTTCCCCGTGAGTGCCCGCTTGACGTCACCCGCCCGCGGAAACACCCGCAGGACCGCGTGCCTGACCTTGCTCCTGACATCCATCAGCTCCACCTTGCGATCAGACGACATGTCGACGTGTCCCCGCCAGCTGCCCGTTCGACGACCGGTCCCGCCTCGGAGCTTTCGACCACCCCGCCCAGCCCCACGATCTCCTCGGCGACCAGCTGGGGCGAGAGGCCGCGATGCTGGCGCATGCGGAGGCGATCGTGCTGCGCCGCTTGCGTCGCGTCGAACTCCACGTAGAGGGCGCCGCCGCCGCGGAGCGCCATCCGCGAGAACAACCACAGGTTGCGCCGGCCGTCGTCGTTGAGCCAATTGAGCACCGCATGGCAGTAGACGGCGTCCAGCTCCGCCTCCCTCGCCGCGAGGGCGCCCGAGGCGAGGACGCGTCGGACGTCGTACAGGTTGAACGGCCGCGCCTCGATCGCACCGGGACCGGGCCAGCTGCGTTCGAGCCGGGTGAGCGCCTCGAGGGCGGCACCGGTGTAGTCGAGGCACCGAACGGTGTGACCGTGCTCGGCCAGGTAGGCGGCGTCGGCTCCCCGTCCGGCACCGACGTCGGCCACCGTGCTTCGTGGGTCGAGGCGTGGCTCCACCCAGCCGGCGAACTCCGACGGCTCGGGCGAGGTGTCCGCCTGGGCCAGAAGCTGGTCGTTCCACCAGCGCAGGTGGTCGCGCTCGCCGCGGAACCAGCCACGGAACCGGCGGTTGGTGCTGCGCGGTGACTGGAACTGGAACGCCGGGTCCGGCTCACGCCAGCCGGGTCCGTAGGTGAGCGCGAGCAGCTGCTCCGGTCGGGCGGGCGCGGTGACCGTGCGCCCCTCGAGCTGCACGGAGCCCAGCGGGAGCAGGGCATCTTTGGGCAGCTCGCCGCGCACCTCGCCGAGCAGGTGGAAGACGTCGTCGATGTAGAACGCGCCGAAGATGTCGATCGCGGAGGAGCTCCCGTCGCCGAGCTGCACGTAGACCTTGAAGTCGTCACCTGACATGCGCCGGGTCGGCCACCCGTGACGCTGGAGCAGCCGCTCGAGGTGCAGCGACTCCAGCACGATGTCCGCCGGCTGTTCGTGGGCGCTGAGGAACGCCACGTCGGCGTCGTTGTCGTGGCCGATCAGGTGTCCGTCGCGGACGGCGCCCAGCAAGGCGCCGTAGCAGAGGAACGCCGGGCCGCCGGCCTCGGTGTTGAGGAAGTCGAGGAGGCGGACGACCTCGTCGACCAGCTCCTCGGCGAGCGCCTGACCGCCGTCGGCGAACGCCCGCTTCAGGCCGCCGGTCTTCTCCACCGACAGTGGCGCTCCGGACGCGTCGACGATCGCCAGGGTGCCGTCGCCGTCGAAGTGCACGTCGCCGTCGAACAGGACCCGACCGGAGAGGTGCTCCCGCACCAGCACGCGGCCGCGACCGTGCAGCAGTCTCTGCAGGGCGACCGGCCATGCCACCAGCCATGAGTCGTCGGTGCGGCGGCCATCGCGTCCGGGCGCGAACGACCAGACGCGGTGGTCACCGATGACCACGTCGAGCACGGCCTCGACTGGCTCGTCGAACCAGAGACCGGCCTCGTCGAGCTCGAGTCGCGGGGACGCCAGGTCGGACGACACGGTCACCTCACAAGGTCCGGAGGGCTCGACCCTACACACGCGCGGGACACAGCCGGATCCTTCTCGAACGAGGCTCCGGGTCAGGTGGCCTTGGGCCGGGCCCGCAGGTGCGCGCGCTCGCCCTGCTTGCCGAAGAGGCTGAGGAACTCGACCGGCTGGTCGGTCGCGGCGCCGAACCAGTGCGGCACCCGGGTGTCGAACTCGGCGGCCTCCCCGGGCGCGAGCACCAGGTCGTGCTCGCCCAGGACGACCCGGAGCCGACCGTCGAGGACGTAGAGCCACTCGTAGCCCTCGTGCGCCTGGAGCTGGGGCTCCGCCGTACCTGGACGTGGCTGCACGACCAGCTTGTAGGCCTGGATGCCGCCGGGCCGCCGTGTCAGCGGCACCATCGTCATGCCACCCCGGGTAACCGGCCGCAGGTGCACCCGGGGGTCCCCGGTGGGCGGAGCGTCCACCAGCTCGTCCAGGGTGACGCCGTGCGCCTGGGCCAGCGGCAGCAGCAGCTCGAGGGTGGGGCGGCGCGAGCCGGACTCCAGGCGCGACAGCGTGCTGACGGAGATGCCCGTGGTGGCGGAGAGGTCGGTCAACGTGGTCTCGCGCTCCTGGCGCAGCGCCCGCAGCCGCGGCCCGACACCGGAGAGGGCGGATTCGAGGTCCTCGTGCATGTCCGTCATTTTGCCAGAACAGCAAAGAAGTTTGCGATCCCCCCACCTTGGGCTGCATGCTCGGCACATGGAGGTGGTCGGAGTGACTGATGGGCTTGAGGAGAGCTACGACGTCGTGGTGGTCGGCGGTGGCGCCGCGGGGCTGAACGCGGCCCTGATGCTGGCGCGGGCGCGCCGCACCGTGCTGGTGGTGGACACGGGTGAGCCGCGCAACGCCCCTGCGGACGGTGTGCACGGGCTGCTCGGGCATGACGGCGTCCCGCCTGCCGAGCTGCTCGAGCGCGGCCGGGAGGAGGTACGACGCTACGGCGGACACGTCCTCGCGGCCGAGGCGACCGGCGCCAGTGGGCAGGAGGACGACTTCGTCGTCACGCTGGCCGACGGCCGCTCGGTGGGCGCGCGTCGGCTGCTCATCACGAGCGGGCTGGTGGACCAGCTGCCCGACGTACCGGGTCTGCGCGAGCGATGGGGGCGCGACGTGCTGCACTGCCCGTACTGCCACGGGTGGGAGGTGCGCGACCGGGCGATCGGCGTGCTCGCCGGTGGGCCGATGTCGGTCCACCAGGCGCTGCTGTTCCGCCAGTGGAGCGCCGACCTGGTCTTCCTGGCCCAGACCCTGCCGGTCAGCGAGGAGGAGGCCGAGCAGCTCGCCGCCCGAGGCACCCGTGTCGTCGAGGGCCTCGTGGAGTCCCTCGAGATCGCCGAGGACCGGCTCACCGGCGTCAGGCTCGACGACGGCAGCGTGGTGCCCCTCGAGGCCCTGGTGGTGAGCTCGCGCACGGCGATGCGGGCCACCGGCGTGCTGGCCGGTCTCGGGCTCCGCGCCTCGGAGCACTCGTCGGGCATGGGCGAGTACGTCCCCACGGACGACACCGGGCGCACCGATGTTCCCGGCGTGTGGGCGGCCGGCAACGTGACCGACCTGGCGGCCCAGGTGGGTGCGGCGGCAGCCGGCGGCGCCTTCGCCGCTGCGCAGCTCAACGCCGACCTGGTGATGGCCGAGACCCGCGCTGCCGTGGCGGACCGCCGAGCCTCGCGTGACGAGGAGGTCGCCGATGCCTGACGGATTCGACCGTGACTTCTGGGAGGAGCGCTATCGCGGCCACGGCGGCCGTCCCGGGGCGCCGAGCCCGCACCTGATCGAGGTGGCTGGCGGGCTCGCGCCCGGAACGGCGCTGGAGGCCGGCTGCGGGGAGGGTGCCGAGGCGCTCTGGCTGGCCGGCCGAGGCTGGGACGTGACTGCCGTGGACATCGCGCAGGCCGCGCTCGACCGGGCCCGATCCTCCGCCGAGGCCGCCGGCGAGCTGACCGGGAGGATCACCTGGCGACGGGCCGACCTGACCGACTGGTCACCACCGGAGGGGCGCTTCGACCTGATCTCCTCCCACTACGTGCATCCCTCGGGCCCGATGGCGGAGCTGGTCCACCGACTCGCCGCGGGGGTCGTGCGCGGAGGGACGCTGCTGGTCGTCGGCCACGACCCGGCGGACGAGCACTCGGCCGCGCACGGCGGCCCCGATGTCGCGCTGGCGGCCGATGTCGCTGCGGGGCTGCTCGACCCGACGCAGTGGGACGTGCAGGTGGCGGAGTCGCGCGAGCGCAGCGCCCCCGGCCACCACGGGCACGGCTCGGTCCTCCGCGACGTCGTGCTGGTGGCTCAGCGGCGCTGAGCCGGGAGGCCGACGAGTCGGTGCGCGGCCGCGCGGAGCGGTGGGGTAGGAAGGCGCACGTGAAGGCACCCGTCCGGACCGCCCTGGTGAACGCGGCCCTCCGGCTGCGCGGTCGCCGGAACGTCGTCCTGGACTCGGTCGCGGCCGTGGACGAACGGGTCCGCAGGAGGGCCGAGGACCCGGTCGATCCGCGACCCCCACGGCTCCGCGGCGTCCGCGTCACCCTCGTCGAGGACACCCCGATGCCGGTGTGGACGCTGGAGCCGACCGGGCGGCCGCCCTCCGGCCGCGTCGCGGTCTCGCTCCACGGTGGCGCCTACATCAGCGAGATCGACCCGATCCACTGGAGGGTCCTCGCCGGGCTGGTGCGGAGGACCGGCGTGCTGGGCGTCGTACCCCTCTACTCGCTGGCGCCGGCCGTCACGGCGGCGACCACCGTGGCCGAGACGACCACGGTCATGACGCGACTCATCGAACGGTTCGGTGGCGAGAACGTCGTGCTGAAGGGCGACTCCGCGGGTGGTGGCCTGGCGCTCGCGGTCGCTCAACAGCTCCGGGACCAAGGCGCGCCGTCGGTGGCGCACCTGGTCCTGGTCTCGCCCTGGCTCGACGTCACGATGCGCGAGCCGGAGCAGCGCGCCCTCGAGCCGGGCGACCTGATGCTCAGCGTCGACGGACTGGTGGCGTGCGGGCGGCTCTACGCAGGTGGCCTGGACCCGGCCGACCCGCGGGTCAGCCCGCTGTACGGCGACCTGTCCGGCCTCCCACCGGTCTCGGTCTTCGTCGGCGACCGGGACGTCCTGGTGACCGACGCGCGGCGGTTCGTCGAGAAGGCTCGCCGTGCCGGCGTTGACGTGGAGTACGTCGAGTCAGCCGGCATGCAGCACGTGTATCCGTTCTTCCCGCTGCTGCCCGAGTCTCGTGCCGCGCGGCGCCGGATCGGCGAGCTGCTCACGGAAACCGGTTGAGCGATCGGGGCGTGGTCCGTTCAATGGGGCGACCGACCAGGGAGACGTGATGACCTCGTGTGCCGAGACCGGCCTCGCCTACGACCGCGCCGGGCCGCGCGGGTCGACGCCCGTGCTGCTGCTGCACGCCGGTGTCGCCGACCGGCGCATGTGGGAACCGCAGTGGCCGGCCGTGACGGAGGAGTACGACGCGATCCGGGTCGACCTGCGCGGCTTCGGCGAGTCGGTGGCCCGTCCTGAGCCGGCGCTCGACCCTGTCGCCGACGTGGCCGGCACTCTGGCGGCGCTGGGCGCGGACCGCGTGCACGTGGTCGGCTGCTCCTTCGGCGCCGGCGTCGCCGCTGAACTGGCCGTCGCGCACCCGGGACTGGTGGCCTCGCTGCTGCTGGTGACCCCGGGTGGCTCCCTGATCCCGGAGGCGACCGAGGAGCTCCGGTCCTTCGCGCGCGCGGAGAACGCCGCCATGGAGGTGGGCGATCTCGACGCCGCAGTGCAGGCGAACCTCGACTGGTGGGTGGACGGGCCGCACCGGGGCGCCGACGCGGCGCGTGCGGAGGTCCGGGAGCAGGTGGCGGCGATGCAGCGTCGGGCCTTCGAGCTGACCGACGACTGGGACGACGTGGAGGAGGCCGAGCTGGACCCGCCGGTGCTCGAGCGCCTCGGCGAGATCGCCGTACCGACGCTGGTGCTCAGCGGCGCCCTCGACATCGACGCCATCGACCTGGCCGCACGCACCGTGGCTGAAGGGATCGCCGGTGCCCGACACCTGACCTGGCCCGACGTCGCGCACCTGCCCTCGCTGGAGCGGCCCGAGGAGTTCGCCGAGCTGCTGCTCGGGTGGCTGGCCGCGCAGCAGGGTTGACGCCCGCGGGGCAGGATGGGCCCATGACGGACACGAGTGTGAGCAGGTTCGGCCACGTCGAGCTCGAGGAGTTCCCCGACGACCTCAGGGAGCGGATCGCGCCGATCGCCGAGAAGTCCGGCTTCGTGCCAAACGTCTTCAAGGCGCTGGCGCGCCGGCCTCGTGAGCTCCGGGCCTTCCTCGACTACCACGACGCGCTCATGGAGCCGGCCGTCGAGGGCGAGGGGCTGAGCCGGGCCGAGCGCGAGCTGGTCGTGGTGGCGACGTCCGCCGCGAACCACTGCACCTACTGCATCGTGGCGCACGGGGCGATCCTGCGGATCCGGGCGAGGGACCCCTATCTTTCGGACAAGGTGGCCGCGAACCCCTACGCCGTGGAGCTCTCCGGCCGGCAGCGCGCCATCGTCGACCTGGCCCTGCAGGTCGCCACGGCCTCGGCGACCCTGACCGAGGACGACCTCGACGCGGCGCGTGCGGCCGGCCTGACCGACGACGAGATCTGGGACGTCGGAGCAATCACCGCGATGTTCGCGATGTCGAACCGGATGGCGCACCTCACCGCGCTGCAGCCGAACGCCGAGTTCTACACGCTGGGCCGCGCCGCCCGCTGAGCGCGGCCGCTCAGCGGTAGGTCACCAGGGTGCGGTCGTGCTCGAGGTGGCCGTGCTCGTTGTAGGTCGACAGCGTCAGCCCACTACGGCCGTTGAGCACCTTGGTGACCGCGGTGTTGACCGCCACCTTGTTGAGTTGCGGCCACAGCGAGGAGTCGCCGGCGAGCAGCTGTGCGGCCACCAGCCCGATCGGTCCGCCGGAGCTGACCACCAGGACGGTCCCGCGGTCCGGTGCCAGGTCGGCAGTACGGCGCAGCCCGTCGGTGACGCGCGACCGGAAGGCCGGGAAGGACTCGTGGTAGTCGGCGTCGTACTCCCCACCGGTCCAGCGCAGCGTCGCCTCCTCGAAGACCCGCTGGAACGCCTCCCGTGGCTTCAGGGTGCGGGCGAGGTCAGCCATCATCACCGTCCGCGACCGGTAGTGCGGCTTGTGCACCTCCACCACGTGCTGGAAGTCGAACTCGTCCCAGCCATCGTCGACCTGCACCGGGACGTCGGCGCCCAGCCCGTCCACGATCCCGAGCGCCGTCTCGTCGTGCCGCCGCATGCCGCCGCGGACGATGACGTCCGGCCGGACGCCGCGTGCGGCGAGGGCGCGGCCCAGCACGCGGGACTGCTCGTGGCCCAGGTCGGAGAGCGCGTCGTAGTCCTTCGCGCCGAACGATGCCTGGCCGTGCCGGACCAGCAGCAGCACCCTCACGAGACCCTCCGGATGATGCGACGACAGCGCCGCTCGAGCATCAGGCAGGCCAGCCAGAAGAACCGGAAGGCGCGGTTGGTGGTCTGCCGGTGGTGGTAGCGGTAGTAGATCTGCTGGATGATCACCGCGAGCCGGAACAGGCCGAACACCTCGTAGAACGCCCACTCCCGCTCGGTCAGCGAGATGCCGGTGCGCTCGCAGTAGCGGTCGACGACCTCCCGACGGGTCAGCATCCCGGGCACGTGCGTCGGCTGGCGCCGGAACATCCGGAACAGTCGGTCGTCGTCGGCCTGCACCCAGTAGGCCAGCGCCCCGCCGAGATCCATCAGCGGGTCACCCAGCGTGGCCATCTCCCAGTCCAGGAGCCCGATCGGCCGGGTGGGGTCCTGCTCGTCGAAGACGACGTTGTCGAGCCGGAAGTCGTTGTGGATCAGGCAGGTACGACGATCCGCGGGCCGGTTCTCCTCGAGCCAGGCCATCACCGACTCGATGGAGCCGACGTTCCAGGTCCGGGCCCGTCGGTAGCGCTCCGACCAGCCGGCCACCTGTCGCTGGACGTAGCCCTCGCCCCTGCCGAGGTCGGCCAACCCCGCCTCCGTCGGGTCGAGCGAGTGCAGGTCGACGAGGAGGTCGAGCACGTTGGTGCACAGCCGGTGCACCTGGTCGGGGGTGAGGTCGAGCCCCAGCTCCTTGCGGGGGATGTGCCCGACGAGGCGCTCCATGACGTAGAACTGCGAGCCGATCACCGACGCGTCGTCGCAGAAGCCGACCATCGCGGGCACGTAGGGGAACACCGGCTTCAGCGCGGACTGGATCCGGTACTCGCGGCCCATGTCGTGGGCCCCCTTCGCCTTCTGGCCCGCCGGTGGCCGGCGCAGGATCAGGTCCTGCTGCGGTCCGGGAGCGTCTTCCGGTCGCCGAGCGTCTTCCGGTCGCCGAGCGTCTTCCGGTCCCCGAGCCTGACGAGGGGTGACCCGCAGCAGGTAGGTCAGGTTGGACGCGCCGCCGGCGAACTGACGCACCTCCAGGTCCCCGTCGATGCCGGCGTGCTCCCGCAGCCACGCCGAGACGGACGCGACGTCGAAGGCATCCTCGTCGCGGACGGCGCGCGCGCCGGCGACCTCGGGACCGGGCGTGCTCACGTCAGCTTGCGCACGACGGACATCGGCAGGTGCTTCATCGCGAAGCCGAGCGGCACCCACGGCCATGCCGGCACGTAGGCCTTCTCCTTGCGTTTCTCGATGGCGTCGACCATCGCCCTCACGCCGGTCTCGGTGTCGACCATGAACTTGGTGCGCTGGGCCACCTTCTCGTTCATCTCGGAGCGGATGTAGCCCGGATAGATGATCGAGACGTCGACGCCCTTGACGTTCTCGTTCTGCAGGCCCTCGGCCAGGGCCGCGATGCCGGCCTTGGTGGCGGCGTAGGTGGTGATCGTCTTGCGCATGCCGCGCATGGCCGACATCGACGACACCACCACGAGATGCCCGCGCCGGCCGCTCTCGGCCTGGGTGCGGAAGATCTCCATCGCGGCCTCGACCTGGGCGAGGGCGGCCACGAAGTTCGTGACGGCGGTGGCCTTGTTGGCGTCGTACCGGCCGGTGCCCAGCGGTGCGCCCTTGCCAAGCCCGGCGTTGACGACCACGCGGTCGAGGCCGCCGAGCTCGTCGGCGAACTCGTGGAACACCCGGAACACCGCCTCGTCGTCGGTGACGTCGAGCGCCTTGAGTGCGACGCGCTGGCCGGGGTGGGCCTTGTCGAGCTCGGCCTCGAGGGCGTCGAGCCGGTTGGTGCGGCGGGCACACAGTGCCAGGTCGTAGCCGAGGTCAGCGAACTGGCGCGCCATCTCCTCACCGAGGCCGGAGCTGGCGCCGGTGATGAGGATCGTTCCCTTGCTCATGGGGTCTCCCTGGACTCGGTCGTGGTGGCCTGGTGGATGCGCGCGGCGAAGCCACGCTGCTGCCGCTCGTAGAGCGGGGTTAGGAAGCGCTTGCCGAAGAACGCCTTGCGGGCGCCCTCGTCGGGCAGCACCAGGTAGCGGCCGGCGTCGACGCCCTTGACCACCTCGGCCGCGATCTGGTCGGCGGTCACCTGGGAGCGGGTGATCAGTCGTTCGGCTATCCGGTTGAGGACCGTGTCGCTGCCGGTCAGCGACGCGGCGAGGTTGGTCCGGAAGAACGTCGGGCACACCACCGTGACGGCGATGCCGAAGGGCTCCAGCTCCCAGCGCAGCGTCTCGCTCAGCGCCACGACGCCTGCCTTCACGGCGTTGTACGACGCCATGCCCGGTGGGTGCACCAGCCCGGCCGCCGACGCGGTGTTGACGAGGTGGCCGCTGCCCTGGCGCTTGAACAGAGGGGTGAACGCGCGACAGCCCCGCACGACGCCGAGCAGGTTGACGTCGATGACCCGCTCCCACTCCTCGAGGGTGGCGACGTCGATGCGGCCACCGGTCGCGACCCCGGCGTTGTTGACCAGCACGTCGAGGCCGCCCCACTCACGCTCGACCCAGGCCAACGCCGCGTCCCAGTCGTCCTGCGACGTCACGTCGAGCCGCAGGAAGTCCACGTCGTCGCCTTCCGGTCCCCGAGCCTGACCCTCTGGTCCCCGAGCCTGACGAGGGGCGTTGAGGTCCGCGACCAGCACCTGGTCCCCGCGGGCGCGCAACTGCTGCACCAGCGCGGCGCCCAGCCCCGAGGCTCCGCCGGTGACGAGCACCCGGCTCACGAGCGGTGCTTCCCGAGCTCGAGGCGGGCCACCATCCCGAGGTGCACCTCGTCGGGGCCGTCGGCCAGCCGTAGCGTGCGCGCCCCGGTCCAGGCAGCGGCCAGCGGGAAGTCGTCGGTCATGCCGGCGCCGCCGTGGATCTGCATGGCGAAGTCGATCACGTCCAGCGCCATCCGGGGTGCGGCCACCTTGATCTGGCTGACCTCGCTGAGCGCGTTGAGGGGCCCGCCGGTGTCCAGCTTCCAGGCGGCGTTGAGCACGAGCAGCCGGGTCGAGTCGATCGCGATCCGCGCGTTGGCGACCCGCTCGCGGTTACCGCCCAGGTTGATGATCGGCTTGCCGAAGGCGACCCGCTCGGTGCCCCGCTCGATGGCCAGCTCGAGAGCCTTCTCGGCGAGGCCGATGGCCCGCATGCAGTGGTGCACCCGACCGGGGCCGAGGCGGCCCTGGGCGATCTCGAAGGCCCGGCCGGGGCCCGCGATGAAGTTGCCGACCGGGACCCGGACGTCGGTGAACGAGACCTCGCCGTGCCCGAGCGGCTCGTCGTAGTAGCCCATCGTGTTGAGCATCCGCTCGACCTTCACGCCGGGGGCGTCGCGCGGCACGAGCACCATCGAGTGCCGGTGGTGCCGGTCGGCGTCCGGGTCCGTGAGCCCCATGACGATGAGGATCTTGCACTCCGGGTTGCCCACGCCGGTGGAGAACCACTTGCGCCCGTTGAGCACGATCTCGTCGCCGTCGACCACCGCGGTGAGCTCCATGTTGGTCGCGTCGGAGGAGGCCACGCCCGGCTCGGTCATGCAGAAGGCGCTGCGGATCCGGCCGTCGAGCAACGGCTCCAGCCACTCGTCGCGCTGCTGCTGGTCGCCGTACTTCAGCAGCACCTCCATGTTGCCGGTGTCCGGCGCGTTGCAGTTGAACACCAGGGGCGCGAGAAAGGACCGGCCCATCTGCTCCGCGACCGGCGCGTAGTCGACGTTGGAGAGGCCGGCGCCGCCGTCGGTGCCGTACTTCACGGCGTACTCGCCCTCGTGGCCGGCCGGCAGGAAGAGGTTCCACAGCCCCTGCTCGCGCGCCTTCTGCTTGAGCTCGTCGAGGACCGGGAGCGGGGTCCAGCTGTCCTCGCCCGACTCGCGGCGCCGCTTGATCTCGTGGTGGTAGTCGGCCTCGACCGGCGTCACCTTGCTGTCGATGAAGGCGCGCACGCGGGCGGTGAGGTCGGCGGCACGCTCCGAAGGCTGGAAGTCCATGGCTTGACCCTAGGACCTTGTTGAGCAATGCTCAACAGTTGTGTCCAGCCCCACACGCAGCCGGTTGTCGAGTGACGAGCGCCGTCGGCAGCTCCTCGGCATCGGCTTGCGGATGCTGGTGGAGCGCCCGATCCAGGAGCTGTCGGTGGACGCGGTCGCCGCGGAGGCGGGGATCTCGCGCGGACTGCTGTTCCACTACTTTCCGACGAAGGCGGACTACCACGACGCCGTGATCGGCGCGGCCTCCCGCCGGATGCTCCGCAACACCGCCCCGGACGAGGACGCCGGCCCGGACCAGGCGGTGGCACAGTTCGTGCGCCGCTTCTACGAGCAGATCGAGCGCCGCCGCGACTTCTACCTCGCGCTCGTCTTCGGCGCAGGCGCCCTCAGCCTGGGCGGGGACCGGGTGGAGAACATGCGACAGCGGTTCGCCGAGCGGCTCGGCGCGGTGCTCGAGCTCGACGCCGCCCAGCTCGCCGCGGTGCGCGGGTGGGCCGCCTACGTCGAGGACCGCGCGCTGAACTGGTCCGACCCCGCCCACGTCGGCCGGCGACCGCTGGACGACGAGGTGACGCACTGCGCTGCCGCGCTCACCGCGTTGCTCGCGCTGTCAGGAGGCGACGATGGACATCCGTGAGGACCTGCTGGAGGTGCTTGCCCGACGGGCACTCACCCAGGACGTCGCCCGCCCGGAGGTGGTGGCCAGGCGGCACGCCTCCGGGGGCCGGACCGCGCGGGAGAACCTCGCCGACCTGGTCGACGAGGGCTCGTTCGTCGAGTACGGCCGGTTCGTCACCGCCGCCCAGGAGGGCCGCCGCCCGCTCGACGAGCTGCTCGACCGGACCCCGGCCGACGGGATCATCGGCGGCCTGGCCACCATCGACGGTCGCTCGGTGGCCGTGCTGTCCTACGACTACCTCGTGCTGGCCGGGACGCAGGGGATGCGGGGGCACCAGAAGTCCGACCGGTTGATCGGCCTCATCGAGAAGCTGCGCCTGCCGACCGTCTTCTTCGCCGCCGGCGGGGGCGGTCGCCCCGGCGACACCGACATCCCGCTCGTCTCCGCCCTCGACGTCGGGTCCTTCGCCTTGTGGGCACGACTGTCCGGCGTCGTACCCCGCATCGCCGTGGTGGCCGGCAACTGCTTCGCCGGCAACGCCGTGATCGCCGGCTGCTCGGACCTGATCGTCGCCACCGAGGGCTCCAGCCTCGGGATGGCGGGCCCGGCGATGATCGCCGGCGGCGGACTGGGGGAGTTCACCGCCGCCGAGGTCGGCCCGATGGACGTGCAGACGGCCAACGGGGTCGTCGACGTGCTCGTCGCCGACGAGGCCGAGGCGGTCTCCGTGGCGCGTCGGCTGCTGGGCTGCTTCACCGCGCCGTCGCAGCAGGAGTGGACCGCCGCGGACCAGGCGGTCCTGCGCGACGCGGTGCCCGAGCGTGAGCAGACCTCGTACGACGTCCGCCCGATCGTGACGACGCTGGCTGACGAGGGGTCGGTGACGTTCCTGCGAGAGGCGTTCGCGCCCGAGCTGGTCACGGCGCTGGGCCGGATCGAGGGGCGGACCGTCGGCTTCGTGGCCAACCAGACGCTGCACATGGCCGGCGCGGTGACCAGCGACGCCGCCGACAAGGGCGCCCGCTTCCTGCAGCTGTGCGACAGTCACGGCTTCCCGGTGGTCTCGCTGGTCGACACCCCGGGGATGATGGTCGGCCCCGAGGCGGAGAGGACGGCGCTGGTGCGGCACACCTCCCGCCTGCTCGTCGCCGGCGCGCAGCTTCAGGTGCCGCTGATCGGCGTGGTGCTCCGCCGCGGATACGGGCTCGGTGCCCAGGCGATGCTGGGTGGCAGCACGCACGAGCCGCTGCTGACCATGGCGTGGCCTGGGGCGCACCTCGGCGCGATGGGCCTCGAGGGCGCGGTCCGGCTGGCGATGCGCAAGGAGCTCGCCGCGATCGAGGACGACGAGGAGCGCGAGCGCACCGTCCGCGAGCTGACCGCGGAGTACCGCACGCACGCCAAGGCGCTCAACGTCGCCCGCCACCACGAGATCGACGACGTCGTCGACCCGGCCGAGACCCGCGGCATCATCGCCGCCACCCTGTCCGCCGCCACCCACCAGGGCCGTCTCACCGGCTCGGGTCGCCCGGTCGACACGTGGTGACCCCGTCGAGACGGCGCTTCCTGTCAGCCCCAGACCGCCGAGACGTCATCTTTGAAGGGCCCCAGAGCACCGAGACGTCACTTCCTACCCGAGAGGCAGCCGCATGACCGAGATCCAGACCGTGACGGGGCCGGTGGACAGCGCCGAGCTCGGCGTCACCCTGATGCACGAGCACATCTTCACGCTCACCACCGAGGTGCAGCAGAACTACCCCGAGGAATGGGGCTCGGAGGAGGACCGGGTGGCCGACGCGGTCGACAAGCTCACCAGGGCGGCCGACGCGGGCGTGCGCACGATCGTCGACCCGACCGTCATCGGGCTGGGCCGCTACCTCCCACGCATCCAGCGGGTGACGGCCGAGCTGGCGTCGCAGCAGGTGCCGCTCCGCATCGTCGCTGCGACCGGGGTGTACACCTACAACGACGTGCCGTTCTTCTTCCACCACCGCGGACCCGCGCTCGACGAGGCGCTCGGCACCAGCGTGCCGGACCCGATGGTCGACCTGTTCGTGCGCGACATCGAGGACGGCATCGCCGACACCGGGGTGCGTGCCGGGATGCTCAAGTGCGCCATCGACGCGCCCGGTCTGACGCCGGGCGTCGAACGGGTGATGCGCGCGGTCGCCAAGGCGCACCACCGGACCGGGGTACCCATCACCGTGCACACGCACCCGACCACCCGCACCGGCCTGGACGTCGAGCGGGTGCTCTGTGACGAGGAGGGCGTCGACCCAGGCCGGGTCGTGCTCGGCCACAGCGGCGACGCCACCGACGTCGACCACCTGACCGAGCTCGCCGAGGCCGGCTTCGTCCTCGGCATGGACCGCTTCGGCATCAACCTGGACACCACGTTCGAGGCCCGGGCGGACACGCTGGTGGAGATGGTCCAGCGGGGGTACGGCGACCGGATGGTCCTCTCGCAGGACGCCAGCTGCTACATCGACTGGATCGACCCGGAGGTGATGGCGTTCCTGCCGCAGTGGCACTACACGCACCTCTTCGAGGACGTGTTCCCCTACGTGCTGGACCGGGGGGTCACCCAGGAGCAGCTCGACACCATGCTGGTCGACGTACCCCGTGGGTTCTTCGAGGCCGCCGCGACCCGATGATGGGGCAGTGAACCGGACGCCAGCCAGCGGGTCAGGACCCCGGCGGCTGCTGCGGCCGTGGCACTTCGTGCTCGCCTTCGGGTTCGTGAGCCTGCTGGCGGACATGGTCTACGAGGGTGCGCGCAGCATCATCGGCCCCTACCTCGCCACCCTCGGGGCCTCCGCGACCGTGGTGGGTGTGGTCGCAGGGGCGGCGGAGTTCATCGGCTACGGGCTCCGGGTGGTCACCGGCTACGCCGTCACCAGGTCGCGGCACTACTGGACCTGGACGATCGCCGGCTACGCGCTCACGGTCCTGAGCGTGCCGTTCATCGGCGCGACGGGCATGCTGGTCCCGGCGCTGCTCCTCTACGGCACCGAGCGGCTCGGCAAGGCCGTGCGCTCGCCTGCCAAGGACACGCTGCTCTCCTTCGCCGCGGCGGGCACCGGCCGCGGCTCCGCCTTCGGCGTCCACCAGGCCCTCGACCAGACCGGCGCGCTGCTCGGTCCGTTGCTCCTCGCCGCGGTGCTGGCCTGGCGGGACGGGGACTACCGACTCGCCTTCGGGGTGCTCGTCGTGCCCGGCGTGCTCGTGCTGGCGCTGCTCGTCTGGCTGCGCGGCCGGGTGCCGGACCCGCGGCACTACGAGGACGCAGCCGTCGCCGACGTGGTGGAGGCCCAGGCCGACCAGGCCGCCGACCCGATCGGCGCCGACGCACGGGTGCCGCTGCCGCGCCGGTTCTGGGAGTACGTCGCCGCGGTGGCGGTGCTGTCCTGCGGGGTGGCCACGTTCCCGCTGATCGCCTACCACGCCGAGGTCCGCGACCTCCTGGGCGATCCGGCCATCCCGCTGCTGTTCGCGGTCGCGATGGCCGTCGACGGCGCCAGCGGGCTGGTGGTCGGCCGGGTGTACGACGCCCAGGGGCCGCGCGTGCTCCTCGCCGTCCCGGTGGCGGCGGCCGCCTCGGTGGTCGCGTTCCTGGACGACGTGGCGTGGCTCTGGGTCGGCGTCGCAGTGTGGGGCGTGGTCAACGGCGTGCTCGACTCGACCGTGAAGGCGGTCGTCACCGACCTGGTCCCCGGTGCCAGCAGGGCGATCGCCTTCGGCTGGCTGGCCTTCGTCCGTGGCGTGGGCCTGCTGGTCTCGGGTGCTCTCCTCGGGGTCGCCTACGACGCGGGGACCGGGTGGGTCGTCGGTGTCGTGCTGCTCGCCAACGTGCTGGCGACGGCCGGGCTGGTGCGCGTGCTCAGCGCTGGTTCACGCGCTGGAAGCCGTCCGGCAGCCTGAGAGCCTCGTCGTCCCGGAGCGAGAGCGTGAGCACCGCGTCGATCACCGGCTCGTGCTCCTCGAGGTCGCGCTCCAGGTCGCGCAGCCGGCGGGCCAGCTCGGTCTCGTGCTCGTCGCCCACGAGGTCGACCGCCGCGACCAGGAAGAAGCTCAGCGGCCCGACGTACTCCAGGTGCAGGTAGGTCACCTTCTCCACCTCGTCGTGGTCGAGAAGTCGAGCGAGCACCTCGTCCCAGAGCTCCTTCGGCACGGTCTCACCGACCAGGAACGCGTGGTTGCGGACCAGGAGGATCATCGCCACCGCCCCGAGCAGCAACCCGACCGCGATCGACCCGAGTGCGTCCCACACGGCGTTGCCGGTCAGCTCGTGCAGGCCCACCCCGCAGGCCGCGAGCACGATCCCGAGCAGGGCGGCGAGGTCCTCGAAGAAGACCGCCCGCAGGATCGGGTCGGAGGTGCGCAGGGCGAAGGAGAGCGGCCGGAGGCCGAACTTCTTGCCCATGCCGTGCGCCTGCCGCGTCGCCTGGGCGAACGAGATCCCCTCGAAGACGAAGGCCACGCCGAGCACGATCCAGTTGATCAGGTAGTCGGTGCTCTCGTGGTGCTCCGCGAAGAGCTCGCTGACGCCGTGCCAGATGGACAGCACGGCGCCGGCGACGAAGAGACCGACGGCGGCGAACATCGCCCACACGTAGGCCTCGCGGCCGTGGCCTCGGGGATGGTTGGCGTCCGGTGGCCGCTTGCCGCGCTTCTCCGCCACGAGGAGGAAGACCTCGTTGCCGGTGTCGGCATAGGAGTGCGCCGCCTCAGCGACCATCGACGCGGAGCCGGTCAGCACTGCCGCCACGGTCTTGCCGATGGCGATCGCGCCGTTGGCGATCAGCGCGATGATCACCGTCAGCAGCGACTCGCCGCCGCCGTGGGCCTCGCTCACGGCAGTCAGCTCGTCGTGCGTGTTGCCGCCTCGGCGGGCGGGTGCGGCGCCGGTCACCGCGTCACCACCCGAGCTCACTTCGCCGGCGGATAGCCCGAGTCCCGCAGCAACCGCGCCAGGTGGGCGGTGTTGGCGGCGAGGGTCTTCGTGGTCGTCTGCGTCACCTCGGGCTTGGGGTGCAGGTCCTTGTAGTCGGTGCTGTGCATCGCCTCGCCGACCCAGTACGTGACCCCGTTGGCCGGGATCGTGAAGCCCACGTCGCTGAGCGCCTGGTAGACCTCGGCGGTCACGTGGTGCGCGCCGTCCTCGTTGCCGACCACACCGAGCGCGGCAACCTTGCCGAAGGTGTCCATCCGCCCGGCGTCGTCGGTCTCGCTGAGCTCCGCGTCGAGCCGCTCGAGCACCATCTTGCACACCGAGGCGGGCTGGCCCATCCAGATCGGCGTCGCGATGACGAGGATGTCGGAGTCCAGCATCTTCTGGCGGATCGGCGGCCAGCCGTCGCCATCGCCCTCGTCCTTGGAGACACCGAACTTCACGCCTTGGTCGACGACCCGGATCTGCTCCGACGTCACGCCGTGCTCGGCCAGGGCGTCGATGATCTCGGAGGCCAGCACCTCCGAGCTCGACTCCTGCGGCGACGGCTTCAGGGTGCAGGTCAGGACAAGGGCACGTAGTTCGGACATGCGGGCCCGTTCCCGAAAGGCGCCGCCCTCAATCTCCCAGGCCTCCCGCTGTCATGCGCCCGTCATGTTGTCGTCATGCTGGGGCCACGGACCGGGTACGGCGGCCGGGTGACCGCCTCCGCCGCCCTGCTGCCCGCCTCGCGGGACTACCGCGAGCGCCTCGCCGAGGAGCTGCTCGACCGGCTCACCCCGGCGATGAGCGCGCTCGGCATCCTGTTCGTGCTGGTGATCTTCGGCGAGGAGCTGGCGCACGAGGGCAGCGTCGCGGCGACCGTGCTGACGGTGGTGGGCTGGCTGCTCTGGGCCGCCTTCGCCCTGGAGTTCGCCGCCCGCATGTGGATCGCCCCGGACACCGGCCGGTTCCTCAGGAAGAACTGGTGGCAGCTGGCCTTCCTCGTGCTGCCGTTCCTGCGCGTGTTCCGACTGGTGCGCACCGTGCGGGTGCTGCGGGGCGGCCGGGTGGTGTCAGGGGCGGTCCGGGGCACCCGCTCCACGGCCTCGGTCCTCCGCGGGCGGCTCGGGTGGGTGCTCTCCCTCTGGTTGATCACCGTGCTCACCAGCAGCGAGCTGCTGTTCACCTTCAGCGACTACACGAGCTTCGCCAGCTGCGTGCACGACACCTGCCTCGCGGCGATCACCGGGGAGCCGCTCACGAGCGACGACGGCTTCGCCCAGGTGATGGAGGTCTTCCTCGCTGCCTTCTCCGTCGTGGTGTTCGGCTCCATCGCCGGAGTGCTCGGGGCCTTCTTCCTCGACACCGACCGCAAGGCCCGCGACGACACGATGGCCTGACCGGCCGGTCGAGCACCGGTGCAGCGGCGGCATCGGCTCCGGTTCAGCGGACCGCTCGGGTCGAGGGGAACTCCTTCATCGCCTGCTCGGCGATCTTCTTCATCATCCAGGCGTCCACGCCGCCACCGACCAGGCCGCCGACGAGCGGCACGCCGCGACCGAGCCGGCTGAAGGCCTTCTCGCCGACACCCCGGAGGAGGCGGAAGCCGATCGCCTTGTTGACGACCAAGAGCGCGGCGGGTGGGAGCTTGCCCAGCGCCACGCTCGCGAGCCGGCCGCCACCGGTGCTCATCCCCGCCTTCTTCAGGACCTCGTCGGCGTTGGATCCCACGAGGGTCAGCAGTACGGCGGTGCGCACGTGCTCCTCGCGCACGTCGTACCCCCGGAGCGTCGCGATGGCCCCCACCATCCGGGTGGCCTGGACGTAGAACTCCAGCACGTTCACGGGCAGGGAGACCGGCATCGTGACGAACCCGCCGAGGCTGGTCGCGAAGCCACCGACGGCGCCCCCGACGAGGTGGCTGCGGGCCACCTTCTTCACGGCCGCCTCGGTGCTGGACGCCTCCCGGCGAGCCTGGTCGGCCACCTCGGTCGCCGAGTCGAGCGGCCCGGCGCCGTCCAGCCCCAGGCCCAGCACGAGGTCCATCAGCCGGTTCACGGCACCGTTGAGACCCTCTTGGTCCGGCTGCTGCGAGCGGGCGGCCTCGAGGGCGGACCGGGTCTCACGCACCTTGTCGCGCTTCGGCTTCAGCAGGTCGAGCAGTCCCATGGAACCTCCGGGTCGTCAGCGAAGTGTGTCGAGCGTGCGGTGCACGGTGGTGACCACGCCGGACGCGGCCATCATGTCGTCGTCGGTGTCGCGCCGCACGTCGCGGATGCCGGCGACAAGGTCGTCGAGCCCCTCCTCCGCGTGCTTGAGCAGGTCGTCCTCCACGTCGGTGCCCTCCATGGAACGCAGTGCGGCGGACACGCGCCGGAACACCTCGGCGGTCTGTGGCCGCAGTCGCGGGCCGATCGCCACGTCGTCGCGGCCGGCGTTCTCGCGGTCGCTGAGGAACCAGGTGACGTCCTCCACCAGGAACGCCATCGCGTCGAGTGCCCGCACCTGCCGCTCCAGGGTGTCGCCATACTCCTTCCAGCGGGCGGCGCGCCAGTTGCCCTCCCTGGCCTCCTCCAGGGTCTGGGCGATGTCGCGGGCGTGGTGCAGGGCCGGGTCGATGCTGCGTGACCGGCGCTGCCAGTCGTCCTTGTCGGGCAGGTCCTCGGCGGACAGGGCATCGGCGAGGATGTCGAGCTGGTCGCACAGCACGTCGCGGAGGGACTGGGCGGCGGTGCGCGCCGCCTTCAGGGGGAGTGGCGGCCACACGGTCGTCACGGCCAGGCCGACGAGGGCGCCGACGGTGGTGAGCCCGATGTAGGCCACCGGGTAGTCCCAGGAGCCGTCCCGGTCGAAGACCAGCACGAACAGTCCCGCGATCGGCACCCAGCTCGCGGTGTCGCCGAGGCGCTTCCAACCGGACACCACGGTGCCCAGGCCGACGACCACGAAGAGCTGGATGAGCAGGTGCAACGGCGCGGTGACCAGCGCCAGCGCCGCGCCGATCGCGATGGCGAGCGCGGTCCTCCACACCTCGCGGAACGCCCCGGCCACCGTGGCCGTCACGGCGATGACGGCGCCCATCGGGGCGTAGTAGGGGTACTGGTCGGCGATCCCGCCCCAGGGCAGGATCACCAGCCACGCGAGGACGGCGGCCACGGCCGACCGGATCGCTCTTCCCACCACCCACACCGGCGTCGCGTACCCCGGACGACGCCCGGGCATGCCCGGCCGCTGCGGGCGTCGCGCTCACCGTGACGTGACGGGGACCGACTCGTAGCCGCGCAGCACCCGGGTGCCGCGCCGGACCGGGGCACCGCTCACCCGCAGGCCCGGGAACCGTTCGTAGAGCAGCCGCAGGGCCACCCGCGCCTCGAGCCGGGCCAGGCTGGCGCCGAGGCAGAAGTGCACGCCGGCGGAGAAGGCGAGGTGCTGGTCGGCGTCGTCACGGCTGACGTCGAAGCCGGCCGGGTCCCGGAACACCTGCGGGTCGCGGTTGGCACCACCGAGGATCGTCAGGATGCCCTCACCGGGGCTGAACCGGTGGCCGCCGACCTCCGTCTCCCTCAGCGCCATCCGCATGGTGAGCTGCACGGGGGAGTCGAACCGGAGTACCTCCTCGACAGCGTTGGCGTAGCCATCCGGGGCGTCCTGCAGCGCCTCCAGCTGGTCCCGGTGCCGGTCGAGCAGCACGACCGCGTTGCCGATGAGGTTCACCGTCGTCTCGAATCCGGCGCCCAGCACGAGCAACCCGGTCGCGCGCAGCTCGATCTCGCTGACCTGGTCGTCCGGGAGCGTGGCCAGGCTGCTGAGCAGGTCCTCGCCGGGGTCTCGCCGCAGCCGGGAGACGTGCTGCTCGAACCATCGGTGCAGGTCCCTGATGGCACCGTCGGCGTCGCGGAACTGTGCCCAGCTCAACCCCGGGTCCAGGGTGATCGCCGCCCGGTTGCCGAGGGCGAGCAGCAGCTCGTGCTCGTCCTCGGGCACGCCGAGCAGCTCCGCGATCACGGCGACCGGCAGCAGGCCGGCGTACTCCTCGACCAGGTCGAAGCTGGCGCGCCCGTCGGACAGCTGGTCCAGCAGCCGGGCCGCGACGTCGGTGATCAGCTTCTCCATGCCGGCGACCCGCCGGGCGGTGAAGGCCCGGGCGACGAGCTTGCGGTAGCGCGTGTGCTCTGGCGGGTCCACGGCGAGAAGCGAAGGCGGGTCGATCGGGGTGAGCGCGCGGTCGTCGTACAACCTGCCCAGCAGGCGCTGCATCGGCCCCGGCAGCTCCGGGTGACCCGCCCCGACGCCGAAGTCCTCGCTGCGCAGCACGGCGTTGCAGACGGCGTGGTCGACGCTGGCCCGGACCAGCCGCCCGCTGGCCACTGGGCCGCGGGCCCGCAGCTCCTCGTAGACCGGATACGGGTCCGCTCGCAGGGCCGGGTCGGCCGTCAGCCGGGCGATCAGGTCGCCGCGGCGTGCGGCCCCGTGGAGGCCGAGCCGTGGGATGCCGTGGGCGAGGGTCCACGTGCCGAAGGACTTCGCTCGCGTCGGGAGGCCTGCTGTGCTGCCCAGGGCCAACGGTCGCTCCTCTCGTGGTGGCGGGATATTCGTTTCCGGGTGGTTGCCGAGGTCATCTAGAGTTGCACGGCTGATGACATCTCGGAACGTCGCCCAACCTCCCGCCGGAGTGCACTCGCTGTGGCGGCTGCGCGGCTACCTGAAGCCGCACCTCCCGGCACTCGCCGTGATGCTCCTCGCAGCGATGGGCGGCGTCGGGCTCTCCATCGTCATCCCGCTGGTCACCAAGGCGATGATCGACGGACCGATCGCGCACCACCAGCTTGAACCGGTGCTGCCGATCGGCCTGCTGGCGCTCGGCCTGGGCATCGTCGAGGCAGTGCTGATCTGGCTGCGCCGCTGGGTCCAGTCCAACGCGGTGCTCGGCGTCGAGACAGCGCTGCGCCACGACCTCTACGAGCGCCTGCAGCAGCTGCCGATGAGCTTCCACAGCCGGTGGCAGTCCGGGCAGCTGCTGTCCCGCGCGACCACGGACCTTTCGCAGATCCGCCGGTTCAGCGGCTTCGGGATGCTGTTCCTCTTCACCAACATCGTCCAGGTGGTCGTGACCACGGGCGTCCTGCTGCACATGTACTGGCCGCTCGGGCTGGTCGTCGCCGCCACGGCCGTGCCGATCGTGTGGCTCTCGATGCGCTTCGAGAAGGGCTACGTCCAGGTCTCCCGACAGGTCCAGGACGAGCAGGGCGACCTGGCCACCCGCGCGGAGGAGGGCGCGGTGGCGATCCGGGTGATCAAGTCCTTCGGCCGCAGCGACCACGTCTCCGCGCAGTACTCCGAGTCCGCCTCGCGCCTGCGCGCGACCAGCCTGCGCAAGGTCCGGCTGTCGGCGAAGTTCTGGACCTTCCTGGAGATGATCCCCAACCTGGCGGTCGTCGCCGTGCTGCTCCTCGGCGCGATCGGCGTCGGCCGTGGTGAGCTGACCGCCGGCACGCTGGTCGCGTTCATCACCCTGCTGCTCTCGCTGGTGTGGCCGGTCTCCTCCCTCGGCGTCATCCTGGCGATGGCCCAGGAGGCGATGACGGCCGCGGCCCGGGTCCTGGAGATCTTCGACACCGAGCCCGACATCGTCTCCGGTGAGCGGGTCATCGCCGAGCCGCGGGGGCACCTCGTCTTCGAGGACGTCAGCTTCGCCTTCCCCGACCAGGGCCCGGACGAGCAGCCGGTGCTGCGCGGCCTCGACCTCGACATCGCCCCGGGCGAGACCGTCGCGCTCGTGGGCGCCACGGGCTCCGGCAAGTCGCTGCTCACCGCCCTGGTGCCGCGTCTGTACGACGTCACGGGCGGTCGCGTGCTGGTCGACGGCATCGACGTGCGCGAGCTGAACCTGGGACACCTGCGCTCCCTCGTCGCGACCGCGTTCGAGGAGCCGACCCTCTTCTCGATGAGCGCCCGCGAGAACCTCACGCTGGGCCGGCCCCACGCCAGTGACCAGGACATCGAGGAGGCGCTGCAGACGGCGCAGGCCGAGTTCGTCCACGACCTGCCCTACGACCTCGACACCCGGATCGGGGAGCAGGGCCTCTCGCTCTCCGGCGGTCAGCGACAGCGTCTGGCCCTTGCCCGCGCGGTGCTGTCCCGGCCGAAGATCCTGGTCCTCGACGACACCCTCTCGGCTCTCGACGTGCACACCGAGAAGCTCGTCGAGGAGGCGCTGGGCCGGGTGCTCTTCGACACCACCGCCCTGGTCGTGGCGCACCGCGCGTCCACGGTGCTGCTCGCCGACCGGGTCGCCCTGCTCCAGGATGGCCGGATCACCCACGTCGGGCAGCACAGCGACCTGCTCGCCACCGTGCCCGCCTACCGGGAGCTGCTCGCCGCCGACCCTGCGGACGCGCCACTCACCCGCGACGAGGTGAGCGCATGACGCAGGTGAGCGATCACCGGTCCGGATGGCGCGGCCGGACCCCGCACCAGGACGAGACCGGCGCCGACCGGGAGCTGGCCGTGCTCCCCGGTGCGGCTCGACGGTTGCTCGGCGAGCTGCTGGCGCCGTACCGCAAGGTCATCTGGGTGCTGGTCGCCATCGTGGTCGTCGAGAACGCCGCGCGGCTCGCGATCCCCTACCTCGTCAAGGAGGGCATCGACTCCGGCATCCCGCCGATCCGTGAGCACAACGACACCGGCCCGCTCGTCTTCGTCGTCCTCCTCGTGGTCGTCGCCACGCTGGTGCAGGCGTTGGCCCGCAACCTCTTCCTCGTCCGGTCGGGCGAGGTCGGGCAGAACATCCTCTTCACGCTGCGCGATCGGGTGTTCCGGCACTTCCAGAAGCTGAGCCCGGCCTTCCACGACGAGTACACCTCCGGCCGGGTGATCTCGCGGCAGACCTCCGACATGGAGGCGATCTACGAGATGCTCGAGAACGGGTTCGACGGGTTGGTGACCGCGGCGCTCACCCTGTGCGGCACCGCCGTGCTGCTGCTGGTCCTCGACCTGCGCCTCGGCCTGGTCGCGCTGCTCTGCGGCCCGTTCCTTGCGTGGCTGACCAACTGGTTCCGCGTCTCGTCGGGCCGCACCTACCGGATCACCCGCGAGAAGGTCGCGCTGGTGATCGTGCACTTCGTGGAGTCGATGGGCGGCATCCGGGCGGTGCAGGCCTTCCGCCGGGAGCCGCGCAACCAGGAGATCTTCGACGACGTCAACGAGCAGTACCGCCGTGCCAACCTGACCGCCTTCCGGCTGGTCGCGTGGTTCATGCCGGGCATCCGGCTGATCGGCAACATCACCATCGGGCTGGTGCTGCTGTACGGCGGCTACCTGGCCTATCAGGGCGACGTCACCGTCGGCGTGCTCGCCGCGTTCCTGCTCTACCTGCGCCAGTTCTTCGAGCCGATGATGGAGATCTCGCAGTTCTACAACACCTTCCAGTCCGCCTCGGCGGCGCTGGAGAAGCTCGCCGGCGTGCTGGAGGAGAAGCCCGGCGTCCCCGACCCGGAGTCCCCGCGGCCGCTCGCGAAGGCACGCGGCGAGCTGGTCTTCGAGGACGTCACCTTCGCCTACGTGCCGCAGGTGCCGGTGATCGACGACCTCCGGCTCGAGGTCCCCGCCGGCCAGACGCTGGCGCTCGTCGGCACCACCGGCGCCGGCAAGACGACGCTCGCCAAGCTGGCCACCCGCTTCTACGACCCGACCGAGGGCCGGGTCCTGCTCGACGGGATCGACCTGCGCGCCCTGGACTCGGACTCGCTGCGGCGCAACGTCGTGATGGTGACGCAGGAGAACTACCTCTTCTCGGGGTCCATCGCCGACAACATCCGGTTCGGTCGTCCCGGTGCGACCGACGCCGACGTCGAGGAGGCGGTCCGGGCCCTCGGTGCGCACGACTTCATCAGCAGCCTGCCCGACGGCTACGACACCGACGTGGCCAACCGGGGTGGCCGGCTCAGCGCCGGGCAGCGCCAGCTGGTCGCGTTCGCCCGCGCGTTCCTGGCCGACCCGGCCGTGCTGATCCTCGACGAGGCGACCTCAGCCCTGGACATCCCGTCCGAACGACTGGTGCAGCGCGCCCTGCACACCGTGCTGGCCGGCCGGACCGCGGTGATCATCGCGCACCGGCTCTCCACCGTGGAGATCGCCGACCGGGTCCTGGTGCTGGAGCACGGCCGCATCGTGGAGGACGGCTCCCCAGCCGACCTGGTCCGCTCGGGCGAGGGCCGCTACTCCGACCTGCACGATGCCTGGCTCGCCTCCCTCGCCTGATCGCCCGCATTCGATACTCCGACGCGATCTGCCGGTCCTTGGGCATCCCCGGCCCGGCAAATCGCGTCGGACTATCCCCCTGGTCAGTGGAAGCGCCGCAGCCGGAGACTGTTGGAGACCACGAACACGCTCGAGAAGGCCATCGCGGCGCCGGCGAGCATCGGGTTGAGCAGGCCGGCCGCGGCGAGCGGGATGGCCGCGACGTTGTAGGCGAACGCCCAGAACAGGTTGCCCTTGATCGTTCCCAGCGTCCGGCGGGACAGCCGGATGGCGTCGGCGGCCACCGTGAGGTCGCCTCGCACGAGGGTCAGGTCGCTGGCCTCGATAGCGACGTCGGTGCCGGTCCCCATGGCCAGGCCGAGGTCCGCCTGCGCGAGCGCGGCGGCGTCGTTCACGCCGTCTCCGGCCACCGCGACGACCCTGCCCTCGGCCTGCAGCCGCTTCACCACGTCGACCTTGTCGGCCGGAAGCACCTCGGCGATCACCGTGTCCGGCCCGGGGTCGATGCCGACCTCCCGGGCGACCGTCTCGGCGACCGAGCGGTTGTCGCCGGTGAGCAGGACCGGAGTGAGTCCGAGTGCGCGCAGGCGGGCGATGGCCTCCTTCGACGTCGGCTTCACCGCGTCTGCGACCACGACGACACCGCGCGCCTGGCCGTCCCAGCCGACCGCGATCGCCGTACTGCCCTGCGCCGCGGCGTCGTCGAAGGCAGCCAGCAGCTCGTCGGGCAGGTGCTGGGACCACTCGGCGAGCAGTTGCGGCCGGCCGACCAGCACCGCGCGACCGTCGACGAGGCCCTGGACGCCAAGCCCGGGCAGGTTGACGAAGTTCTCAACCGGCGGCGCGACCGAGCCGTCCCCGGTCCCCGAGCCGTCCCCGGTCCCCGAGCCTGCCCCGGTCCCCGAGCCTGCCCCGGTCCCCGAGCCTGCCCCGGTCGCCGAGCCTGCCGAAAGGCGCGCCGCCCTCGCGACCGCTCGGGCGATCGGGTGCTCGGAGTGCCCCTCGAGGGCCCCCGCCAGTCGGAGCACCTCGTCGCGGGACTCACCGGAGGCCGCGACCACACGTTGCACGCTCATCTGACCCGTCGTGATCGTGCCGGTCTTGTCGAGCACGATGGTGTCCACCTGACGAGTCGACTCCAGCACCTCCGGGCCCTTGATGAGGATCCCGAGCTGGGCGCCGCGCCCCGTCCCCACCATCAGCGCCGTCGGGGTGGCGAGCCCGAGCGCGCAGGGGCAGGCGATGATCAGCACCGCCACCGCGGCGGTGAAGGCGGCAGAAGCGCCGGCACCGTTGCCGAGCCAGAATCCCAGCGTGCCGACGGACAGCGCGATCACGACGGGCACGAAGATGCCGGAGATCCGGTCGGCCAGCCGCTGGGCCTGCGCCTTCCCGTTCTGCGCGTCCTCGACCATCCGGGCCATCTGAGCCAGCTGGGTGTCGGAACCGACCCGGGTCGCCCGCACCACGAGGCGGCCGCCCGCGTTCACCGTCGCGCCGACGACGGCGTCACCGGGCCCGACCTCCACCGGCACCGACTCGCCGGTGAGCATCGACGCGTCCACGGCCGAGGTGCCCTCCTCGACGACCCCGTCAGTGGCGATCTTCTCGCCGGGGCGGACGACGAACCGCATGCCGACGGCCAGCGAGTCGACCGGCAGCATCACCTCGGTGCTGCCTCCCGGCCCCTCCTGGAGTACGGCGACCTCCTTGGCGCCCAGCTCGAGCAGTGCCCGTAGCGCCGCGCCGGCCCGTCGCTTGGACCGCGCCTCGAACCAGCGACCGGCGAGGATGAACGTGGTGACGCCGGCGGCGGCCTCGAGGTAGATGTTGCCGCTGCCGTCCGAGCGCTCGATGGTGAGCTCGAACGGGTGGGTCATCCCGGGCGTTCCTGCGGTGCCCCAGAAGAGCGCGAACACGGACCAGCCGAGGGCAGCCAGCGTCCCGACCGAGATGAGGGTGTCCATGGTGGAGGTGCCGTGGCGCAGGTTGACCAGCGCCGCCCGGTGGAACGGCCAGGCACCCCACACCACGACCGGTGCGGCCAGGGTGAGGGAGAGCCACTGCCAGTACGTGAACTGCCAGGCCGGCACCATCGCGAGCGCGATGACCGGGACGCTCAGCGCGGCCGAGACGACCAGCCGCTGGCGCAGGGAAGCCGCCGCGTCGGTCTCCGCAGGCTGCTGTTGCTCCTCCTCCCCGCGGGCCCGAGGCAGCGTCGCGCCGTACCCCGCCTGCTCTACCGTGCTGACCAGCTCGTCAGGGAGCAACGTGGCCGGGAAGGACACCTTCGCCTTCTCGGTGGCGTAGTTGACGGTCGCCGTGACGCCGTCCAGCTTGTTGAGCTTGCGCTCGATCCGGTTGGCGCACGACGCGCACGTCATCCCCTGGATGGTGAGCTCGATGTCCTGCTGGCCGGCGAGGTCCTGGCGGTCAGTGCTCGTCGTCATGGACGGGCTCCTCTCCGGTCGTGACCGCCGAGGCCGTCGGCTCCTGGTCCACCGTGAAGGCGACGGTGTGCACCTCGCCACCCACCTTGAAGTCGAAGAAGTACCGATGGCTGCCGGCTGCCAGGCCCGCGACCGCGAAGGTCGGGCTGTCCCCCTCCGCGGGGTGCACGTGCAGGTAGGCGAGGTCGTCGACGCGGATCACCACGAGGTGGCCGAGCGCGCCCAGATAGGGCTGCAGCGGCACGGGCGCACCGTCGCGGGTGACCGTCAGCCGGGCGGTCCCGGCGCGCCGCTCCAGCGCGACGTCGTAACCGGCGACCCGGGTCGAGTCGCTCGGAGCCGGCACCGCACCTGTCACGGGATGGTGCCCGCTGGTGAAGAAGTCCGCCGTCGCGACGAAGTCGCGCCCGTGCGTGCGGCCGTCGGCGTACAGCCGGTAGCCGGTGCCGGCTGCGAGTGGCAGCTCGACGCTCCAGGTGCCCGGGCCGGTACGGCGAGGGTGCACGTGCTGGAAGTCGGTGAGGGAGCGGGTGTCGAGCACGATGAGGTGCAGCGGACGCTCGTGCACGACGTCGTACGCCGTGACCGAGCGCCCGCCGGCGTCCGTGAGGGTGAACACCAGCCGGCTCTCGGGCCCGGGCCGGAGGACCCGTTGGTCGAGCCGGACCGTCACGGCGCCGTCCGCGGCCTCGTGCTCGCCGGGACCCGCGACGTGGTCATCACCTGGGGTGGCGTGGCCGTGCCGGGCGGTGTCCACGCGAGCCATCGGCTCGGCGGCGGTGCCCACTCCCCAGGCGGCGCCGAAGACGGCGACGAGCCCGGTGAGGAAGGCGAGGACGCGGACGGGGGTGCTCATGCCAGCTGGTACCCGGCTTCCTCGACGGCCGCCCTGATCGCGTCTTCGGTGACGCCGTCACCGGTGACGGTCAGGGCTCCGGTCTCCAACTGGACGTCGACGTCGCTCACGCCGGGGACCTCCTGGACCTCCTCGGTCACGGACACGACGCAGTGGCCGCAGGTCATGCCGGTCACGGTGTAGGTGCTGGTCTGGCTCATGCTGGTCTTCTCCTTCGGTCGTCAGGACTTCACGAGACGGGCGATCGCCTCGGAGGCTTCCTTCATCTTGTCCTCGGCCTCGGGGCCACCGGTCTGGGCGGCGTCGAGGACGCAGTGGGCCATGTGGTCGTCGAGAAGGCCCAGCGCGACGGACTGCAGGGCCTTGGTCATCGCAGAGACCTGGGTGAGGATGTCGATGCAGTACTTGTCCTCCTCCACCATCCGCTGGAGGCCTCTGGCCTGGCCCTCGATCCGGCGCAGGCGCTTCAGGTAGTCGTTCTTGCGGCTGATGTAGCCATGGCCGCTGGCGTGCTCGTTCTCCATGCGCCCACGATACCCCCCTACCGTATACGGGACAAGGGTGGTGGGGACGCCGACGGCGAAAGGCCCGTGCCCCCGGTCGGGGGAGGCCGGGGGCACGGGGGTCAACGGGCTGCGTCGCACCGCAGCGGGCGAGGGAGTCCAGGGCTCCGCCCCGGCCTGGGCCGAGGTCGGCACAGTGCCGGCAGCGCGCGGCGGCCGGCCTTCCTCCCTCGGGAGCCTGCAGTGGCGTCCTGCGTCCCCTGCTCCCATGATGGGGCACATGGCCGGCAAGCGATACCCCGACATGTGGGTCGACCCAGAGGACGACCCGCGCAGCCAGGACCCGCTGCTCGCCGGCGAGACGGAGACGCTGGTCGAGTACCTGCGGAACTACCGGCTGACCCTGGAGATGAAGTGCGCCGGGCTGGACGCGGAGCAGCTGGCCCGGCGCTCGGTCCCGCCCTCGACGCTGTCGTTGCTCGGCCTGGTCCGGCACATGGCGGAGGTCGAGCGCAGCTGGTTCCGCGAGGTGCTGGCGGGCGAGCCGCGTGACAAGCTCTTCATCACCCGTGCCGACCGGGACGCCGACTTCAACGGGGCCGTGGCCGACGCCGCGGTCGTGGCGGAGGCGTTCCGCATCTGGAAGGCCGAGATCGCCAACGCCGAGCGCTTCGTCCGCGAGGCAGAGAGCCTCGATGTGATCAGCCGTGGGGAACGGATCACCATCAACCTCCGTGAGGTGCTCGTGCACATGATCGAGGAGTACGCCCGCCACTGCGGCCACGCCGACCTGCTCCGGGAGTGCATCGACGGCGCGATCGGCCAGTGACCCGTTCCGCGCCGGACCGCCGGCAGGCCACGCTCGCGGTCGTCGTGCTCTTCGTCTGCAACGGGCTCCTGGTCGGTACCTTCGGCGGCTCGCTCCCGGGCTTCCGCAAGGTGCTCGACCTCTCCGACACCGACATCGTCGGCGTGCTGGTCACGGCCGGCATCTTCGCGGTCGTCTCCATGCAGGTCTCCGGCCGGGTAGCCGACCGGATCGGGGCGCGGGCCCCGAGCTTCGCCGGCGGCCTCGTGACGGTGGTGTCGACCTGGGTCCTGGGCAGCGCACAGAGCTATGCCTGGCTGCTCGTAGGAGCCGCGGTGTTCGGCGTCGGCAACGGCATCATGGACGTCGCGATGAACTCGCTCGGGGTGGTGGTGGAGCAGGCCCGCGGTGGCCCCATCATGAGCCGGTTCCACGCGTGCTTCTCGATCGGCAACTTCCTCGGTGCCGGCATCGTCGCCACCGTCGGCGCGTGGCAGCTGCGCGCGCCGGTCCTGGTGGGCGGCGTGCTGGTGCTGCTCCTGCTGGCCGGCATCTGGCGGATCGCGCCGCAGACCCCCCGGGTGATGCACGGCAGTGACGGTCCTGGCCGGATCCCGCCGCTGGCATGGGTGCTCGGGGCGATGGCGCTGTGCTTCGGGCTCACCGAGGGTACGGCGGTGGACTGGTCGGCCATCCACACCACCGACGTTGGTGGCGTGTCGGCCAACCAGGGAGCGTGGGGCCTCGCCTGCGTCAGCGGCTTCATGGTGCTGATCCGATTGTTCGGTGACCACGCGGTGGACCGCTTCGGCCGCCGGGCAGTGGTCGCGGGCGGCTCGACGTGCGCCCTGCTGGGCTACGTCGTCGCTGCGTTCGCCACGGCGCTGCCCGTCATCCTGGCTGGATGGTGCCTGATCGGCTTCGGCGTGGGTCTGATCGCACCGCAGATCTACGGGCTGGCCGGGCGGGCCGGCGGGGGTCGGGTGCTCGCCCTGGTGGTGTCGTTCGGCTACACCGCGTTCCTGGTCGGCCCGGCGGTGATCGGCTTCATCGCCGCGCACACCGGCTCCGGCGACCGGCTCGGCATCCAGAACGCCATGCTGCTGCCCGTTGTCACCGCCGTCGGCCTCGTCGTGATGGCCACCCGGCTGCCGACCCGGGACTGACCGGCCCACGACCGACCAGAACAGCGAGCGGCATCCGAGGCACGCCGGTGCGGATCAGAGGAGTCCGTCGCGTCGGGCGATGGCGGCGGCCTCGGTGCGGCCCCCTGCGCCGAGCTTGGCCAGCATGTTGGAGACGTGCACACTCACCGTCTTGGTGCTGATGAACAGCTGCTTGGCGATCTCCCCGTTGGACCGGCCCTGCGCCACCAGGCCGAGGATCTCGCGCTCGCGGGCGGTCAGCGAGGTGCTGGTGCCGTTGCTCGTGCGTGCCGGGCTGCTGCCCAGCTCCTGCAGGGCGGCCAGCATCGGCCGGGCCCCGAGCTGTTGCGCCCGCGCGCGGGCGCGGTCACCCTCCTCCCGCGCGGCGGCCTGGTCGCCGGCAGCCCGGAGGACCGAGGCGAGCCGAATCCGGCTCCAGGCCGTCTCGGGGACGTGTCCCATGGCGTCGTACAGGGCGACGGACTCGCGCCACGATCGCTCCAGCTCGTCGAGCGGCACGTCGGCGCCGGTCAACCACCGCAGCCGGAGCATCTCCGCATCGAGGCGCCTGGCCCAGGCCTTGCCCTCCGGGCCCCAGAAGAGCCCCGCCTCCCGGTGGAAGGCCAACACCTCCAGGGCGTCCTCGTGGACGCGCTCCGCCTCACCGAGGAACAGCGGCCGCTCGGCGCTGCTCATCCGGGACGCGCTGTTCGCGAGCGCCGCCAGCGTGGTCGCGGTCAACCGCACGCGGGCGGCGAAGGTCTTGCGCCACATGCTGGAGAGCAGGTCGACGACGTCGCGCAGGGTGTCCAGGGCGTCCTGCGGCCGGCCGGCGCGTCCGGCCTCGTCGATCTCCACCCCGCCGGCGAAGATCGGGATCAGCCCGTCCTCGTGCCAGGAGCGGCGCAGCCGGCGCGCGATGGCCAGCCCCTCCTTGCGTCCGCGGGCGGAGAAGACGGCGGAGCGGAAGGTGAGCAGCATCGCCTCCGCCGTCGGCGGCGGGGTCTCACCGGCCATGTCGGTGAGACGCTCGACCCGGTCCCACTCGCCCAGGAAGAACGAGACCTGGGCGAGCACGTGCCGGGCGTCGAAGGCGTACGGTGCCCACGGCATGCCCGCGGTGGCGGCCCGGTCGATGGTGCGCTGGAAGATCCGGGCGGCCTGCTGCTGGTCGCCGCGGTCCATGTAGGAGCGGCCGAGGAAGAACAACGCGCGCAGCTCGGCGTTGAACGCGCCGGTCTCGGCCGCCTTGCGGGCCGCATCCTCGAGGGCGACGGAGAGCTCCTGGATGGGACCGTGCTTGTCCAGGCCCAGGAGGGTGGTGCGGATGTCACTGGCGAGCCGCGGCATGTCGTGGCTCTCGGCGAGGGCGAGCGCCTCCATCCCGATCTCCCGGGCCTCGTCGGACTTGCCCCACATGCCGAGCACCCGGGCCACCGTGCCGAGGGTGCGGGCGCGTGCCGGCGACGGGTCGACCGGGGCGCACTCCAGTGCGGCGTCCACGTGCCCGCGCCAGTCGAGGTGGTTGTCGAACAGCGATGCGGCATGAGCCGCGAAGGCGTGCAAGCGGGACCTGCCCTCGTCCGGACCGCTGGCCCCGGCCGGGTAGCCGTCGAGGTGGTGGCTGACGAGGGCGTAGGCGCGGGTCTGCGCCCCGGTGGCGACCAGCGCCTCGGCGGCGCGGATGACCAGGGGCGGCATGTCCAGGTCGCCGGCCAGCCGCGGGTCCGCCGCGAGCTCGAGCGCCCGCTCGTAGTGCTGCGCGGCCTCGTCCGGGCCACCGACGGCCATCGCCTCGTCGCCGGCCCGGATGCTCGCGGCGAGGGCACTCTCGAAGTCGCGGGCAGCGAAGGCGTGACGGGCCAGCTCGGCCGCGGTCCCGGGGGCGCGGCCCTCGCGCAGCGCGGTGGCGTAGGCGGCGTGCAGGCGCGCCCGCTCGCCGGGCAGCAGGTCGTCGTACACCGCCTCGCCGAGGAGGGCGTGCCGGAAGGAGTAGCTGCCGTCGCTGCCGACGACCAGCACGTGTGACTCGACCGCGGCACGCAGGGCGGCGTCGAGCTCGGCCGGCGCGACGTCGCTCGCCTCCGCGAGCAGCTCGTGGGAGACCTGGCGCCCGGCGACGGCCGCGACCCGGACGACGTCCTGGGCAGCCGGCTCCATCCCGTCCAGACGCAGCAGCAGCACGTCGGCGAGGTTGTCCGGCACGCCCTGCGTGGACCAGGTGGCACCGACCAGCTCCTCGACGAAGAAGGCGTTGCCCTCCGCGCGCTCCACGATGTTGGCGACCGAGACCTCGGCCAGCGGGTCGGGGTGCAGCTCGTTGACCAGCGTGCGGACGTCGGCGCGCGCGAGCGGACCGAGCTGGAGCCGGCCGACGCGCGGGTTGCGTCCCCACTCGGCGACCTGTGGGCGCAGCGGGTGCCGCCGGTGCAGGTCCTCGCCGCGGTAGGAGGCCACGATCGCCACCTGCTCGTCGAACGGGCGTGAGAACAGGAAGCTGATCATGTCGCGCGTCGACTGGTCGGCCCAGTGCACGTCCTCGATCACCAGCAGCAGCGGCATGCTCACGGCCGCAGCCGTCAGCAGCGCGTGCATCGCCTCGAACAGGTCCGAGCGGTCGACCGAGGAGATCTCCCGCGCCTCGCCGGAGAGGACCCGGCGGCCGGGCTGCAGCCGGGCCAGCGCCGGGTGCTGCTCCGCCACCGCGGCGACCAGGTCCGGCTGGGCGCCGACGATCCGGCCGAGCACCTCGGAGAACGGCAGGTAGGGGAGCGCGCTGTCACCGAAGTCCAGGCAGTGCCCGGCCGCGACCTGCCAGCCCTCGGCGAAGGCGGCGTCCCGAAGCTCGGTGAGCAGCCGGGTCTTGCCGACGCCGGCGTCGCCGGAGAGCAGGACGCCGACGAGCTGCTCGCCCTCACCGGCGCTCCCGGTGATGCCGAGCAGCTCCCCGAGCTCGGCCAGCTCACGGTCCCGCCCGATCAGCGGGGTCGTCATGCCGGAGGGAGCCACGGGCTCCATGATGCCTGCCGCGACCGGCAGTGGCGCGAGCGACACCGGCCCGGCCTGCCGGCTCAGACCTGTTCGCTGGAGTGGTGGCCCAGCAGCGGCCGGCGGCTGCGGCGGCGCTGCGCCCGGGTGAAGCCCGGACGACGCCCGAAGTAGCGCTCGGTCCGCTCGGCGCGGTAGTCGATCTCGGCCCGGGCGATCTCGAACTTCATGAGTTCCATGGTGATGTCCTCTTCTCGGTTGATGCACCGAGAGTGCGCCGGTGAGGTAGGCCCCGACATCGGGTGCGCGCCCTATCTCCGCGGTGCCGACCGAGCGAAGAGGCGGCTGAGGTGCCGCCGTACGACGGCTGAGGTGGGGTGGGACTACCTCAGACGGTGACCGCCAGGTCTGGTTGGCTGAGGGGCACACCCAGCGAGGAGCACCCGATGACCGCGAACCAAGCCGTCCTGACCGAGCGCCACGACCACGTCCTGGTCGTCACGCTGAACCGCCCGGAGGCCCGCAACGCCGTCAACGGGGCGCTCACCGAAGGACTCGGCCGCGCCCTCGAGGAGGCCGAATCGGACGCGGAGGTCCGTGTCGTCGTGCTCACCGGCGCCGGCGACAAGTCGTTCTGCGCCGGGGCCGATCTCAAGGCCATCTCCGCCGGGGAGTCGCTGAACCCGCCCGGCACCGAGCAGTGGGGCTTCGCCGGCTTCGTGCAGCACCCGATCAGCAAGCCGGTCGTCGCGGCGGTGAACGGCACCGCGCTGGGCGGGGGGACCGAGCTGGTGCTCGCCAGCGACCTGGCGGTGGCGGCGGACACCGCGACCTTCGGCCTCCCCGAGGTCAGGCGGGGCCTGATCGCCGCAGCGGGCGGCCTGATCCGCCTTCCCGAGCAGCTGCCACGCAAGCGGGCGATGCAGCTGATCCTCACCGGAGAGGCACTTCCGGCCGCCACCGCGCTGGAGTGGGGGCTGGTCAACGCCGTCGTGCCCGCCGCCGAGGTGCTCCCGCTTGCGATCGAGCTGGCCGGAACGATCGCCGGCAACGCGCCGTTGTCGGTGCAGGCGAGCAAGCGCGTCGCGCTGGGCATCCGCGACGGGGGTGTCCCCGACGAGGAGGCCGCCTGGGCGGTCAACAACGCCGAGATGATCGCCGTCATGGGCAGCCACGATGCCATGGAGGGCGCCGTCGCCTTCGCCGAGAAGCGGGCACCTCGCTGGCAGGCTCGCTGACCGGCTCGCCGCAGGGCTCGCCGACGGCCGAAACCGTAACCTGTTCCAGTTCCGGACGTTCTCCCGGACATGGCGACGACCCCTCCCCGGCCCCGGCTCAGGACACTGGCGGCCGGTGCCGCCCTGGCCCTCCTCCCTGCCCTCGTGCCGCTGGCCGTTGCGACCACGTCGTCGGGACCGGCGAACGCGGCCGCGCCCACCTACCGCGCCACCATCACGCGCACCGAGCACGGCATCCCGCACATCGAGGCCGACGACTGGGGCTCGCTCGGGTTCGGCTCCGGCTTCGCCGCCGCGCAGACCAACATCTGCACCCTGGCCGACGTGGTGCTCACCGCCCGCGGCGAGCGCTCGCGCTACCTCGGGCCTGACGGGACGTACGACGACCAGGTGTCCATGCACGGCACCAACCTCCAGGTCGACGCACTCGTGACCGACCTGCACAACCGCAAGGTCGTGGAGAAGCTGCTCGCCGACCCGAAGGCCGGCCCGGGTGCCCAGGCGCGGGCGATGGTGAAGGGCTACGCCGCCGGGGTGAACCGCTACCTCCGCTCCATCGGCGGCACCGACCACATCCCCGACAGGACGTGCCGCGGGGCGTCGTACATCCAGCCGAACGCCACCGCGCTGGACGTCTGGTACGGCGTCTACCTGGCCAACATCCTCGCCTCCAGCGGACACTTCCTGCAGCAGATCGTCGACGCGACGCCCCCCAGCGCCGACGACCCGGGGCTGCCGCAGCTTCCCGTCTCGGCACGGTTCGCGCCGGTGCCCAAGGTGCTCCCGAGCGCCGACGAGCTGCGCGAGGGCCTCGGCGGCAAGCTGCCCTTCGGGTCGAACGCCACCGCCGTCGGCCGCTCGGACACGTCGACCGGGAAGGGGATGCTGCTCGGCAACCCGCACTTCCCGTGGCGCAACCGCTACCGCTTCACCCAGCAGCACCTGACCATCCCCGGCAGGTACGACGTCGCTGGTGCCAGCCTGATCGGCTCCCCGGTCGTCAACATCGGCTGGAACGACAACGTCGCCTGGAGCCACACGGTGTCCACGGCCTACCGGTTCGCGCCGTACGAGTACAAGACCGTGCTCAGCCCCACGACGTACCTCTCCGCGGACGGCGGCCTCAAGCAGCTGGACCACCGGGTCGTGGAGGTCCAGGTGAAGGGCGCCGACGGTCGGGTCTCGACCGTCACCGAGGACATGTACCGGACCCCGGAGGGCTACGTCATCGACGACCCCGCCGACCTGATGGGGTGGACGCCGCTGAGCTTCTTCGCCATCCGCGACGCCAACGCCGAGCAGCTGCGCACCATCGACACGTTCCTCGAGATGGGCAAGGCCACCAACGTGCGCGACCTGCTCACCCGCCAGGACAAGGGCGCCGGCATGCCGTGGGTCAACACCATCGCCGCCGACCGGGCCGGCAACGTGCTCTACGCCGACCACTCCGTCGTGCCGAACGTCCCCGACGACCTCGCTCAGCAGTGCATGACGCCGATCGGTCGGGTGCTCTACCAGGTCGCCGGGCTGCCGGGACTCGACGGGACCTTCGCTGGCTCGGCGTGCCAGTGGCGCACCGACCCCGACTCCGCGCGCCCGGGCATCTTCGGGCCGGCCAACCTGCCCAAGACCGTCCGCAGCGACTGGGTGATGAACGCCAACGACTCCTACTGGTTGCCGAATCCCAAGCAGAAGCTGGAGGGCTACGCCCGGATCATCGGCTGCGAGAAGTGCCAGCGCACGCTGCGCACCCGGATGGTGGACCACTACGTGCTCGACCGGCTGGCGCACGCGAGGGTCACGCCGACGTCCTTGCGGGGCACCGAGCACCAGAACCGCGTCTACGGCGCCGAGGTGATGAGCGCCGGCGGCGATCTGGTCAAGGTGTGCGAGGCCGCCGAC